>DASZLR010000255.1:0-51601 GCA_035552275.1 Pseudonocardiaceae bacterium | reverse complement strand
CAACAACGACCCCGAACCAACCTCATCCACCGACGCAACTGAACCCCGCCCGAAATTGAACCCCGCCCGAAAATCAGGTGCGGCCACCCACACCACTCCGTAACGTCGACGTTCGCGCGACTTCCGGGGTGATGAGCAATGTCCACACGCGACTCGACAAATCAGCCACGCTACATGCTCACCGTGTTCGACACGGATCTTCCGTTGCCGCAGGGGCACAAATGCCACTAGCCGAGGCGGCGGCCGAGGTCTTTGCTGCCGTGCCAGGCGGCCAGCACGCCGTAGGCCAGTGCGGCGCCGAGCGGCTCGGCGATCAGCACCCAGCCGCTTTCGAGTCGCGGCGCCATCTCGAACACGCTGCCGATCTTCGGCGCGCCGGACAGCACATAGCGACCGGCCGCGAACGACAGTCCGGTCTGCATGGCCAAGTACGCCGCGATCAACGAGCCGAGCACCGCCGCGATCAGGATCGTCGGGCCACGCCGCTCGCGCAGCAGCCAGGTCGCCGCACCGGTCAGCAGGCCGGCGGCCAGGCCGAGCAGCAGGAAGATCGCGAGGTCGTCGAACCGGTGGTAGCTCTCATCGGTCAGCGGCAGCACTTGGCCGTTCGTGCTGACGCCGACCTGCTCCGGAGGCGCCAGCCGTGACCAGATCCAGGCCACCGGCAGGCCGACCAGCGCGACCAGCGAGGCGATGCTCACCGCCGGCAACAGATCGGCCTTGGTGAACGCTTTCGGTTGGCGCGCCGGCAGCACGAAATCCGCCGGCCCGGCCGGCAGGCTCGGGTCCGACAGGTCCGTGTCCGACGGGGCCGCGGGCACGGCCGGCTGCTCCGACACGACAGGCAAACCTCCACTCCACGGCCGGCACTCGCGGTCGCGGGCAGTGAGCACCCTAGTCGTCAGCCGGTCGAGGCGATCTCGCCATGCCGGCTGCACCGCGCGGTCCAGCCAGTCGGGGTCACCTGAACCACCATCCGCCGCGCGCACACCGCGCAGAACCGGGGTGGCTCGTACACCGCGCCCGGCCGGGCGCACGCCGCGTGCTCGCCCTCCTGCGCCGGCCGGCCGCAGTGCACGCAGAACGTCGTTTCCGCTGGCACGTCAGTCGTATCGGTCATGTCGGCGAGTGTCACAACGTGTCGCTGATCGCCTTGATCGGCATCTTCAGCTCGCCCAGCATCTCGATGTCCCGCTGCGCCGGCCGGCCGAGGTTGGTCAGGTAGTTGCCGACGATGATCGCGTTGACGCCGCCGAGCATGCCCTGCTCCGCGCCCAGGTCGCCGAGGGTCAGCTCACGGCCGCCGGCGAACCGCAGGATGGTGCGCGGCAGGGTCAGCCGGAACGCGCCGATGGTGCGCAACGCGTCCCGCCCTTCCACGATCTCGTACTTCTCGTACGGCGTGCCGGGCTGCGGGATCAGGAAATTCATCGGCACCTCGTCCGGCTCCAGCTCGGCAAGTTCCGTGGCGAACTCGGCCCGCTGCTCGACGGTCTCCCCCATCCCGATGATGCCACCGCAGCACACCTCCATGCCTGCGTCCCGGACCATCCGCAGGGTCTGCCACCGCTCCTCCCACGAGTGGGTGCTGACCACCTCCGGGAAGTGCGAGCGCGCGGTCTCCAGGTTGTGGTTGTACCGGTGCACGCCCATCTCGACCAGTTCGTCTACCTGGTCCTGGGTCAGCATTCCCAGCGAGCAGGCGATGTTGATGTCCAGCCCGGCGTCCCGGATCGCCTGGATGCCGGCCCGCACCTGGTCCAGCAGTCGGGCGTCCGGCCCGCGCACGGCGGCCACGATGCAGAACTCGCTGGCCCCGGTGGCGGCGGTCTGCCGAGCAGCTTCGACCAGGCCGGGCACGTCCAGCCAGGCCGAGCGCACCGGGGTGGGGAACCGGCCGGACTGCGAGCAGAAGTGGCAGTCCTCCGGGCAGCCGCCGGTCTTCACGCTGACGATGCCCTCGACCTCGACTTCCGGGCCGCACCAGCGCAACCGGACCTGGTGCGCCAGGTCCAGCAGTTCGGACAGCCGATCGTCGGGCAGTCGCAACACCCGCAGTGCCTGGGCCTCGGTCAAGCCCACGCCGCGGTCCAGCACCTGGTCGCGGGCGAGCGCGAGGATGTCGACCGTGCTGTGAGCACTGTCAACACTGTCATCGCTGTCCATCAGCTCGATCTGCTCCGGCGCCGTCGTCATCGATGGGTCTCCTCACCTGGCGTACCAATCCCGGAACAGTCTGCCTGATGTCCAGCTGCGGCGACCGCGACCTCAATCACCTCCGAGCCGGTGACTAGGGTCGACCCGTGGTGCCACCTGCCTTCGCCTCGACCGGCGTGCGCGAACGAAAACGCTGGTCAGACGCGGCCGTCAAGCTGACTGAGCTCGCTGAGCCAACAGCGCCGACAGTGGCGCGGTCGCCGCTGGCGCCGGTGCTGGAGCGGATCTCCAGCGCGGACGGGATTTTCCGGTCCCGGTCGGCCACTCGGACACCGATGCTCGTCGACGCCCGTCAGCCCGCGCCGACGCCCGCGCATCCGGCCACCGGCCCGATCTCGGCGGGCAAGAACACCTACACCTACGACGCGCACACCTACCACACCAAGGTGCCGCCGCAGGGCATCGCCGAATTGTTGCGGCACTATCTGCCCGAGGGTGGGCTGGTGCTCGATCCGTTCGCCGGCAGCGGCATGACCGGAGTGGCCGCGTCGACCCTCGGGCTGGACTGCGTGCTGCGCGACCTGTCGCCGGCCGCCTGCTTCATCGCCGACCGGTTCCTGTCCGACCTCGATCCGGCGGTGTTCGGCCGCGCGGTCGACCGGCTGCTCGCCGAGACGGCCGACACGCGCGCCCAGCTCTACACGACCGATTGCCGGGAATGCGGCCAGGACACCGAACTGCTCTACACCGTCTGGTCCACTGTGGTCGGTTGCCCGGCCTGCGCGTGCCAGTTCAACCTCTGGGACGTCTGCCGCCGATACGGCCGCATCGCCCGCGAGCACAAGATCCTCAGCGAATTCGACTGCCCCTCGTGCGCGGCGCCACTGAAGAAGTCCCGGCTGGCCAGAATTCGCCCGGAACCGGTGCTGATCGGCTATATCTGCTGCGGAAACCGGCGGATCGAGGTGACCCACCAGCCCAATGCTCGTGATCTGGGGCTGATCGAGCGAACGGCCGCCGACGCGACGCTGCTGGCCGACGGCTGGTACCCGAGCATTCCGCTGCCGGACGGCGTCAGCCTGCGCCAGCCCAAGAACCATGGGCTGGACCGGGTGGACCGGCTCTACACACCGCGCAATCTGGCCGCACTGAGCCAACTCTGGCGGACCATCCACCGGTTCGAGGACGCCGAAGTCGCCGCCGGGCTGGCGTTCGTGTTCACCTCGCTGTATCGCCGGGTGAGCCGGCTGTCCGAATTCCGGTTCTGGGGCGGCAGCGGCAACACGCCCCGGCTCAATGTGCCGTTCATCTTCGACGAGCCCAATGTGTTCGTGTCGTTCCGGCGCAAGGCGAACACCATTCTCGATCATCTGGAAACGACCGCGCGGCACTATCGCGGGCGGGTGGCGATCGAGGTCGGCTCGGCCACGGATCTCGCCGGCATTCCCGATAACTCGGTCGATCTGGTGTTCACCGATCCACCGTTCGGTGCGAACATCAACTACAGCGAGATGAACTTTCTGTGGGAAGCGTGGCTGGGCCGGTTCACCGACGCCGGCGACGAGGCGATCGTGAACCGGGTGCAGCACAAGGATGTCGCGGCCTACGAGGGCCTGATGGGGCGCAGTCTGGCGGAATGCTTTCGGGTGTTGCGGCCGGGGCACTGGATGCTGATGGTGTTCATGAACTCGGCCGCCTCGGTGTGGGAGGCGCTGCGCCGGTCGATCGCGGACGCCGGTTTCGTCATCGTCCAGGCCGATGTCTTCGACAAGCGGCACGGCACATTCAAGCATTTCGTCAGCGAGAACACCGCCGGCGCCGACCTGGTGCTGCACTGCCTGAAACCGGCCGCGCCGGCCCCCGCGCGGCCGTCGCCGGACCTGCGCCGCTCGGTCGCGGACTTCCTGCGGTCCGTTGACCCGGAGCTGTACCGGCGGTCGTTCCGGCACGTCGCGCGAGCCGATGAGACCGATGTCCGGCGGCTGTACAGCCAGTGGGTCGCCGAAACCGTGGTGCGCGGTGATCCACTGTGCGATTTCGTCGAGTTCCGGGCCACCGCCGAGCGGTCCCTGTACCTCCCCCCGGAGACGCTCTGACCCGCCGATGAGCGCCTGATACGCCGTCAGGCCGGCGGCCAGTCGGTCACCGACACCGCTCGCGAATTTTGTCAGACCCGACCGGAAAAGGGAGTCCTACTCCCTGCCACTCTCAACATATAGCGCACCGGGGGGCTTGCGGCAAGACCCGGGTTGTGCCGCAGAATCACCGCCGAAGCCAGAATCGGTGGAAATGGGGGCAGCGCGCCGCAGCCGGCCGGTGTCGGCGTGCCGATAGCACCGGTCGGGGCGACGGTCGCCGCGACACCGCTGCCCGACACGGTCAGCCGAGAAAGGGGGTTACGCGCGGGACTTGACAAGAGGTGGACAATGAAAATTCGGCGTGTTCTCATGACTCGATGGAAAACTCGCCGAACTAGAATTCATTTTAAACGCTGCGAGGGGCCTGTGTCAACTCAGGGGTACGAAGCGGAATTGCGGTCCGAGCAGAGCTACGTGGCCGGGCTCTACACGCGGCTCGACGCCGAGCGCGCGCGAGTGAAGGGGAGGTACAACGCGGCGTTGCGGGGAACCGGCGGCACGCTCCTGGAACGGGATGTCGAGGTGCGCGCGCTGGCGAAAGAGGCGAAGCGGCTCGACGTCGCGGACAACGGGCTGTGCTTCGGCCGGTTGGACACTCTTTCGGGCGAGCGTTCGTACATCGGCCGGATCGGCCTTTTCAACGAGGACAACGACTACGAACCAGTGTTGCTGGATTGGCGGGCACCGGCGTCGCGCGCGTTCTACGTCGCCACCGCCGCGAGTCCGGAGAACACGCGGCGCCGACGCCAGTTCCACACCCGCGGGCGCCGGGTGGTCGATTTCACCGACGAGGTGTTCGGCCGTCTGGGCGACGACGAGCGGGGGGACGCTGCGCTGTTCGCGGCGATCAATGCCCCGCGCGGCGCCGGGATGCGCGACATCGTGGCGACGATCCAGGCCGAGCAGGACGAGATCATCCGGCTCGATCATCCGGGGGTGCTGGTGATCGAGGGCGGTCCGGGCACCGGGAAGACCGTGGTGGCGCTGCACCGCGTCGCGTACCTGCTCTACACGCAGCGGGAGCGAATGGAACGCCACGGCGTGCTAGTGGTCGGGCCAAACCCGGCGTTCCTGAACCACATCAGCCGCGTTCTGCCGTCGCTGGGCGAGTCCGACGTGGTGTTCATGACCACCGGCGACCTCGTGCCCGGCCTACACATCACCGCCGAGGACCCGCCGGAAGCCGCGCGGCTCAAGGGCTCGCGGAAAATTCTGGACGTGCTGGCGGCGGCGATCTTCGATCGGCAGCGTCTGCCGGAGCATCCGGTGCCGATCGAACTGGGGGGCGTCACGGTTCGGATCGACGCCGAGACCGCGGAGTGGGCCAGGGACGAGGCGCGGGCGAGTGTGCTGCCGCACAACGAGGCCCGCGCGGTGTTCAGCGAGATCATCACATACGTGCTCACCGAACGGGCGATAGCCCGGATCGGCCGGGGCTGGCTGACCCGGCAGGACCGGGAAGCCTGGGAGCAGTTGCGGGCGGACCTGCTCAAAGAGCTCGCGGACCACGACGGGTTCATCGCCGCGCTGGACGAACTCTGGCCGATACTGACGCCGGAAACACTGCTGGCGCCGCTGTACGTGTCCCCCAAACGGCTGCGCGCGGCCGGCGCCGACCTGGCGCTGTCGCGCGCCGAGGGCGACGCCTGGACGGTGTCGGACGTGCCGTTGCTCGATGAACTGGTCGACCTGCTGGGCCGCGACACGGCGACCGACAAGTCCACCGAGCAGGCCGCCGACCAGGAACGGAAGGCCGAGGCCGAGTACGCCGCCGGCGTGCTGGACATCATGACGTTGGACCGCGAGGAACTGGACGAGGACGTCCAACTGGTCGCCGCGAACCTGCTCTACGCGGAGGACCTGGCCGACCGCTTCGCCCAGCACGACACCCGGGAACTGGTCGAACGCGCCGCCGCGGACCGGGACTGGACCTACCGGCACATCGTGGTGGACGAGGCCCAAGAGCTGTCCGAAATGGACTGGCGGGTGCTGATGCGGCACTGCCCGGGCCGGTCCTTCACGGTGGTCGGCGATCTCGCCCAACGCCGGTCGGCGGCCGGAGCGACGTCCTGGGACACGATGCTGGAGCCGTACGTTCCCGGCCGCTGGGTCTACCGATCGCTGTCGGTGAACTACCGCACTCCGGCGGAGATCATGACCATCGCGGCCGCGCTGCTCGCCGAGTTCGCACCCGGGGTCCAGCCACCGGAGTCGGTCCGCGCGTGCGGCGTGCAGCCATGGTCTCGGCGCGTCACCGAGGACGAACTGCCCGCCGCCATCGAGGAATTCGTCCGGGACGAAGCCGGTCGCGAAGGCACCAGCGTGGTGATCGGGCCACCGGGAGTACCTGGCGCGGTAATTCCGTCGGAGACGAAAGGCCTGGAGTTTGACTCTGTCCTGGTCGTGGAGCCAGAGCGGATCATCGCCGACGGCCCACGCGGCGCGGCCGAACTCTACGTCGCCCTCACTCGGGCCACCCAACGCCTCGGCGTCCTGCACCGAGGTCCGCTGCCGCAGGCCCTGATCGGACTCGCCGGAGTGGTCACCCCGAAGCGGGGCGACTGATCGCCCCGGCACAATGCCAGATCGTGAGCCAGATCGTGAGCCAGCCCGTGACAACTCCCGCACCCTCGGTGCACCACCGGATCGCCGACGAACTCGGTGTGCGCGAAGGCCAGGTGCGCGCCGCCGTCGAGCTGTTGGACGGCGGCGCGACCGTGCCGTTCATCGCCCGCTACCGCAAGGAAGTCACCGGCACCCTGGACGACGCACAGCTACGCACCCTGGAAGAACGGCTGCGCTACCTGCGGGAACTGGACGAACGACGGACCGCGATCCTCGATTCCATCCAGTCCCAGGGCAAGTTGGACGACGCGCTGAAGGCGCAGATCATGGCCGCCGACTCCAAGGCGCGACTCGAGGACATCTACCTGCCCTACAAGCCGAAGCGGCGCACCAAGGCGCAGATCGCCCGCGAGGCCGGGCTGGAACCGTTGGCTGACGCGCTGTTCGCCGACCCGACGCTGGACCCGCGGGCCACCGCCGCCGACTACGTCGACGCCGACAAGGGCGTGGCCGATGCCGGCGCGGCGCTGGACGGGGCGCGGGCCATTCTGGTCGAACGGTTCAGCGAGGACGCCGACCTGATCGGCGCCCTCCGCGAGCGGATGTGGTCGCGCGGCCGGGTGGTGGCCAAGGCGCGCGAGGGCAAGGAGACCGAGGGCGCGAAGTTCGCCGACTACTTCGACTTCGCCGAGTCGTTCACCACCCTGCCCTCGCACCGGATTCTGGCCATGTTCCGCGGCGAGAAGGAGGGCGTGCTCGATCTGACCCTCGATCCCGAGCCCGAACCTGACGCCGATCCCAAGGCGCGCACCGAGTACGAGACGGCCATCGCCGCGAAGTTCGCCATCGCCGACCGGGGCCGGCCGGCGGACCGCTGGCTGGCCGACACCGTGCGCTGGGCCTGGCGCACCCGAATCCTGGTGCACCTCGGCATCGACCTGCGGATGCGGCTGTGGCAGGCCGCCGAGGACGAGGCGGTGCGGGTGTTCGCCATCAACCTGCGCGACCTGCTGCTGGCCGCGCCCGCCGGCAGCCGCGCCACCATGGGCCTGGACCCGGGCCTGCGCACCGGTGTCAAAGTCGCGGTGGTCGACGCCACCGGCAAGGTGCTGGCCACCGACACGATCTACCCGCACGCCCCGGCTCGGCGCTGGGACGAGTCGAAAACGACGCTGGCCCGGCTGGCCGCCGCGCACGACGTCGAGTTGATCGCGATCGGCAACGGCACCGCGTCCCGGGAGACCGACAAGCTGGCCGGCGAGCTCGCCAAGGAGCACCCGGATCTGAAGCTCGCCAAGGTGGTGGTGTCCGAGGCCGGCGCCTCGGTGTACTCCGCGTCGGCGTACGCCTCGCAGGAGTTGCCGGGGATGGACGTCTCACTGCGCGGCGCGGTGTCCATCGCGCGCCGGTTGCAGGATCCGCTGGCCGAGCTGGTCAAGATCGATCCGAAGTCGATCGGCGTCGGCCAGTACCAGCACGACATCGCCGAGACCAAGCTGGCCCGCTCGCTGGACGCGGTGGTGGAGGACTGCGTGAACGCGGTCGGGGTGGACGTGAACACGGCCTCCCCGCCGCTGCTGGCCCGGGTTTCCGGCATCGCCACCGGCCTGGCCGAGAACATCGTGGCGCACCGCGACACCAACGGCCCGTTCCGGTCCCGGCAGGCGCTCAAGGACGTCGCCCGGCTCGGCCCGAAGGCGTTCGAGCAGTGCGCCGGCTTCCTGCGCATCCGCGACGGCGACAATCCGCTGGACTTCTCCAGCGTGCACCCGGAGTCCTATCCGGTGGTCCGGCGCGTCCTGTCGGCGGCCGGCGGCGACATCCGCGAGCTGATCGGTGACGTCCGCCGGCTGCGAACGTTGCGCCCCAACGACTTCGTGGACGAGCAGGTCGGCCTGCCGACGGTGACGGACATCCTGCGCGAGTTGGAGAAGCCCGGCCGTGACCCACGTCCGGCGTTCCAGACCGCGACGTTCGCCGAGGGCGTGGAAACCCTGGCCGACCTGCGGACCGGCATGGTGCTGGAAGGGGTGGTCACCAACGTCGCCGCGTTCGGCGCGTTCGTGGACGTCGGCGTGCACCAGGACGGTCTTGTGCACGTGTCGGCGATGTCGAAGTCGTTCGTCAAGGATCCGCGGGACGTGGTGAAGTCCGGCGACATCGTGCGGGTGAAGGTGCTGGACGTGGACATCCCGCGCAAGCGGATCTCGCTGACCCTGCGGCTGGACGATGACAACCGAGTTGAGGCCCAGCCGAAGCCGACCGAGCAGGCTCGGGAGCGGAAGCCCGGCAGGAACACCGACAAGCGCGCCGCCCGTCGGCCGGATCGGGCCGGTTCGGGTGGCGCGTTGGCGGATGCCCTGCGGCGGGCCGGATACGACAAGCTCGACTGACCTCAGTGGACGGTGGCGATGCGGAACACCGGGTGGTTCGGGGCGATCCGGCGCAACTCGTCCTCCGGCGCGTCCGCGCCGACCCCGTCGAAGAAGGCGGCCACGTCCATCTTCCACACCTTCAGGTAGGGGCGCAGCACGGCCGGCTTCGCGTCGTCGGGCAGTTCGACGGCGGTGAACCGGTCGGTGCGGCGACCAAGGCGCAGCTGACCCCCGCCAGCCGCTCGTAGGTTGCGCACCCACTGGGTTTCACCGCGCGGTGCGACCAGGTACCGCTGGCCGTCGTGGTCGAGCACGCCCACCGGCGTCGACCGCAACTCGCCGCTGGTGCGTCCGCGCACGATCAGCAGGTGCAAGCCCTTGGAGCGCAAGCCCAGCTTGGTCAGGCCGGCGACCAGTTTGTTCATGATGCGGGTCGAGCGGTCGATCTCGATGTAACGGCGGGGGGTCTCGTTGCCAGCCATCTCAGTCTCCTCGTCTCATTCCGAGAGCACTGCTCTCCGTTGAGATCAGTGAACACCTCCAGACCGATCCATGTCAAGAGCAGTGCTCTCGTTTTTGTTCGCCGATCTGTAGAGTGGTGCGCATGAACGCGAGCCGAACCGCCCGGGAGCGGGCCCGCGCGGAACTGACCAGGGAAATCAAGGACGAGGCCCGCCGCCAGCTGGCCGTGGACGGCGCCGGGCGGCTGTCCCTCCGCGCCGTCGCCCGCGAGCTCGGCCTGGTCTCCTCCGCGCTGTACCGGTACTTCCCCACCCGCGACGACCTGCTCACCGCGCTGATCATCGACGCCTACGACGCGCTCGGCGCCGCCGCCGAAGCGGCCGACGCGGCCCGGCCACGCGACGACCCGCGCGGCCGGTGGCGGGCGGTCGCCGCCGCCGTGCGGGACTGGGCGCTGGCGCATCCGCACGAGTACGCGCTGATCTACGGCTCCCCCGTCCCCGGCTATCAGGCCCCGCAGGACACCGTCGCGCCAGCCGCCCGGGTGGCGCTGGCCATCGTCGGCGTGGTTCGGGACGCCTGGTCGGCCGGCGCACTGGAAGCCCGACCGAGCCCCGCGCTGTCGCCGGTGCTGGCCGAGCAGACCGCCAAGCTGGCGGAGTTGATCGCACCGGACCTGCCCGGCGAAGTGCTGACCAGGTTGCTGATCGTCTGGACCCAGGTCTTCGGGATGCTCAGCTTCGAGCTGTTCGGGCAGCTCGTCGGCAGCGTCGACCCCAGCGACGAGTTCTACGCGCACGCGGTCGAGCGGATGGCGGATTTCGTCGGGCTCCCGCCAGACGGTCCGGACAGCACAAAGGGACCCGCTTGACGCGGGTCCCTGTGCTCCCCTCGGTCCTGAGCGTTCCCCCGCAACGCCCAACCTCACTATCGGCTATCTGGTTGGTTTCCAACACCACCGAACGGCGAGCTGTTAACACCTACTTTCGTAGGTGTTAACCATGCAGAGGCAGTCGGGCACGCACCGTGAACCCGCCGTCCTCGGTGCGCTCCACCAGCAGCGATCCGCCCACCGACCGGGCCCGTTCGGTCATCCCCGGCAGGCCGAGCCCGCCGTTCGCACTGTCCGACAGTCCCCCGTCCGGCAGCTGGCCATCGACCGACCCGATGGACCCGTCGGACCCGCCCGGCCCGTTGGCCACCACCACCAGCAGATCCGCCGCGTCGACGGTGATCAGCACGGTGGTGTCCGCGGCCGGCGCGTGCTTGGCGACGTTGGTCAGCGCCTCCTGCACGATCCGGAAAACCGCCCGGCCCACCGCCGGAGTCACGTCGCCGACCATCCGGCTGTCGTCGTAGCCGATCCGCAGTCCGGCGTCGCGGGACCGCCGGACCAGATCCGGCACCTCGGCCAGACCGGCGCCGTCCGGTGCCGAGCCGGACCGGGCCACCGCGGCCCGCATCTCGGCCAGCGACTCCTTGGCCAGCTCGCGCATCCGCGCCGCGCTGCCCCGGGTCTCCGGCTCGACGGTGGTCGTCATCAGCGCCGCCGCCTCGACCGCGATCAGGGTGGCGTGATGGCCGAGCGCGTCGTGGATCTCGTGGCCGATCCGGGCCCGTTCCTCGGCGCGGGCCTGGTCGTCCCGGGCGAACAGCTCGGCTTCCCGCGCCCGCCGCAGCTCGGCCACGCTCGTGGTCAGCTTCTGCCGGGTGGTCAGCAACAGCCCGACGGCGGCCGGCGCGACCATGGTCACCAGGGTGAACGAGACGGTGATCGTGCTGTCCTGCCAGCTCAGGTACCGCCACTCGGTGACCAGGACCGGGATCGCGGAGGCCAGGATGGCCGCGATCACCCACGGCAGGGTGTGCAGCGGGCGGCTCGCGGTGCGACCGATCGAGTACAGCGCGACGATCGTCGGCGCCAACGCCAGCTCGCCGGTCATCGCGGCGAGGCAGATCAGCATCGCCAGCCATGGCCAGCGCAACCGCAGCGGCAGTGTCAGGCAGGCCGCCAGGGCCAGGTCCTTGCCCCAGGGAAACTGGGACGAATGCGACATCCAGACCAGCGCGGCCGTCACCCCGACGACCAACACCTCCTGACCGCCGAGCCGGGCCAGCCGGTTCACGACGCCCTGCCCTCCGATGGTCCGATGCGCTGCGCCGCCACCGCCGCCTGCACCCGGTTCTGCACGCCCAGCTTGCCGAACACCGCCGAGACATAGCCTTTCACGGTGGCCTCGGTGAGCCCGAGCCGGCGGGCGATGGCGGCGTTGGACCGGCCGGCCGCGATCAGCTCCAGCACCTGCCGTTCCCGCGCGGTGAGCGCCGGCACCGCGACCGCCGCCCGCAGCAGGCCGCTGGCGCGCAGCGCGGGCAGCAGCCGAGCGGTGATCCGCGGATCCAGCACCGCGCCACCGGCCGCCAGGTCGAGCACCGCGCGCACCAGTGTCTCGGGATCGGCGTCCTTGAGCAGAAAGCCGTTGGCGCCCAGGTCCAGCGCCTCGATCACGTACTCGTCGACGTCGAAGGTGGTGAGCATCGCGGCGGCCGGCTGGACCGGCAGGGCGCGCAGCCGGCGCAGCGCGGTCAGTCCGTCGGTGCCCGGCATCTGCACGTCGATCAACACCACGTCCGGCCGGTGCGCGGCGATGGCCTCGATCAGCTCGGCGCCGTCGACAGCCTCGGCGACCACCTTGATCCGCGCGTCGGCCTCCAGCACGACCCGCAGGCCCCGGCGCAACAGCGCCTCGTCGTCGGCCAGGACAAGCGTCACCGGTGAGTCAGCCCGTGCTCGGCCCAACCCCATCTCACCGATGTCGCCGAATCTGGCCTCCGGCACCGTGTCTCGTCAGTCCCTTCCGGTCCCATTTCGCCCGAATAGGCAGACAGGTTATCCGGTCGAGCCGGGAGTCCGCGCGCGGTCACGCCTTCCGCGGACGCTTCTCCCGGACCCGGACCGAGATGCGCACCGGGGTGCCCTCGAAGCCGAACCGCTCGCGGAACCTGCGCTCGATGAACCGCCGGTAGCCGGCCTCCAGAAAGCCCGAGGTGAACAGCACCAACGTCGGCGGGCGGACGGTCGCCTGAGTGGCGAACAGCACCTTCGGCTGTTTGCCGCTGCGCACCGGCGGCGGGGTGGCCGAGATCAGCTCGTTGAGCCAGCCGTTGAGCAGGCCGGTCGGCACGCGCTGCTCCCACGAGGTCAGCGCGGTGCGCAGCGCCGGTGCGAGCCGGCTGACCGAACGGCCGGTCCGGGCCGACACGTTGACCCGCTCCGCCCATCGCAACCGGGTCAGCTCCCGGTCGAACTCCTTGTCCAGTTGGTGCCGGCGGTCCTCGTCGACCAGGTCCCACTTGTTGAACGCGAGCACCAGCGCGCGACCGGCGTCGACCACCATGGTCAGCACCCGCAGGTCCTGTTCGCTGATCGGCTCGCTGGCGTCCACCAGCACGATCGCGACCTCGGCCGCGTCGATGGCCGCCTTGGTGCGCAACGACGCGTAGTACTCGGTGCCGCTGGCGGTGTTCACCCGCTTGCGCAGCCCGGCGGTGTCCACGAACCGCCACACCTCGTCGTCCAGCACGACCAGCGAGTCGACAGGGTCGACCGTGGTGCCGGCGACCGAGTGCACGACCGCACGCTCTTCGCCCGAAAGCCGGTTGAGCAGGCTGGACTTGCCCACATTCGGCTTGCCGATCAGCGCCACCCGGCGTGGGCCGCCGTGCGCGCCGCCCAGGTCCCGGGGCGTTTCGGGCAGCGCGGCCAGAATCGCGTCCAGCAGGTCGCCGGAACCCCGGCCGTGCAGCGCGCTGATCGGGAACGGCTCGCCGAGCCCGAGCGACCACAGCGCCGCGACATCGGCCTCCAGCCGGTTGTCGTCCACCTTGTTGGCGGCCAACAGAACCGGCCGATCGCCGCGCCGCAGCACCTTCGCCACCGCCTCATCGGTGCCGGTCGCGCCGACAGCGGCGTCCACCACCAGCAGGATCGCGTCCGCACCGCGCATCGCCAGCTCGGCCTGCGCGGCGACGGACGCCTGCAATCCGCGGGCGTCCGGCTCCCAGCCGCCGGTGTCCAGCACGGTGAACTTCCGGCCGTTCCACAGCGCCTCGTAGCTGACCCGGTCCCGGGTGACGCCCGGGGTGTCCTGCACCACCGCCTCGCGCCGGCCGAGCAGCCGGTTCACCAGGGTCGACTTGCCGACGTTGGGCCGCCCGACGACGGCCAGCACCGGCTGCGGCGCGGCCTGGTCCACATCGGACAAATCATCAGCCAGATCGACAGCCCATTCGGACTCGTCGACCCAGGTTCCATCCAGCTCACTCACCGACGCGCTCCACTCCACTGACCGGTGGGGATGTGTTGCCCCGCAACCGATCCAACTCGCCAACCAGGTCGGCCAGCGATCCACGAACCTGTTCGGTGGCCGCCGCGAGACCGGCGCGGCCCCGCTCGGCGGACACCGTGAACGGCTCGCCTACCAGCACGTCCACCCGCCGACGGAACCGCTTTTCCGGTGCCGTCGGCCGGATCGTGCCACGGCAGGCCACCGGCAGCACCACCGCGTGGCCGGACCGGGCCAGCCACGCCGCGCCGTTCTCCGCCTGCGCCACGTCGCCGGCGCCGCGGTGGCCCTCCGGGAACACGCCGACCACGCCGCCGGCCGCCAGCACCCGCACCGCCGCCAGCAGCGGAACCCGGTCCGGTTCGCCCCGGCGGACCGCGAGCTGGCCGATCCGAGGCAGCGCCCAGCGCAGCGGCCCGCGAAACATCTCCTGCTTGATCAGGAAAACCGGCCGGCGGCGGCGCACTGCGGCGAACACCAGCGGGCCGTCCAGCAGCGAACTGTGGTTGGCCACCACCACGATCGGACCGCGCGCCGGAACCCGCTCCCGGCCGCGCACCCGAAGCCGGAACGGCGCCAGGAAGATCCACGAACCCAGCCAGCGGGCGAGATCGTGCAGCCACGGCCAGGAACCCGGCGGCAACGCCGCCCGATCACCGTTCACCCGCCACCGCCTCGGCCACCAGCATTCCCCGACTGTCCACCATGGACAACAACCGGCGGACCACGCCGTGCGCGTCCAGTTCGGTGGTGTCCAGCTCGATCGCGTCAGCAGCGGGCCGCAACGGGGTGGTGCGGTTGTCCAGCCGGTCCCGCCGATCCACATCGGACCGTGTTCCGTCCACTGTGGAGGCACGGCCGGCGGCCACGTCCTGCCGGCTGCGCCGCCGGGCCCGAGCGTCCGCGCTGGCGGTCAGGTACACCTTGAGCTCGGCGTCCGGCGCGACCACCGTGCCGATGTCCCTGCCCTCCACCACCATGCCGAGGCCGCCATTGACGGCGTGCGCGATGATCCGCTGCTGCGCGGCGATCAGTGCGGTCCGCACGGCCGGCACCGACGCCACCGCGGACACCGCGGCGGTCACCTCCGGCTCGCGGATGTCGGCGGCCACGTCCACGCCGGCCAGCACCACGGTCGGCCCGGACGGATCGGTGCCCATCGCCAGCGCGCCCGGCTCGGCGACCGTACGCGCCACGTCGGCGACGGCCGTCGCGGCGGCCGGATCGGCCGGATCGATGTCGGAACGCAGCACGGCCAGCGTCACCGAGCGGTACATCGCGCCGGTGTCCAGGTAGCGCGCGCCGACCGCGCTGGCCAGTCGTCGAGCCACGGTGGATTTCCCGGTGCCCGACGGTCCGTCCAGCGCCACCACGCCGCGGAGCTGCCGCCGTGCCACCTGTTCTCCTTCCACCCGCCTGCGTTCAACCGGCTATTCTGCCTAGCCGCCTATTCTGCCTGGCCGCCGTGAACGGCGGATCAGAGGCCGACGGCGCGGTACAGCGAGCCGATCTCCGCCCGGTTGAGCACCCGCAGCGAGCCGGGCCGCTGGTTGCCCAGCCGCACCTCGCCGACGGCGGTGCGGACCAGCCTGGCCACCGGATGGCCGGTCTCACCGAGCAGCCGGCGGACGATGTGCTTGCGGCCCTCGTGCAGGATGATCTCGACCAGCGCCTTGTTGCCCATCGCGTCCACCAGCTTGAACGAGTCGACCTTCGCCACGCCGTCGGACAGCTCGATGCCCTCGCGCAGCCGCCTGCCCAGGTCGCGCGGAATCGGACCGGCCACCTCGGCCATGTAGGTCTTGGGCACCCGGTAGGACGGGTGGGTCAGCCGGTGGCCCAGCTCACCGTCGTTGGTGAACAACAGCAGGCCCTCGGTGTCGGCGTCCAGCCGGCCGACGTGGAACAGCCGCGGCCCGCCCGACTCGATCCGGTCCCGCAGGTATCCGCCGACGCACGGTCGACCCTGGTCGTCCCACATCGTGGTATGCACGCCCGGCGGCTTGTTCAGCGCCAGGTACTCGAGGTCGTCGCGGATCACGACCCGGCTGCCGTCGACGTGGATCACCGCGTTCACCGGATCCACCCGCCGGCCCATCTCGGTCACCACTTCGCCGTCAACGCTGACCCGACCGGCCGCGATCAGCTCCTCCGAGCCCCGCCGGGACGCGACCCCGGCCTGCGCCAACACCTTCTGCAGGCGGACGCCCTCGGCGCGCTCCGAATCGGACAGGTCGGAGAGGCCAGGCTGGTTAGGCAGGTCAGACATCGTCGATCGCATCCACTTCGGGCAGCAGCGGAGCGATCGGGGGCAGGTCCTCTAGTGAGGACAGGCCCAACCGCTCCAGGAACAGGTCGGTCGTGCGGTACAGGATTCCACCGGTGTCGGAGTCGGTGCCGGTCTCCTCGATCAGGCCGCGGGCGAGCAGGGTGCGGATCACGCCGTCGACGTTGACCCCGCGCACCGCCGCGACCCGAGCCCTGGTCACCGGCTGGCGGTAGGCGATCACCGCCAGGCTCTCCAGCGCTGCCCTGGTCAGCTTGGCGCGCTGCCCGTCCAGGAGCAACTTCTCCACGAACGGCGCGAAGGCGTCGCGGGTGTAGAGCCGCCAGCCCTCGCCGACCCGGCGCAGGTCGATGCCGCTGTTCCGCTGGGTCAGCTCGGCGGCCATCCGGGTCAGCGTCTGGGTGACCCGGTCGACCGGCTGGTCGAGCGTGGTGGCCAGCAGCTCTTCGGTGGCCGGGCTGTCGATCACCAGCAGGAGCGCCTCCAGCGCGGCGACCAGCGACTCGTCCGCGGCCAGCGGCGGCCGGCCGGAATCCTCTTCGGACTCAAGGGTCTCCGGTACAGCGTTTTCCGGCGCAGCCGTTTCCGGCCCAGCATCCGGCTCGGGTGATTCGGCGTGCTCGATCTCAGGTGGTTCCGGTGTCACGTCAGGGGTAGTCCTCAGCTGTAGTTCTCAGCGGTAAATCCTCAGCGGTAATCCTCGTCGTCACGGCTGGCCAGGTCGGTGGCCTCGGCCTGCTCGGCGTCCCGCAGGCTGCCGCCGACCCACTGAACGTGCAGCTCGCCGAGCGCGTCCTCCTGCTGGAACAGCACGACCTGTTGCCGATACAGGTCGAGCAGGGCGAGGAACCGGGCCACCACCTCAATGGTGTGCTCACAGTCCTCGACCAGCGAGCCGAACGTCGCGCTGCCGTGCTCCACCAGCCTGGTCCGCAGGATCGCGGCGTGCTCGCGGACCGACACCTTCGCCATGTGCAGGTGGTCCAGCGACACCACCGGCGGCGGCTTGGGCCGGAACACCGCGGCAGCCAGTTCGGCGAACGCGGACTTGTCGACGCCCAACAGCACTTCGGGCAGCAGACCCGCGTAGCGATCCTCCAGGGCGACCGACCGAGGGTAGCGGCGCAACGCCGAAGCCTCCAACTCGGCGAACAACGCGGCCACCTGTTTGTACGCCCGGTACTGCAGAAGTCGGGCGAAGAGCAGATCCCGGGCCTCCAACAGCCCCAGGTCCTCCTCGTCCTCGACATCGGCCGAGGGCAGCAGTCGGGCCGCTTTCAAGTCCAGCAGGGTGGCCGCGATCACCAGGAACTCGGTGGTCTCGTCCAGATTCCAGTGCTCGCCCATCGCCCGGATGTGGGCGATGAAATCGTCGGTGACCCGGTGCAGAGCGATCTCGGTGACGTCCATCTGGTGCTGCGAGATCAGCTGCAGGAGCAGGTCGAACGGACCTTCGAAGTTGGCCAGCCGCACGGTGAACCGGACGCCGTGGCCGAGCTGGTCATCCTGGGGTGGCGGCGCGTCCTGCTCCGATTCCGGCGAGGAGTCCACCGGTGTCACCCGTCGTTCCCCGCCCGATCCACTCCCCGCCTGGTTCGGCCGCTCATCGGGCGATCACCTCGCGGGCCAACTCCCGGTACGCCCGCGCCGCCGAGGATCGCGGCGCCCACCGGGTGATCGGCTCGCCCGCCACCGTGGTCTCCGGGAAGCGCACCGTGCGGTTGATCGCGGCGTCGAACACCACGTCGCCGAAGGCCTCGACCACCCGGGCCATGACCTCCTTGGAGTGCAGAGTCCGCGGGTCGAACATGGTGGCCAGGATGCCGATGATCTCCAGCTTCGGGTTGAGCCGCTCGCGGACCTTCTCGATGGTGTCGATCAGCAGCGCGACCCCGCGCAGGCTGAAGAACTCGCACTGCAACGGGATGATGACCCCGTCGGAGGCGGCCAGCGCGTTGACGGTCAGCAGGCCCAGCGAGGGCTGACAGTCGACCAGGATGTAGTCGTAGTGGGCCATCAGCGGCTGCAGCACCCGCACCAGGGTGTGTTCCCGGCCGACCTCGGCGACCAGCTGGACCTCGGCGGCGGACAGGTCAATGTTGCTGGGCAGCAGGTCCATGCCGTCGACGGTGGTGCGCATGACGATGTCGTCGACGGCGACGGCGCGCTCCATGATCACGTTGTAGATGGTCTGCTCAAGCTGGTGCGGCTGCACGCCGAGGCCCACGGACAGCGCGCCCTGCGGATCGAAGTCGACCAGCAGCACCCGGCGGCCGTATTCGGCCAGCGCCGCGCCCAGGTTGATGGTGGACGTGGTCTTGCCGACCCCGCCCTTCTGGTTGCACATCGAGAGGATCCTGGCCGGACCGTGCCCGTCGATCAGCGGCGGTTCGGGGGTCTGCCGACGGGGTCTGCCGGTGGGGCCGAGCCCGCCGGGCAGCGGCGCCTCGACCGGCTCCTCCTCGTCAACGGCGGCCCGGGGGGCAAGGTTCAGCTCGACCGAACTACCGCGCGACCGCCCGTCGGCGGATGGCTGCGGTGTCGACATGGCGTCCTGGCTCCCTGTTGTCACTCTCCGGTCCAACGGCGGAAGCCTATGCGGCGATCATGGCGGCGGCAACGCGCCCCGCCGAGGACATACCCGCTCGCCTACCCGCGAGTCAACCGGCTTCGACCGGCTGATTCCCGCCGTGCACCCGATGCCGGTCGGCCAGCGCGTGCAGCACCGCGGACAGCGTGGTCGGCGTTTGTCGCCTGATCAGCCAAGGGCGCGAGGATGAGCCGTGACGTAGACCTCGCGCAGCGCGTGCACGGTCACCAGCGTGTACACCTGCGTCGTGGTCACCGAGGCATGGCCCAGCAACTCCTGCACCACCCTGATGTCCGCGCCGCCTTCGAGCAGGTGGGTGGCGAACGAGTGCCGGAGGGTGTGTGGGGACACCGCGACGCCGATCCCGGCTCGCTGCGCCGCGTCCTTGATGATCTGCCACGCGCTCTGCCGGGACAGTCGACCGCCGCGAGCGTTGAGGAAGATCGCCGGGATGCCACGGCCGTGGCTGGCCAGCGCCGGGCGGGCCCGAACCAGATAGGTGTCCAGCGCCGCCAACGCGGGCCGGCCGATCGGCACCAGCCGCTGCGCGCCGCCCTTGCCGTCCAGCAGCACCGTCCGCTCCGTCCGGTCCACGGCGTCGACGTCCAGGCCGACGGCCTCGGACACCCGGGCGCCGGTGGAGTACAGCAGTTCCAGCAGCGCCCGGTCGCGCAGCACGCGCGGGTCGTCTCCCGCATCGCCGCCACCGGGAGCGACGAGCAGCCGCAGCACGTCGTCCACCGGCAGCGCCTTGGGCAGTCGACGGGGCGGCTGCGGCGGATGGACCTCACGCGCCGGATCGGTGTCCGCCAGGCCCTCGCGGCAGGCGAACCGGTGCAGCCCGCGCACCGCGACGACGGCCCGGGCGGCCGAGGACGCGGCCAGCGGCGGATGCCTGATGTCACCCGCACGCAACGTGACCAGGTAACCGGCGACCTCGGCCTCCGTCACCCCGGCCAGCTCCCGCACGCCCCGCCCGGTCAGGTGTTGGCCGTACCGGCGCAGGTCCCGGCCGTAGCCGCGCAGCGTGTTGCCGGCGATGCCCCGCTCCACGGCCAGGTGGTCGAGATAGCCGCCGATCGCCGTGCCCAGCGCGGGCGCGATCGGCGGGTCCTCGCCAGCCCCGATGCCAGCCTCCGGATGTCCGCGCGTCACCCCTGGATTGTCCCACTGAATCGATCCATGCGATCCACATCACCTCCACTCCTTGACACGCCACAGTAACCCAACTATAACAACATAAAACCAAGTGCGAACGGCGGTGAAACAACATGTACGCGGAGGAGCGTCAGCAGCGCATCGTTGAGCTGGCCCGTACCGAGGGCCGGGTGGATGTGAGCTGGCTGGCCACCCAGTTCTCCGTCACCATGGAGACCGTTCGGCGCGATCTGAGCGCGCTGGAACGACACGGCGTGCTGCGCAAGGTGCATGGCGGCGCGATCCCGGTCGAGCGGCTCGGCTTCGAACCCGGCCTGGCCACCCGGGACGCGGTGATGACCGCCGAGAAGGAACGGATCGCCAAGGCCGCGCTCGCCGAACTGCCGGGCGAGGGCTCCGCGCTGCTCGACGCCGGCACGACCACCGCCCGGCTGGCCGAGGTGTGGCCGGCCGACCACGAGCTGACCGTGGTCACCAACTCGCTGCCGATCGCCATCGCGCTGGCGGTGCGGCCGATGACGACAGTGCTCAGCATCGGCGGACGAGTGCGCGGGCGGACGATGGCAGCGGTCGAGGACTGGGCGCTGCGTTCACTCGGCGACACCTACGTGGATGTCGCCTTCATCGGCGCCAACGGGATCTCCGTCGAACGCGGCCTGACCACCCCGGACACCGGCGAGGCCGCCGTCAAGCGGGCCATGATCGCCGCCGCGCGGCAGGTCGTGGTGTTGGCCGACCACACCAAGGTCGGCAACGACTGCCTGGCCCGGTTCGCGCCGCTGTCCGCCGCCGATGTGGTGATCACCGACACCGGTTTGGACGAGGAGGTCGCCGAGCAGTTGTCGGCGGCCGGCCCAAGGGTGGTGCGGGCATGATCGTCACCGTCACCGCCAATCCCAGCCTGGACAGAACAATCGAGGTGGAGGCGCTTGGGCGCGGCGAAGTGCAGCAGTGCGTCCGCGCGCTGGTGCATCCCGGCGGCAAGGGCGTCAACGTGTCGCGGGTGCTGGCCGCGCACGGCGTGCTCACCACGGCCGTGCTGTGCGCCGGCGGCTCGTCCGGCGCACTGCTGCTGGAGTTGTTGCAGGAGGCCAACGTTCCGGCGATGCCGGTGCGGACAGCCGGCGCGGTGCGGACGAACCTGGCCATCACCGAACGGGACGGCACCGTCACCAAGCTCAACGAGCTCGGTCCGCGATGCTCCGCCGACGACGCGGATCGCCTGCTGCGCCGGGCGGTCGCCGCCATCGCCGGCAATGCTGCCAATGCTGATAGTGCGAACAAAGCGGACACAACCGATTGGGTGGCCGGCTGCGGCAGCCTGCCACCGGGCATGGCGACAGACAGCTACGCCCGGCTGATCGAGCTGGCGCACGCTCGGGGCGCCCGGGTCGCGATCGACACCTCCGGTGAGCCGCTGGCGGCCTGCCTGGCCGCCGCGCCGGATCTGGTCAAGCCCAACCGCGCCGAGTTGGCCGAGTGCACCGGCGTCGACATCCAGACCGTCGGCGACGCGCTCAAGGCCGCCGAGCAGCTGCGCGACCGGGGTGCCCGCGCGGTGCTGGCAAGCCTCGGCGCGGACGGCGCGGTGCTGGTCGACAGCCGGGGCACGCTGTTCGGCGAGGCGCCGGTCAGCCGGCCGCGCAGCAGCGTCGGCGCCGGAGATTCGCTGCTGGCCGGATTCCTGTCCGCCGGCGGCCACGGCCGGGCCGCGCTCGCCGAAGCCCTGGCGTGGGGTTCGGCCGCGGTCAGCCTGCCGGGCAGCCGGCTGCCCGGCCCCTCCGACCTACACCGTGCCGCCGTCACCGTGCACGGCGAACCACCTTTGGACCGCCCACTATCCGAACGGAGTTGACAGATGACTGACCTGATCACCGTCGATCTGGTCGACCTCGACCTGGTCGGCGCGGACCGGCACGAGGCGACCCGATCGCTGGCGGCCCGCCTGGTGCGCGCCGGTCGGGTGACCGACCTCGACGGCTTCCTCGCCGATGTGCGGGCCCGCGAGGAACAGATGCCCACCGGCCTCGAAGGCGGCATCGGCATCCCGCACGCCCGCTCGTCGTATGTCACCGAGCCGACGCTCGCCTTCGGGCGCAGCGCCGCCGGCATCGATTTCGGCGCGGCCGACGGCCCGGCGAAGCTGATCTTCCTGATCGCCGCGCCGGACGGCGGTGGCTCCGAGCACATGAAGATCCTGGCCGCGCTCGCCCGCCGGCTGGTCCACCCATCCTTCCGCGATGCCCTGTCCGCCGCGTCGGACCGGGAAGCCGTGGTCAACCTGATCAAGACGGAGGTGTTTGAGCGATGAAGCTCGTCGCCGTCACATCGTGCCCGACTGGAATCGCGCACACGTACATGGCCGCCGAGGCGCTGGAACAGGCCGCCCGGCAGGCCGGCCACGAGATCGCCGTCGAAACGCAGGGCGCGGCGGGCGCCGAACCGCTGGCGCCCGAGCTGATCGCGGCCGCTGACGCCGTGGTGTTCGCCGCCGATGTCGAAGTCCGCGACCGAGACCGGTTCGCCGCCAAGCCGCTGGTCTCGGCCAGCGTCAAACGCGCCATCAACGACGCGGCCGGCCTGATCTCCGAGGCCGTCACGGCCGCCAGCACCGCCAAGTCCGCTCAGCCGGAGTCCGCCGGCGATCTGCTGTCCACCATGTCGGGTGGGTCCGGCGGGTCGGCCGGGCCGGCGCTGGCCAGCAAGGTGGAGTCCGGCGCGAGCGTCGGCACCCGGCTGCGGCAATGGCTGATGACCGGGGTCAGCTACATGATCCCCTTCGTCGCGGCCGGCGGCATCATGATCGCGCTGTCGTTCCTGATCGGCGGGGCGAAGGTCGCCGTCGTGGTCGGCGGCGGCACCTTCGAGGGCGTCAAGTACCCCGGCGTGACCGACTTCTCGCAGCTGCTGCACGTCGCCGGGGTGGCCGGGGTGCTGTTCAAGATCGGCTCGCTGGCGTTCTCGATGCTGGTGCCGATCCTCGCCGGGTTCATCGCGTTCGCGATGGCCGACCGGCCGGGCATCGCGCCCGGCGTCGTCGGCGGCCTGGCCGCGGTGGCGATCAACGCCGGATTCCTCGGTGGCCTGATCGCCGGTCTGCTGGCCGGGGCGGTCGCCATGGGGCTGAAGCGGATCAAGGTGCCGCGCGGGATCGCCGGCGTGATGCCGGTGGTGGTCATCCCGCTGGTGTCGGTGCTGGTCGTCGGCTTCCTGATGCTGGTGGTCATCGGCGAGCCGATCGCGGCCGCGCAGTCCGGCATGACGCACTGGCTGGACGGGCTGTCCGGCGGCAACGCCTGGCTGCTGGGTGGGTTGCTGGGCCTGATGATGGCCTTCGACATGGGCGGCCCGGTGAACAAGGTGGCCTACACCTTCGGGCTGGCCGCGCTGGCGTCCGGCAACCTGACGATCATGGCGGCGGTGATGGCGGCCGGGATGACCCCGCCGCTGGGCCTGGCACTGGCCACCGTGGTCCGCCGCCGGCTGTTCACTCCGGCCGAGCGGCAGGCGGGGCAGGCGGCCTGGCTGCTCGGGCTGTCGTTCATCACCGAGGGCGCGATCCCGTTCGCCGCCGCCGATCCGCTGCGGGTAATCCCGTCACTGATGACCGGCAGCGCCATCACCGGCGCCCTGTCGGTGGCGCTCGGCGCGACATCCCGCGCCCCGCACGGCGGCATCTGGGTGATCGGGCTGATCGGCCATCCGGTGCAGTACCTGATCGCGATCGTCATCGGCACCGCGGCGACGGCCGGCTGTGTGCTGGTCGCCAAGTCGATCGGCCGGCCCAGCGGCGTCGCCCGCGAAGCCGAGCAGGCCGCGCAGAACTCCCGCTCCGCGGTGACCGGCAGCGCCGTCACCGCCTCCTGAAAGGACTCGGAGACCATGGAACGTTCGGTGATGGTCGGCTCGTCGGTCGGCCTGCACGCCCGGCCAGCGGCGCTGTTCACCCAGGCCGCCGCCCGCCAACCGGTGCCGGTCACCATCGGCAAGCCCGGAGCGGATTTCGTGGACGCTCGCAGCATCCTGTCGGTGCTCGGCCTCAACGCCCGGGGCGGGGACGAGGTGCTGTTGCGCGCCGACGGTCCGGGCGCGCGGGAGGCGTTGGATGAACTGGCCGCGATCGTCGCGCAGAACCACGATCAAGGCTGAGCACTGGAAGCACTGGAAATCGTTGGGATGACGGACATGGGCACGAGCAGTCACGACGGTCACGACAGGACGTTGGCCGGAATCGCGGTCAGCACCGGGGTGGTCGCCGGGCCGGTGGCGCGGTTGGCCACGCCACCGGTGCTCGGCCCGGACAGCGGCCCCGAGCCGGACACCGCGGCGGCCGTCGAACTCGCCGGCAAGGCGCTGGACGCGGTCGCCGCCGACCTGGACGCGCGAGCGGCCACGGTCAGCGGCCAAGCCGCCGAGGTGCTGTCCACCCAGGCACTGATGGCCCGCGACCCGGCGCTGGCCGGCCGGATCGGCGACGCGCTGCGGCAGGGCCGGTCGCTGCCGCACGCGGTGTCGGAGGCCTTCGGCACGTTCCGCGAGGCGCTGGCCGCCGCCGGCGGCTACTTCGCCGAGCGCGCCGCCGACCTGGACGACCTGCGGGATCGGGCGGTGGCTTGGCTGCGTGGCGAGCCGATGCCCGGCGTGCCCGATCCGGGCCATCCCTACGTGCTGGTGGCCGGTGATCTCGCGCCCGCCGACACGGCCACCCTGGATCGCGAGCGGGTGCTGGCGATCGTCACCGAGCGCGGCGGCCCGACCAGCCACACCGCGATTCTGGCCACCGCACTGGGCATTCCGGCTGTAGTGGCCTGCCCCCGCGCGGCCGGGCTGACCGACGGCCAGCGGGTGCTGGTCGACGGCGACAACGGCACAGTGCGGGTCGATCCGACGACAGCCGAAGTTCAGCAGGCGGTCGGCCAGGCCGACGCCCGGCGGGCCGCACAGGCGCAGGCGCACGGCCCTGGCCGCACGGCCGACGGAAAACCGGTGGCGCTACTGGTGAATCTCGGCGCGGCCGGGGAATTGGCGGCGGCCAGTGCGGCCGACTCCGAGGGTGTCGGCCTGCTGCGCACCGAGTTCCTGTATCTCGGTCGGCGGGACGCGCCGAGCCAGGCCGAGCAGCGGCGGGCCTACGCCGAGGTGTTCAGCGCGTTCGCCGGTCGCAAGGTGGTGGTCCGCACGCTCGACGCCGGCGCGGACAAGCCGCTGCCGTTCATCGAGCACGGCGACGAGCCCAACCCCGCGCTCGGGGTACGCGGCCTGCGGCTGGACCGCCGCGACCCCGCCCTGCTCGACACCCAGCTCGCCGCCGTCGCGCAGGCCGCCGCCGACGCGCCGGACACCCAGGTCTGGGTGATGGCGCCGATGGTGGCGACCCCGGCCGAGGCGCGGGACTTCGCCGGTCGCGTGCATCGGCACGGGCTGCCGGTCGCCGGCACGATGGTCGAGGTGCCGGCGGCGGCGCTGCGGGCCGACGCGGTGCTGGCCGGCTGTGATTTCGCCAGCATCGGCACCAACGATCTCGGCCAGTACACCCTCGCCGCCGACCGGATGTCCGGCGAGCTGGCCGATCTGCTCGATCCGTGGCAGCCAGCTCTGTTGGAGCTGGTGCGGCTGACCGCCCAGGCCGGTGTCCGCTCCGGCAAGCCGGTCGGCGTCTGCGGCCAGGCGGCCAGCGATCCGCTGCTGGCGCTGGTGCTGGTCGGCCTCGGCGTGACCAGCCTGTCGATGTCACCCGGCGCACTGCCAGCGGTGCGGTCCACGCTGGCCAGGCACACCGCCGACGAGTGCGCCGCACTGGCCGAATCCGCGCTACGCGCCCCGGATGCGCAGGCCGCCCGCGCCAGCGTCCATGCCAGCGCCCACCAACCGACATGAGAAGCACCGGATACCCTTGAGTTATCCGTATAACAGAGACTAGAGTACGTATAACAGGACGGAGGCTCGGTGCGGATCGAGTCGATCGAGTGGGATGGCGCCAACCGAGAACATGCCCTGATCCGTGCTACCGAACGAGAGATCGATCAGGCCATCAGAAATGCGCACAGGATCACTCGCCCGACCGATCACAGCATGGGAGGACCAGTGAGCAATCGCGAAGCGGCCGACGCGCAGTGGCTGTACGACCACCGAGACGACCTCGATGGCGAAGAAGTCGAGTTCGAGGTGGTCAAGCCGCTGTCAGTGACATTCGCGTTCCGTCTGCCCGAGGATGAGGCGAATGCCATCCGGTCCGCGGCCGAGAGCGCCGGGCTGAGCGTGTCGGAGTTCATTCGGTCGGCTTGCCGCGAGGCCGCGGGAGCAAAGCAGGAAAACCCGCTCGCCGCGGTCGAGGAGTTCGCGAAGCTCAACTTCCAATTCGCGGAACACTTGCGCACGATGGCGGATACGTTGTCCCGGCAGTCCCACCATCTGATCGGCCACTGACGCGGCTGACTTCGGCACGGACGTCGGTGCGGCGTCGCGGCCGACTGGCAGCCGTGATCCACCTGGGGTCTGGCCGGTTCACCGTCGACCGGATGGCGAGCCGGGCTAAGAATCGTCCACGACTGCGGCGCTAGTCTCGGCGAGGGGCCTGTCGCGGCCCGGACCGATGACCCCAATCGAAAGAGTGTCGATGTCAGCCCTGAGCTACCCGGAAATGATCTTCATCGGCTTGTTGCAGGGCGTCAGCGAGCTGTTTCCGGTGTCCAGCCTCGGCCACGCCGTGGTGGTGCCCGCCCTGATCGGCGGGCAGTGGGCCAAGGACATGAGCATGGGCGAGAACTCGCCGTACCTGGCCGCGCTGGTGGCGATGCACGTCGCGACCGCAGCGGCACTGGTGATCTTCTTCTGGCGGGACTGGATCCGGATCATCGGCGGCCTATTCACCTCGATCCGCCACCGCCGCGTGGACACCCCGGACCAGCGGCTGGCCTGGCTGCTGGTGCTGGCCACGATTCCGGTCGGCATCGCCGGCCTCGCCTTGGACAAGGTGATGACCAACTACCTCGGCAAGCCGATCCCGGCGGCGGCGTTCCTGGCGCTCAACGGGGCCGTGCTGTTCGGCGTCGAACGGCTACAACGCGGTCGACGGTTCCCGGCCGAGCCGGCGGAACAGGACATCACCTGGCCGGCGGCCGACCCGGAGCCCGGCCCGGCGGCGGCCGGGCCGCACGAGGAAACGATGGTCATGTCGGTTCTGACCAACAGCGCCAACCGCGCCACGTCCGAGCCCGAGTCCACCGATCCGGCGATCGCGATCGACGCCCGGTTGTCCCGGCTGTCGGTCAAGGAAGCGGTCGGCATCGGGGTCTTCCAGGCGGCCGCGCTGCTGCCCGGCATCAGCCGGTCCGGCATCACCATGGTCGGCGGGCTGCTGCGCGGCCTGCGGCACGAGGACGCGGCCCGGTTCGCGTTCCTGCTGATCGCCCCGGTGATGCTGGGCGCGGGCCTGTACAAGATCCCGGAACTGCTGCACCCGCAGATGCGCGCGTCGCTGGGCCCGGTGCTGCTCGGCAGCCTGCTCGCCGGGATCGCCGCGTACCTCTCTGTGCGGTTTCTCACCCGCTATTTCGAAACCCGCACCCTGAACCCGTTCGCGATCTACTGCGTGATCGCCGGGCTGGGCAGCCTCGCCTTCTTCGCTTTCAGCTGAGCTTTTCGCCTGAGCCGGGCGAACAGGGCAAACGTCACCTGGGGATGTCCGGGACATCACCAGGCGGTAATCCAGCTCACTTTGCGTCAATCGGTGAATCACGGCTGCATCACAACGCATACCCACCCGCGCGGGGCTACTCGGCGGTTGTGCGAGCATGACCCGCGATGACCAGCACCCAGTCCCTTCTTCGGTCCGGCGGCGACGGCCAGTCGTCGGTCGCGCCGGCATTCCGGAGAGACTGGACCAACGCCGAACTGGACCGCGCCGGCCCGCGCGGCGCCATGGACGACGACGCGCTGCCGCCGTTTCCGATCGGCGTGATCATGCAGGGCTTCCTCGGCATGGTGCTGATCGCCGGCGGCGGGATCGGCGCCACCGCCGGCGTGCTGCCGGACTCGCTGCTCAACGGCACCGCGTTCAGCTGGGTGCGGTACGGCCATGGCAAGCAGCTGTCCACCGCGGTGCTGTACCTGGGGTTGGCGCTGCTGGTGTGGGCCTGGATCAAGCTGGGCCGGGAGGCGCGTGCCGGCCGGGTCGATCGGCGCGGCATCCTGTGCGCGATCGCCGCGTGGACCGCGCCGATGCTGATCGCACCGCCGCTGTTCAGCCATGATGTGCACACCTACCTCGCCCAGGGTGATCTGGCGCTGCACGGCTACAACCCGTACCAGTACGGCGTTTCGGTGCTCAACGACAAGCTGTCCAACAGCGTCGACGCGATGTGGCAGAACACCCCGACGCCCTACGGCCCGCTGTTCATCCTGATCGCCAAGAGCGTGGCGCTGATCGCCGGACAGAGCACCATCGTCGGCATCGTCTCGATGCGGCTCGTGCTCGGCGTGGGCCTGCTGCTGCTGTGCTGGGCGCTGCCCCGGCTGGCCGACCGGCTCGGCGGCGACCCGGCGACCGCGCTCTGGTTCGGCGCGGCCAATCCGCTGGTGCTGACCTATCTGGTCGGCGGGGCGCACAACGACCTGCTGATGATCGGCCTGCTGACCGCCGGCACGGTGCTCGTCCTGGACGGCCGACATCGTTACGGCATCCTGCTGGTCACCCTCGCGTTCTCGGTGAAGGCGACCGCCTGTGTGGCGCTGCCGTTCCTGGTGTGGATCTGGGCGTCCCGGCTGCCGGGCTCGCGCGGCGCGCGGCTGGCCAGAGCCGGTGGCGCGAGCCTGCTGGTGTTCCTGGTGGGATTCCTGGGCTGCACGGTGCTGGCCGGGGTGAACCTCGGCTGGATATCGGCGCTGTCGGACAACGACATCATCATCGACTGGCTGTCCGTGCCGACCGGCATGGGCCAGCTCACGCACACTTTCGCCGAGCACTTCGGCGATTTCAACCCCGATCCGTTCCTGCGCTTCGCCCGGGACAGCGGCTGGTTGGTCATGCTGGCGCTGGCCGGCCGGCAGTGGTGGCTGGCGCAGGACAAGGAGCCGGCCGAGATCATCCGCCGGGCGTCGATCGCGCTGCTGGTCGCGGTGCTGTTCTCCCCCGGCACGCTGCCCTGGTACTTCACCTGGCCGCTGGTGCTGGCCGCCGGCCTGTCCTGGTCCGGGCCAGGACTGGTGCTGGGCTGTTTCGCCTCGGTGTGGACGATGCTGAGCACGTATCCGACCGGGACCACCTCGCTGTACGACTGGGGTGTCCAGGCGGTGGCGCTGGTGGTCGCCGCCATCGCCGCGCTGTCCCTGGTCCGCCCGCACGCCCTGTGGCCGGCCGGCCTGCGCGCTGATCCGCTGCGCCCCAACGAACTGCTGCGCCCCAGCGAACTGGCCGTCGGGACGCTTCGGTGAGTATCGCGGTGGCCGGCGAGCTCGACCGCGCCGGCCTCACCGATCCAGAGCTGCGCGCGTCTTACGCCCGGTGCCGCGCCATCCACGCCCGGTACGGGCGCACCTATTTCCTGGCCACCCGGCTGCTCGCGCCGCGGCGCCGGCCCGCGGTGCACGCGCTGTACGGGTTCGCCCGGCTGGCGGACGAGATCGTGGACGACCCGCGCGCCGAATCAGCGCGCCGGGCCGGTGGGCTGGACGAACTGGCCGAGTCGCTGGGCCGCGCCTTGGCCGGCGAACCGCACCCGGTGCTGTCGGCACTGGCCGACACAGTGCGCCGGTACCGCATCGAACCGGCGCTGTTCACGGAATTCCTTGAGTCGATGCGGATGGACCTGACCGTCACCGAATACCGCACGTTCGCCGACCTCGGTCGCTACACGCGCGGCTCAGCGGCGGTGATCGGACTGCAGATGCTGCCGGTGCTGGGCACCGAACAGTCCACTGTGGACGCCGAGTCGGCCGCTGCCGCGATGGGCGAGGCGTTTCAGCTGACCAACTTCCTGCGCGATGTCGGCGAGGATCTGGATCGCGGCCGGCTGTACCTGCCCGCGGACGAGCTGGCCGCGTTCGGCGTGGACCGCGACCTGCTGAGCTGGTCCCGACGAACCGGCCGGCCGGATGAACGCATCCGCCGGGCGCTCGCGCATCTCGTCGCCCACAACCGCGCCGTCTACCGGCGAGCCGAGCCGGGCATCGGCGCGCTGGCACCGGAATCGCGGCCCTGTGTGCGCACCGCCATGCGGCTGTACGCCGGCATCCTGAACGAGATCGTGGATGTCGGCTACGACGTGCTCGGCCGGCGGGCCACCGTGCCGCTGCGACGCAGGATGGCGGTCGCCGTGCCGGGCTACCTGACGGCGGTCGTCGCCCGAAGGCGGGTCAGAACGCCGGTCAGAACGCCAACGCCTGGGCGCGGCGCTTGACCTCGCGGCCGCGATTGCCGCGCAGCGCCTCGATCGGCGATCCGGGCAGCGACTCGTCTTCGGTGAACAGCCAACGCAGCATCTCCTCCTCGGAGAAGCCGGAATCGCGCAGCACCGTCAACGTGCCGGCCAGGCCCTTGACGACACCCTCCCCGTTGAGGAACAGGGCGGGAACCACCTTGACGCCGTCACGCCGGAACGCCACCAGGTGACCATCGCGCACCAACTGGTGGACCCGCGTGATCGGCACACCCACCGACTGGGCGACCTCGGGCAGCGTCAACACCTCGAACGAGCGGTCGAGGACATCCTCGGCGGCTGGAATAGCACTCACGTGCTCGACAATGCCACACAAACGGCCCGCGCGCCCTGCGCCAGTCGGGGGATATTCCTTCTCTACGATCCTTACCGTGGAGGCGAACGAGACGACCGGCGGCGCCGTGCGCACGACGGCCGGCACGCCGATCGGCACCGTGTTGGAGGGCCGGTATCAGGTCGTTCGCCCACTCGCCCGGGGTGGCATGTCCAGCGTCTACGCCGGCATTGACCTGCGGTTGGACCGGCCGGTGGCGATCAAGATCATGGAGTCGACCTACGCGGCCGACCCGGCGTTCGTGGAACGTTTCAACGGCGAGGCGCGGGCCGCCGCGCGGTTGGACCACACGCACGTGGTCGCCGTGCATGACCAGGGTGTCGACCGATCGGGTGACACCGATCGGGTCTATCTCGTGATGGAGTTGGTCGACGGGGGCACGCTGCGTGACCTGTTGCGGGCGCATCGCGCGCTGCCGGTGCCGCTGACGATGGCCATCCTCGAACAGGTGCTGTCCGCGCTGGCCGACGCGCACGCTGCCGGCCTGGTGCACCGGGACGTCAAGCCGGAGAACGTGCTGATCGGGCACGGCTCCGGCGGCGGTGTGGTCAAGGTGGCGGATTTCGGTCTGGTGCGGGCGATCGCGAGTGCCCGGTCCACCAACGACAACGTGGTGCTCGGGACCGTCGCGTATCTGTCGCCGGAACAGCTCACCAGCGGTTTCGCCGACGCCCACAGCGATGTGTACGCCACCGGGATCATGTGCTACGAGATGCTCACCGGCCACCCGCCCTACTCGGCGGACACCGGGCTCGGCGTGGCCTACCGGCACGTGCACGACGATGTGCCGGCGCCCAGCGAGGCGGTACCGGACATTCCGGCCGAGCTCGACGACCTGGTGCTGCGGGCCACCCGGCGCGATCCGGCGCAGCGGCCGGCCGACGCGTCGGCCTTCCGGTCTGATCTCACCCGGATCCGCGACCAGCTGGGCATCGACCGGGTCCCGGTGCCGGTGCCGGAATGGCCGGATCCGAACGGTGATCCGGACACGGAACCGGCGGACGCCAGCCTTGCCACGGTCGAGGTGATCGGCGAGACCATCCAGCTCGCGAAACCGGCGACTGCCCCGCCGACGCCGCCGGCCGACGCGACCGCGCGAGTCGTGCCCACGCCGCCGGGCTCGGCCGGGCCACGGGGCACCCGGGCGATCTCCCGGGCCGAACTGGACGCGGCGCTGCGCTCGGCTCCGCCCCCGACCAACCCCGAGCCGCGCCATGCCGGCGACGGATATTACGAACAGCGCGCCAAGGGCCGGCGACTGTCGTGGATGTGGCTGGTGATCATCCTGCTACTGGCCGCGATCATCGGCGGGGTGGCCTGGTGGCTGGGCATCGGCCAGTGGACGTCGGTGCCGCAGGTGGCCGGGCAGGACAGCGCCAGCGCCGAACGCGCGCTGACCGCCGCCGACCTCAATCCGCAGTTCACCCAGGCGTACAACAACACCGTGCCGGCCGGGCGGGTGGTCGGCACCACGCCGAGCGTCGGCTCGCGGGCGCTGCGCGGCGCGAAGGTGACGCTGCTGGTGTCGGAGGGGCGGCCGGTGGTGCCGGACGTGGCGCCCGGCGCGCAGGTCGCGGCGGTCGAGCAGGCGATCCGATCCCTTGGCCTGCAACCGAAACTGGACCCGAACGCCAACACATACGACAACACGGTGCCGGCCGGGGCGGTGCTGAAGGTCGTGCCGTCGCCGGGCACGCCGGTCGACGTGGGTTCGGCGGTGACCATTTCGGTGAGCGAGGGACCGCCGCCGACACCGGTGCCGTCTGTGGCCGGAATGACCCAGGCAGCCGCCTTCGCCGCGCTCACCCAGGCCGGCTACCAGCCCTATACGTTGCCGGCGCAGTTCTCCGCCCAGGTCGACGGTGGTTCGGTGATCAGCACCAGTCCCGGGGCCGGCACGGTGATCGCCGCGAACGGCGACCGCCGGGTGGGCGTGGTGCTGTCCAATGCGGTGACGGTGCCGAACGTGACCGGAGCGAAGGTGTCCGACGCGCAGCAGGCGCTGGCGGCGGTCGGCCTCCAGGCGCAGGTCCAGGAGCTGATGTCGGGCGCGAACGGCACCGTGCTGAGCCAGTCGGCGCCGCCGGGCACCCGAGTCACAGCCGGCACCGCCATCACGATCACCGCCTTCCCGTGACCGGCGGGTAATTCGGCGCGCGGCCTTGTCTGCCGTCATTTCATCGGAATTTCATCGGCTGCGGTTATGGTCGCTGGGGACCGGTCCCGACCCAGGCTGGTACCACTTGTTTGTTCCGATCCGCCAGGTCCCTGCCGGGAGGTGCCCGTGACCCGCCCGAAGTCCCCGATGTCCCGGAAACGCCGGATATTCGGCATCGTGGCCGCTGGACTGTTCGTTGTCGCGATGGCCGGTGGCATCACACTGTACATCCACGCCCAGGTCACCAGCGACGACGCACAGATCCAGCGGGTGGTCAATAAGTTCGCCGTGTCGATAGCCCGGGTTGACTACGCCGGAATCTACAGCTCGCTGTGCCAGGAAGAGGCCGAGAGCTTCGCCGACACCGCCGATTTCGACCCGACCGATCCGGCTGACAATCCGGTCGCGGCAAAACCGGAAAGTCAGTTCTCGACCTCAACCACATCGGACATACGTATTGTGGGCGATGTCGCGTCGGCGAAGGTAACCCGGTCTGCCAAATACTCCACGACGCTGTACTTCCGTAAGGAGAACGGACAGTGGAAGGTCTGCGCCCCGGCCGCCGATCAGCTCCCGGTCGCCAGTGGGCGCCACTAGGTTCAGCGCCTCGGTCGGGGCAGAATTGTGAAAGGGGTGCGGCCGGCATGACGCGAAAAGCGGCGCGGCTCGCGGCATTCATCCGAATCGTCTCATCCATCATTCTTGCGCTCACTCTGGTCGCGTTCGGCTCGCCGGCGCTCGCGGCGCACGCGGACACCGACCCGTGCGCGGCCCAGAGCGCCGCGCTGGACCAGATCCAGCAGCAGATCGACGCGCACAACGCCGAGCCGCACACCTTCATTGTGCCCGAGGAGCAGGCCGCGGCCGACGCTTACGACGCCGAGGCGGACCAGCTCAACGCCACAGCGGCACAGGCCGAAAGCGCGTTGCAGGACTGCCAGGACACGCTGGGGGTGCTCGCGAATTCTGGGCCGAACGCGCCACCGCTCAAAACGCAGGCGCCCGACTCGCTGCGCGACAAACTCAACGACGCGAAAGCGAAGCTCCCGCCGAACGTCCAGCAATACACCAGTCCGGACGCCAAAGGAAACTGGCGAATTCCGCCGCAACTCCGCCAGCTGTACGACCTGCTGCGAAACAAAAATCCGGGCCTCACCGGCCAGCCATACCTACAGAACGAGCCGCCGCCACAAGCCGGTGATCCCGATCCGGCATATCCCGGCCGGACCATCCAGGCGAAAGCGGGACCGCCAGGCCAGCCGCCGACTCCCGACCTGCGCGCCGACCACATTATCCCGCTCGCCCAGCTGCTCAACGAGCCAGGATTCCTGGAGCTGAACGCGGACAACATGTATATGGTGTCCCGCGCTCCACTGAATCTTCAATGGCTGTCCGCGCGGGCCAACTCGCTGAAGGCGTCGAAGAGCGCGGCCGATATGGAGAACCTCGATCCGGCGTGGCAGGATCAGCAGGTGACGTTGGAGAATAGCGTGCGCTCGCAGTTGCGGCAGGTCATTCAACAGCTCATCGCGAGCCAACACTGAAAGGCGGTGGACGTGGCACCGGTCGATTTCGCCGACGTTGTGGCCGGGCTGGTCCGGGACGGCTGGCCGCTGCATCCGGTCGAGGCCGGATCGGCCGAGTTCGCCCGGCTCCCCGAACCATGGCGGCCGATCGTCACCGCCCCCGATCCGGAGGCACGGAGCACGGCGGCGCTGGCACTGTGGAATCGGGATCTCCTCGACCTGATCCCCCACTTCACCGAACTCTTCCGGACCCACCTCGTCGATGTCCGGGCGTATGTCTCGGCCGACACAGCGATACTGCTCTATGTGGCCGAGGGGCCGCCCGGCGAGGATCCGCTTGTCTGGTTCGGCCGCGACCCGCGCGAATTCGGCCCGCCGCCGGCCTTCTTCGACCGGTTGCCCGCACCGGCCCGGACATTCATAGGCGAGGTGCACGCCGGGTTCACCGCGCCGGACCAGGAATCCTTCGGCCTCATCCCGCCCGGGATCATGCGGACCATCGCCGCCATCGCGGACTGTCCGGACGGCATTCCGGGCTGGGCCGAGGCCGACTTCGCGGAGACCGGGCGGATCGCGTCGAACCGGCTGTTGAGGGTCACGACCGACGGCGGCAACCTGATGCTCTGCGTGTCACCGGACCTTCCGGCGGGAAGAGCCGCCCTCGTCTACGAGGGCGACGTCGAAACGCGGGAGTTCGGTCCCGCGTTCGACGCGCTGATGATCTCCGCGTTCGACGAGTACTGAGCCAGTCCGGCGTCAGGACCGCAGCATCTCGGCGACCAGGAAGGCCAGTTCCAGCGACTGCTGGGTGTTCAGCCGCGGATCGCAGGCGGTCTCGTACCGACCGGCGAGATCGCTGTCGGAGATGTCCTGGGCGCCGCCCAGGCATTCGGTGACGTCCTCGCCGGTCAGCTCGACGTGGATGCCGCCGGGGTGGGTGCCCAGCCGGCGGTGCACCTCGAAGAAGCCCTGCACCTCGTCCACGATCCGGTCGAAGTGCCGGGTTTTGTAGCCGCTCGGGGACTCGTGGGTGTTGCCGTGCATCGGGTCGCACTGCCAGATCACCTGATGTCCGGAGGCGGTGACCTTCTCCACGATCGGCGGCAGCACGTCCCGGATCTTGGTGTTGCCCATCCGGCTGATCAGCGTCAGCCGGCCGGGCACGTTGCCGGGGTTGAGCCGGTCGGCGTACTCGACGGCCTGCTCGGGGCTGGTGGTCGGGCCGATCTTCAGGCCGATCGGATTGGCCAGCAACTCGGCCAGCGCGATGTGCGCGCCGTCCAACTGCCGGGTCCGCTCCCCCACCCACAGGAAGTGCGAGGACAGGTCGTACAGCTTCGGCGTGCTGCCCTGGACGTCCAGCCGCAGCATGGCGCGCTCGTAGTCGAGCAGCAGCGCCTCATGGCTGGCGAACACCTCGGTGGAGGCGAGGCTGGAATCCTGCACCCCGCACGCCGACATGAACCGCAGGCCACGGTCGATCTCGGTGGCCAGCGCCTCGTACCGCTCGCCGGCCGGCGAGGACGTCACGAAGTCCTTGTTCCAGTCGTGCACCTTGTGCAGGTCGGCCATGCCGGACCCAGTCAACGCGCGCACCAGGTTCATCGCGGCGCCCGCGTTCGCGTAGGCGCGGATCATCCGGGACGGGTCCGGCACCCGCGCTTCGGGCGTGGTGGCCAGCGAGTTGACGATGTCGCCCCGGTACGACGGCAGCCCGAGCGCGTCCAGTTCGGCCGAGCGCGGCTTGGCGTACTGTCCGGCGATCCGGGCCACCTTCACCACCGGCATGCTGGATCCGTAGGTGAGCACCACGGCCATTTGCAGCAGTGCGCGCAGATTGCCACGGATGTGCGGCTCGGTGTTGCTGACGAACGTCTCCGCGCAGTCGCCGCCCTGAAGCATGAACGCCTCGCCCCGGGCGACGGCGGCGAGCTGGTCGCGCAGCCGGTCAACCTCCGGGGGCATGGTGACCGGCGGCACACTTTCCAGCACCTTGCGGGCCTGCCGGGTCTGCTCCGGGTCGGGCCAGGCCGGCTGCTGCGCGGCCGGGCGGGCCAGGGCGTCGTCCAGGCGCTGCCGCAGCTCCGGTGAGAGTGGCGGCAGCTCGGGCAGCTCGTCGACGGGTACGTCGATCGTCCAGTTCACAGCCGCCAGGATATCCGTCAGGTCACGGGGGTTTTGGTGACGGTCGGCTGGGAGGTCCGGCTCACCGATGTCGACAACCGCGACAACCTCTCCGCACCCGTCGGCGGGGCTGTGGGACGGATGCGGTTCGTCTCCACAGCCCCTACCGGTTGACGTCAGCCCAGGCCAATGCCCAGGCCCGCCAGAAAATGCAGCAGCCGGTTGATAACAAGACTGCCGATCCGGTCAGGTCAACAGGCTCTTCGCGTACCAGTCGCCGGCGTCCCGAACGCCCGGCAGGGCAAAGAAATACCCGCCGCCGAAGGGCTGGATGTAGTCGACCAGCGGCTCGTTGATCAGCCGGGTCTGTACGGCCTCGAACTGTCGCCGCAGGTCCTGCTGGAAGCACGCGAAGATCAGCCCGCACTGGATGTTGCCGTTCTCGTCCAACCCCAGGTCGTAGTTGTAGCCCCGGCGCAGGATGCGGCTGGGCTCGGACCGCGCGGTACGCGGGTTGGCCAGCCGAATGTGCGAGTCGAGCGGGATGACATCACCGTTGGGGTCCTGGGGGAAGTCCGGGGTGTCGAACTCGTTCGCGCCGTCCAGCGGCGCTCCGGAGTCGCGGCGGCGGCCGAACATGTTCTCCTGCTCGTGGATCGACACCCGATCCCAGAACTCGACCAGCATCCGGATCAGCCGCACCACGTGATAGGAGCCACCGACCGCCCAGGCCGGCTCGCCGGCCGACGAGTCCACCCAGATCAGCCGGTCGGCCTCGGCGCCGGACGGATTCGCGATGCCGTCCTTGAAGCCCATCAGGTTGCGCGGTGTGCCGGACGGGCGCGGCGGCGACACGAAACCGTCCATCCGGTAGCGCAGCTGCATGCCGCCGCGGGTGTGCTTGGCGATGTCGCGCAGCGCGTGATGCACGGTGTCCGGGTTGTTCGCGCACAGTTGCAGAAAGAGATCGCCGTGGCACCGGGCCGGTTCGAGGGCGTCGTTGGGGAAGGTGCGCATCGGCGCCAGCAGCTTGGGTTTCGCGGCGGCCAGGCCGTACCGGTCATCGAACATGCTGGAGCCGACGGAGAGTGTGACGCTCAGGCCGTCGGCGGGCACCTCTGGACCGAGGATGTCGCTGTCCGAGGGAGGTGAGCCGACACCGAGATCGGGCGGCGTGCCACCGGCGGTGAGGAACCAGGCCCGGTCGGTGAGCGTCCGGAACAGCGATACGAGATCGGCGCGGCTGCCGACGGTGAGGTCGAAGGCAGCGTGGGTGGCGTATCGCTGCTGCGTGGTCGGGGTGAGGATGCCGGCCTGGTGGATTCCGTGGAACGGCACCAGGTCGGGCGCGGTCGGGTTGGTCGCTTCGCCCGCGGCGGCGTCGGCGCGGGCGCCCGCCGACAGCAGGCCGGCGGTGACCGCGGTGCCGACCACGCCAGCGGCGCCGCCCTTGAGCAGATTCCTCCGGTTGATGTCCATCGGTGATCCTTCGGTGATCCTTCGGTCGATGCGCGGACGGTGGGCCGGTGCGGTCAACAGATCAGTGCGGCTGAAAGGTCGGTGCTGCTGAAGGGTCAGTGCGCGGGGACTTCGAGCAGGTCCGGGACGTCGGCGAGGGTCTCCAACACGGCGCCGATGGCCGCGTCGACCCGTTGCCGTTGGGCCAGCGGCGCGGCGGACAGGCTCTGCCACTGGCCGTTGGTCTGGGTGGCCAGCAGCGCCTGGCGCAGTGCGTCGAGCTGCTGGTAAGCGGTAGGCAGCAGGCTCGGGTCGCGGGCGTTGAGCAGCGCCGCCAGCTCACCCAAGACCACCTGGTCGGCCTGGGTGTCCGCGTACGTCTCCGGGAATTCGGCCCCGGCGCCCAGATCGTCCTGCCCGGTCAGGGTGTCCCGCAGCGCGTCTTCCAGGATCTCGTGCGCCCGGATCGGCAGGTCAGTCGGATCAAGCGAGACCTGCGGCAACTGTGCTTGCAGCCCAGCGATGTCGCTGGACAGCCGGTCCGCCACCGTAATCAGCTCGGACGCCGGCTGGCCGTGCCACAAGCCATATTCCAGCCGACGCAGACCGGTGAACCCGGGATCGTTGACGCCCTGAGGGAACCCTTGCGGGCCAGCCCCGATCTCGACCCCGGAATCGCCGAAGCTGCCGTAGGGTTCCTCACCGACCTGCTCCCAGGTGAGCTGCGCGGGCAGCCAGTCCTGTTGCGCCGCAGGGATGTTGCCGGCGGCGAGGTCGGCGCGGACGCGGACCACCTGGCCGGCGAGTTGGCCGAGTTTGCCGGTGACGTAGGCGTTGTACTCGTTCAGCGGGGGCGTCAGGTCGGCGACGGACACCGGCGTGACCGGCCGAGGAGCCGACCCGCCCGCGCCGGCCGGACCGGTGGCGGCGACGGTGGCCGACACCGTGGTCGGCAGCGCGGCGATCAGGCAGCGCCAGGCGTAGTTGCCGGGCGCGAGGGTGGCCGACATGGTCTGCTGGGTGCCCGGACCGAGGGTCTCGATCTCCGCGACGATGCCCTGACTGGCTGCCTGGACCAGATTCACTTCCGCGGTGTGGCCGGACTTGTTGACCAGGGTGAAGCTCTGGGCGCCAGTGCGGGCAGCCGACCAGCCCGGCGCGCAGGCCGAGGTGGTGACGTCGATCTGCTGGCCGGAGGCGGCGAGGCCGCCGGGGGCGAAGACGATCAGCGCGGCGGCGATCACCGGCGGCAGCACCAAAGCGGCGGTGACCGCGGTGAGCACGGTCCGGCGGCGCATCGGCGGCCGCGATGGTGCGGGGGCCGGTGCCTCGGCTGGTTTCGGCGTGTCGGCGGTTGGTTGGTTCGCCTGGCGGCCAGCCCGGACGAACGTGGTGAGCACGATGCCGAGGTAGCCGAGGTAGGCGGCCACCTGCAGCCAGGTCATGGTCGGCGACAGGTTGGTGACGCCGGTGACGATCGAGACCCACCAGGACGACACGTCGAGGTGCGGTGCCAGGTCGAACGCGAGCCAGGTGCGGCCCGGCAGCAGCCCGGCGTCCTGAAGATCACCGAGGCCGTAGGACAGGACTCCGCCGGCGATGATGATCAGCAGGATCGCGGTGCGATTGAAGAACAGGTCCAACCGGATGCGCACCGACTGGCGGTACAACAGCACGCACAGCACCACGGCGACGGCGATCCCGGCGGCGGCGCCGATGAGCGGGGCGACGGTCGTGCCCGACGCCTGGGCCGCCGTCCACAGGAACAGCGCGGTCTCGATGCCTTCCCGACCGACGGCCAGGAAGGCGGTCAGCGCCAGGGCGGCAGTGCTCACCCGCAGCGCGTCCGCAACCTTGGCCCGCAGCTCGCCGGACAGCCCGCGCGCGGTCCGGCGCATCCAGAAGATCATGCCGGTGACCAGCACCACGGCGACCACGCTCAGTGCGCCGCCCAGGGCCTCCTGGCCGGTGGTCGGCAGCACCGAGCGGTAGAAGGTCAGCACCGCGCCGAAGCTCAGCGCCAGCACCACGGCGGCCACGACACCGAGCCAGATCGGCGCGGTCGAAGCGGTCGATGCCCGGTGGCCTCCGCTGCGCCGGATCGCAGCGAGCAGGATGCTCACCACCAGACCGGCCTCCAGGCCTTCACGCAGGCCGATCAGCAGGTTCGGCAGGGCATCAGCCCACATGCGGTCTCCTCGGCGAGCTCAGGTAAGCCTCACTTTAGGTGAGGCAAGCCTTAGTTAACTCGACCGGGTGACGGAGACGCAACCACCTGTCAGCCAGACCACTGGACCTGTCGACCTAGCCGATCGCGGATCAGCGCCTTGACTTCCTCTTCGGACACGCTGCCCTCGGGGCTTTGACCAGTGCGCATGATCTGCTCGATCTTGGCCAACATCCGGTAGTACGAGCCAGGATCGCGTAGCTCCAGGTACGCGTTGTGCCGCCACTTGTTCAGCCAGCTGTGCAGATCGGCGAGGTCCAGAGATTTTTTCACCTCATCGATCACGATCGTCCACTCGCGGTCGAACTCGGCGGCCATCGTCGACGTCAGGCGCGCGCGAATCGCCTTCGGGTCCGCTGGCGGCGGTAGGGGATCGACGCTCTCGGGCATCCGCGAATATTCCTTATGCGGCTAGTTGTAGCAACTCATCGAGGCCGGTCGGATTGTGTTGGGACAGCACGATAATCGCGATCAGCGGGGCGGCGACCCGGCACCAGGCGAACAGCCGGTCGGTGTGCAGGCCGGTGACCGCGGCCAGCGCCGCGCATCGCCGGTCGACACCGTCCACGCCCGCGCCGGCGAGCAGGAAATCCACCGCGTCGAAACACGGATCACCGACGCCGACTTTCGGGTCGATCGCCACCAACCCACGACACGGGCCGCCATCGAGCACGTTGCGCAGGTGCAGATCACCGTGCAGCAGCACAACCGACGTCGAGGACGCCAGCAGCTCGTCCCGACGGGAGATCGCCCGATCCAGGTCGGCGAGCCGGACGTGATCACGCACCGCCGGCTCGTCCAGCCGGCGGGCGAACCGGGTGCAGAACTCGTCCGTGCCCTGCCGAAGATCGCGCGGAACCGGCAGCTCGGCGACGTCGGCCGCGCCGTGCAGGTCCATCAGCAACGCGCCGAACTCAGCGGCCGAGGGTGGCACGGCTGCCGACTCGACCGGCTGGCCGGGCTCGATCCGCTCGATCAGCATCGCGCCGAGCGCGGGATCGGCGGCCAGCACCGCCGGCACCCGCCCACTCGGCGCGAACCACTCCAGCGAGCGCGCCTGCTCCGCGACGAACTCATGGTCAGGCGAGAGCTTGAGCACAGCCGGCCGGCCATCCGGCAGTTCGCAACGCAGCGCGACGGACGAGGCCCCGCCGCCTAACGGCTCCCCCACCCGCAACGCCCACCGGGCGGCGAGCTCGCCGGCCAACGCGGGCACCTCGGCGCACCACGCCAGCACCGACGGGCCGAATCTCCGGACCAGCGGCCCGGTGTCGATATCCACCTCAGCGATCCACCGTCACCTCATCGTCAGTCCGCCATCAGCCAAAGAAGACCTCCGCCTCCTTCAGCCGCGCCGCCGGCACGGTCTTCAGCTCGGCCGTCGCCTCGGCCAGCTTGACCCGCACGATGTCGGTGCCGCGCAAGGCAACCATCACGCCGAAGTCGCCGTCGGCCACCGCGTCGGCGGCGTGCAGGCCGAACCTGGTGGCCAGCACCCGGTCGTATGCGGTGGGCGTGCCGCCGCGCTGCACATGGCCGAGGACCACCGCGCGCGACTCCTTGCCGGTGCGCCGGGCGATCTCCTTGGCCAGCCAGTCGCCGACACCGCCAAGCTGCACGTGCCCGAACGAGTCCTTCTCGCCGGTCAGCAGGACTTCGCTGCCGCCGGTGGGAACCGCGCCCTCGGCCACCACGATGATCGGCGCGAACTGCCGCTCGAACCGGCTCTGCACCCAGTCGATCACCTCGTCCACGTCGAACGGCTGCTCCGGCACCAGAATCACATTGGCGCCGCCGGCCAGGCCGGAGTGCAGCGCGATCCACCCGGCGTGCCGGCCCATCACCTCGACCACCAGCGCCCGGTGGTGCGACTCGGCGGTGGTGCGCAGCCGGTCGATCGCCTCGGTGGCAATGTGCACCGCCGTGTCGAAGCCGAAGGTGTAGTCGGTGGCGCCGAGGTCGTTGTCGATCGTCTTCGGCACGCCGACCACGCCGATGCCCTCGTCCACCAACCGCTTGGCCACGCCGAGTGTGTCCTCGCCGCCGATGGCCACCAGGGCGTCGATGCCGTTGTCCGCCAACACATTCCGAATCCTGTCGGCGCCGCCGTCGACCTTGAACGGGTTGGTCCGGGACGAACCGAGGATGGTGCCGCCGCGGGGCAGGATGTCCTCGACCTCATCCAGCCCGATCGGCTTGGTCAGCCCCTCCAGCGGCCCCTGCCAGCCGTTGCGGAAGCCGACGATCTCCCAGCCGTAGCCCTCGATCCCCTTGCGGGTGACCGCCCGGATCACCGCGTTCAGGCCGGGACAGTCACCGCCGCCGGTGAGCACACCGATACGCATCTCCATCTCCTTTCAAGTCAGTTCTTCTGGCTGGCCGCCATGCCGGCATCAACGACCGCGATCGCCGTGCCACCCGCAGTACCGCGCCACCTGCGAGCCTCGCACGAACTGGATCGGTGCAGCAACCCTAGGGCGGCGCCTGTGGACAACTCGTTTCGGCACGTGATCGTTCAGCTTCCGGGCATGCCGAGTTCTCGGCGGCGCGCCTCGATCACCTGCCAGCGAACGAGGTTGAAGCGGGCATCGGCGAGCGCGTCGTGGGCGTCGGTGGGGGCCGGCGGGAGCCTCGGCTTGCCGGCGTCCTCCCACCGCTGCCGCAGGTCGTGCGTGAACCGCGGAATCGGCCTGGGCAGGGCCGGCATGGCGCCCCACAGCTGGGCCAGCGCGACATGGTCGTACCCGGCGATCCACGCCCACAGCTCAATTTTCTCGCCGTTCTCGGCATCCTCGGCACCCGACAGGAACGCGAACAGGTCGTCGCGGATGGCCGCCCGGGACCGCCATGCCCGGCTCGCCGGCGAGGGCAGCTTCGGCAGCACATGCTGGCGCACCCAGGTCCCGGCGCGATCCGGATCGAACTCGGTGGACACGGCGTAGAACTCGCGGCCCGTCTCGTCCACGACGCCGATCGACACCAGGTCGATGGTCACGCCGTCCTCGATGAACTCGCAGTCGTAGAAGAACCGCACCGGCCGACCCTAGTCATCGCGGCAGCCAGTCATTCGGGCAGCTACGGACGATCACCCGACGCCGACCAGCCGGCACAGGTGACTGGTTCAGCTAGCCTTGGTTTCCGGCACGCGGGCGGCGTCCTCGGCCGAGGGCTGGCGCGGAATCGCGGCGGCGTTCTCCCGCGCCTCCTTGACCTTGGCCGCGTACACGTCCACGTACTCCTGGCCGGACAGCTCCATCAGTGCGTACATGATCTCGTCGGTGATCGATCGTTCCACGAAGCGGTCGCCGGCCAGTCCCTCGTAGCGGGAGAAGTCCAGCGGCGCGCCGAACCTGACCTGGATGCGCGCCGGCCGCCACATCTTCGAACCGATCGGGTTGGCCCGGTCCGTGCCGACCATGGCCACCGGAATGACCGGCACACCGGATTCCAACACCATCCGCGCCAGGCCGGTCTTTCCCTTGTACAGCCTGCCGTCCGGGGACCGGGTGCCCTCCGGGTAGATGCCCAACAGCGCGCCGTGGCTCAGCAGCCGGACCCCGGTGTCGAGCGCCGCCTGCGCGGCGGCGGCGCTGGACCGGTCGATCGGCACTTGGCCGATGCCGGCGAAGAACCACTTCTTGAGCCTGCCCTTGAGCCCGGACCCGGTGAAGTACTCCCGTTTGGCCAGGAAGGTCACCCGACGACCGGGCACCATCACCGGCATGAAGAACGAGTCGGCGACCGCGAGATGGTTGCTGGCCAGCACCGCGCCGCCGGTGGCGGGGACGTGATCGACGCCCTCCGCGTGCACCCGGAAGACGGATCGCAGCAGCGGTCCCAGCAGCACGTACTTGAGCAACCAGTACAACACCGTGCCGCCGCCTCCTCGCCCCGGCCCCCGTACAGCCTACGAAGGTCGTCCACTCGGCACAACGACGGCATCACGGTGATGACACGGCCGCACCGTGACACGTCTGATCACACGGTGTACATGCGGAACCAGTCGACCTGCATCTCGGTGGTGTTCATGCCGCCTGGCGAGACCAGGTCGTCCAGCTGGATCGTGGCGTGCATCGGGCCGGGCGGCTGGACCCGCGGATCAGTGGTCGAGTACCACTGCACCCCGTCGATGTAACCAGTCATGTGGCCGGGCGACCATTCAAACGCGTAATCGTGCCACTGGCTCAGATCAATCGGCTTGTTGTACCAGAGCTGACCAGTCGCGCTGTTGCCGGGAAAATGCAGAAACGCGTTGACGGATGGTGCGTTCGCGTCGCTTTCAGCGTAGTCTAGTTCACCGTCCTGCGGCCACCTGTTCGAGTCCGGCCACAGCAGAAGCACTGGGTGGTATGGCTTTCCACCGACGGTCTGCTGCGTCACCCGCATTTGCGCCTCCCAGCGGCCGTATTTCTGTCCGAACCGCCATGCCATTCCACCGCTACCACTGTTGGGCAGGCCGGTAATAGTGAGAAAACCACCCGATTCGGTGACCTGTTGCGGCAGTCGCAATCCGTTGTCGTTGCTGCCGGAGCCGTTGTAGACGCGCCATTTCGAGGTGTCGACGCCGGTGCCGTTGAATTCGTCACCGGCGACCGGATCACCCCAGTTGAACGCCTGGGCGGCCGACGATCCCGGCAGCGGCAACGGCGTGGCGCTCGGGGCGGCCGGCGTCGTCGTCCGGGGTGGCGACGGGATGGTCGAGGACGACGTGATGCTGGTTGGGGGTGGCGAGGCGGCCGTCGACCCGGACGTCCGGCCGCCGTCCCGAGACGGCTGGACCGTGGCTGAGGCAGTGCCGGCGTCGGCCCGCGACGGCACGACGCCGGTCGCGACAGCCACAGCCGCCGCGCCGGCGATCACGGCCAGGCACAACGCCAGCACCCGCAACCGGGTCATCCGCGGAAACCCGCGTCTACTGGGCATGATGCCAGTGTTCGCCGCCGGATCGCGGTTGCGCACGCCGGGGTCGTGAGTAGGCCGGTCTCGCTCAGGTGTGCGTCCCTGTACCGGTTTGGCGAATTGAGGCACCCGCCACATCCCCGTTCGTGGGACGATTGCCGCATCATGGGGAGACCCCGGACGTAGGAGCGTGGCCCGTGCCCGTGTCGCCGCAGCCGACCGTGTTGCCCGGCGCCGAGCCGTTCTCGCACGACGGCTCGACCGACATCGGTGTGCTGCTGTGCCACGGCTTCACCGGCTCACCCCAGAGCATGCGCCCGTGGGCGGAGCACCTGCGGGACGCGGGCTTCACCGTTCGGGTGCCTCGGCTGCCCGGCCATGGCACCACCTGGCAGGAGATGAACCAAACCGGCTGGCCGGACTGGTTCACGACCGTGGACGCGGCGTTCACGGAGCTGGCCGGGCGGTGCCAGTCGGTTTTCGTGTTCGGCCTGTCCATGGGCGGCACGCTCACGCTGCGGCTGGCCGAGACGCACGGTGCCCAGGTGGCCGGCATTGTGCTGGTCAACCCGTCGGTGACCACGCTACGGCTGGACGCGAAGCTGCTCCCGGTGGCGTCGCGGCTGCTGGCGTCCCGGCCGGGGGTGGCCGGGGACATCAAGAAACCCGGCGTCACCGAGCTCGGTTACGACCGGACGCCGCTGCGCGCGGCGAACAGCCTGCGCGAGCTGTGGGGCTTGGTGCGTGCCGACCTGGGCCGCGTCACCGCGCCGGTGCTGTTGCTGCGGTCGGCGGTGGACCACGTGGTCGAGCCGGTGAATGCGAAAATAGTGTTGGACGGCGTGCGCAGCACGGACGTTCGCGAGGTGGTGTTGCCCGACAGTTTCCATGTGGCGACGCTGGACAACGACGCCGACACGATCTTCACTGAGAGTGTCGACTTCGCCCAGCGGATTCACAAGGAACGAACACAGCAGGCCGGATAGCCAGCGAGGTGTGTCCATGACGAGCCGGCGCGGTGGCCCGGACGGACCGGAGGACGTCGACGCGGCGTTCGCCGAGATCGTGGCTGGCCTGGAGCGGGAAGGCGTCGGCATCGGACTGACCGAGGAGATCGAGAAGCCCGATCTGGAGCACGACACGCCGACCGGGCCCATTGGTCCGATCGAACCCGCCACACCGCCCACCGGCTGGCGTCGGCCGGAGATGCCGTGGGACTGGACGGTCACCGGCGGTGACCTCGGCGATCCGGGCACCTCGGGGCCTTCGGAGCCCGCCGAACCCGAGGAACACTTCGTCCCGCCCGAGCCGCCGCCGCTGCCCCGGCTGCGGATGAGCACGATCTTCGGCCTGGTCATGATGTTGATCGGCGTGCTGCTGCTGGTCGCGCCCAGGGTGATCGGCCTGAGCGTCGGCATCGCCCTGCCGCTGGCACTGGTGTCGATCACGTCCGGGATCGGCTGGCTGATGCTGCGGATCAAGCAGGGACCACCGCCCGGCTCGGGCGACGACGGCGCTCAGGTTTAGCTTCCCGCGGCTAGAAACCGCGTACGCGGCTGATCTTGATTCGAATCGGCACGCCGTATTCTTCGCTGAAACCCTGCTGGCTACCACTGACCTTCACCATGGATTCGCCGTACTTGTCCAGGTAGGCCGGCAGTTCGTGCGGCGCCGGGACGTCGGACACCTGCTCGGCGTCGCCGGTGATCACGATGATGTCGCCGCCGTTGCCGTTGCCGTCGAGGTTCAGTGACACGCGCGACCGGTCCTTGATGTGTGTCAGCCGGTTGGCGTCGGGGCGGTTGTAGGTCAGGATGCTGTCGTCGCCCTGCCAGAGGAACCAGACCGGATTCGGCTGCGGCGTGCCGTCCCGGCCGATCGTGGTGAGCCAAATGACCTTGGCCTCGCGCAGCCGCCGTGCCACCCGCTCCCCGAACGGCGTCGACGGGTCCGGAAGAACACTCTCAGCACTTGCCATGGTCACTGTCAACGGCGGCGGGCGGACAGGGTATTCCGCATTCGTGGGGACAGCGGCAGCACATGGCGCACCGACTCGGCCGCGATGATCGCGGCGCCGACGATAGCCGCGTCCCCGCCCAGCTGCGCGCTGCGGATTCGGGCCAGCGGCCGGTGTCCAGCGCCGGTGAGCGCCTTGGCGTAGTGGTCCCGGGCGTCGTCCAGGAACAATGGCGCCGATTCGGACACCCCGCCGCCGATCACCACCAGGTCCGGGTCGTACAGGTCGGCGATCAGCGCCAGCCCCTCCCCCAGCCACCGGGCCAACTCGGCCATCGCCCGCTCGGCCACTGGATCGCCGTCGCGCGCCGCGGCGGCGACCCGCCGGCCGGTGATCGTGCCGGCGTGTGACAGCGACGCTCCGCCGGGCGAGCGGGCCAGCAACTCGATCGCGGTGGTGGCCAGCGCGGTGCCACTGCAATACCGTTCCCAGCAACCGTTTTTCCCGCACGGGCACGGCCGCCCGCCCGGAACCAACCGCAGATGGCCGAACTCCGGCGCGACGCCGTGCGCGCCACGGAAAAGGCTGCCCTCCTGCAGCAGCGCGCCGCCGATGCCGGTGCCGAGCGCGATCATCACCGCGACCTTCGCCCCGCGCGCCGCGCCGAACCGGTACTCCCCCAAGGCCGCCGCGTTCACATCGTGTTCCAGCACTACCGGCAACCGCACCCGGCCCGCGACCCGATCGGCGACCGGGGCGCCGCGCCACGCCAGGTGCGGCGCGAACCGGACGGTCCGCTGGTCCTCGGCAACGAACCCGGCCACCGCGAGCCCCACCGCAGCCACCCGATGTCGGCCGGTCAGCTCGGTCACCGACGCGACGACGGCGTCTTCCAGGGACCGTTCATCGGCTGGCGTGTCGGTTCGGGTCACGTCCAGCAGGTCGCCGTACTTGTCGACGATGCCGGCCCGCACGCTGGTGCCGCCGACATCCACACCAACGGTCAGCACTACTTGCTGTCTCCGCCGCCATCGACATCGCCGCCATCGACACTGCCGCCGTCGTTGTCGCCGCTTCCCGGCCGCTGCACGGTGATTCGCTGTACTCGCGGTGAGTCCGATGTGGATGAATCGGCTGGGTCAGCTGAATCGGCCGCGCTGGAAGAATCCGTTGTGGACTGATCGGTCGCTCCGGCGGCGCCTTCGGCGAGCGCGGCCCGCAACACGGCCAGCAGCCCGGCGGCGTGCTCGGCCGCGCGCACCGCGAGTTCCGGCCGCTCGCCGCGCAACACGGCCAGCCCGGCGCAGAACGGGCACCAGTCACAGCTGACCGGCCGCTGGCCGGCGGCCTCGTGCTCCTGATGCTCGGCGGCCATTCGGTCCAGCCACGGCTGAAGCCGATCGGCCAGCAGATCCAGCAGCAGCCGCAGTTCCTCGGCCAGCCGGGCGCCCGGCACCGTGCCCGAGGATGCGCCGGCCTGCCCTGTCGACGTGGTCACCGGTCACCCTCCTGCCGCATCCACCGCTGCGGGTCCGGCTGGAACCGCACCAGCAGGCCCTCTTCGTCCACTTCCGCGCCCAGCACCTGGCAGCGCCGCAACACCGCCGGCAGCGTGATCAACCGCCGTCGCCCGTCAACCGTCAACGCGAGATCATCGTCCACTCTGGCCAGATCAATGGTGGTGTCGGCGGCCAGCGGCACCGCGACCCGCAGCTCGAACCGCGAGTCCAGATCGTGTCCCTGGCCGCGCACCGACAGCAGCGGCGGCGTGGTCACATCGGCCTCCGCCAACGGATCGCGCTCGCCGTACAGTTGCTCCGCCAGCACCAGCAGCGCAGGCGCGCCGATCGGCTCGGCAGCCAGATACGGCGCGGTGTGCACGGCCAGCGCCGTGGTGTCGGCCAGTTCGCGCAGCACCGCCTGCTGCTCGACTCGCCGGGCGCGCAGCCAACTCACCGCCGGATGCGGCCAGACCCCGAGCCGACCGCTCAGTTCCGGCACCATTCGGTTGGCGATCAGGCCGTCGACCCGGATTCCCTGTAGCGCCAACGCCGACAGCGTGCGGCGGGTCTCCGCGACCACAACTCTTTCCGGCGTGCACACCAGCCGGACCCCGGTCCGGCGGCGGTCGCCGAGCATCCGGCGCAGCCCGTCCAGTTGCTCGGCGAGCCGGCCGATCGCGTCCGCGACATCGTCCAGCCGGTCCGCCTGCCGGACGCCGGCCAGACCGGCGAGCAGGCCGCGCACCGCCCTTCGGTGGCTGGGGAACAGTTTCTCCAGGTAACCGGACACGGCCTCGGGCAAGGCCAGCAGCCGCAACGTCTCGGCGGTCGGTCCACAATCGACCACCACCGCCTCCCACGGCCCGGTCTCCGCCAGCCGGTACACCTCGGTCAGCGCCAACAATTCCTCGACACCGGGCAACACGGTCAGTTCCTCGGCCGCGATGTCGTCCACCCCGGCGCCGGACAGCAGGCCGCGCAGGTGCCCGCGCAGCGTCAGCCAGTTGCCGTCCACCAGCCGGCGGGTGTCGAGCTGGCTGGCGTACAGGCCCTCGGGCGCGTCACCGCCGAGTTCGGTCGGGTCGCCGGTCAGCGGCACGCCGAGCGCGTCACTCAGCGAATGCGCCGGATCGGTGGACACCACCAGGGTCTTGCTGCCGCGCTCGGCAAGGCGCGCGGCGGTGGCCGCGGCCAGCGTGGTCTTGCCCACGCCTCCCTTGCCCGTGAACAGCAGGATGCGCATGCCCCTCAGCCGTCTTCCACCCGGCGCTTCAGTTCCTTGAGCGCGGTGTCCATGACCACTTTCTCGGCCTTCCGGCGCAGCAGCCCCAGCAGCGGGATCGCCAGCTGAACCGACAGGGTGTATGTGACCTCGGTGTGCTCGCCGTCCGGCCGCAACGTGTAGCTGCCGTCCTGGGCCTTCTGCATCTGACCCTTGACCAGCGTCCAGTTCACCGACAGGCCGTCGGTCGCCCACTGGTAGGTGAGGGTGTACTCGTCCTTGATCGGCCCGGCGTCCAGGTTGAACCGAACCTGCTCAGCGTGCCCGTCCGCGCCCTCGGTCAGCACCTCGGTCCGCTTGACCGCGTTGGCCCACTCCGGATACGCCGCGAAATCCGCGATCACCGCCATGATGCGTGCCGGGGGTGCGTCGATCACGATCGACTGCGTGGACTGGTCGGCCATGGTCGGCAGGCTACCCGTTGACCGGCGCGCGCTCCGCATCAGACACCACCGACGGCCGTCGGCAACCGGCCCCCGCGGTGGATGGCGATCATGAAGCCGGGATGAGACAGTTCTCGCGCGCCCACCGCTCAAAGCCGCCCGGTTTGAACGGCAGGCGATAGTTGCTTTCGATCAGATGGTCTGCAACGGTGGAAACCAGGCTGATCGTCAGGTGGCCGTCATGAATTGCCTCGCACAGCAAACTCAGCGTCCCACGACAGGACACGCCATGAAGCTGCGCCACTTTGCGCGCGGAGCGATCATCGATAATGGCCGTGGCACCGTTGGCCTTCGCGTACGCCAGCACGGCCGCCTCGCCCAGATTTCGCTCGTTGACTACCAGCATCTTGGCAAATTGCCCGAGATGACGCAGCTCGTTCTCGGTAGTCAGGTCCCTCCGCTCGATCCACGGGGCGTCCAGAACCAATCGAAGGTGCGGGCGCCCAGGGATACCGGCATTCAGTTCGTCGGTCACCGTGTCTGGAATGACCGCCACCCGCTCGCCGACGACAAGTCTCAGTATCCCCAACCAACCCTGCTGCGCGAAGTGACTCAGCGGACCGGTGTCGAAAATCAATTCTTCAGTTCGATTGCGCATGGTTCAGATGAACTGCCAGATCTCGTCTTCGGACCGCGGCGGCAAGTCGGGCAACATTTCCTCATCCCAGGTGTCAAAGAGTAGATCGATCGCCCGTTCCATCGAGACAGTCTCGCTCCGGTACAACCGAAGCACGGACTTCACATACTCGGACGACAGGCTCGGCGGTGCCAGCTCATCCACGACGACGAGACCCATCTCGACAATGTCGGCGCGATTGGTGCGAATTGCCCGCACCCTTTCGACATCGCCATAACCGACGATTCGCAGTTCGTGCAGGCGACGAGCGAGCGTGGCCATGTCCACACGATATTGGCTGGCTACCCGCACCGCCGTCGACCGCAGGTCGTCATCGTCGTTGTTCGTATATGCGGCCCACGCCTGGCGAAGTCCGTTCGCTGGCAACAGCAACGCCCGCGCGAATCGATCGAGCAGATTCTCGCGAGTTTCGATGTCCTGGTACTCGGCGACCCGCCAATCAACAGTGTACTCGTCCGCGACCAGGTAATGGCCAAGTTCATGCGCGAGCGCGAGTCGCCGACGGCCGACCCGCATCGAGCCGTTAACGACCGATACTCC
>DASZLR010000254.1:0-12753 GCA_035552275.1 Pseudonocardiaceae bacterium | reverse complement strand
GTTGTTGTCCAACGGCCCTACCGACAACTTGGTGATTGTCAACGCGTCCAGGGTGCGGCGGGCGGGCGGGCCACCTGGGCTGACATGGCCGGTGTATTCCTCGACGGCTTCCACGTCCGGTGAGGGTAGCGCCGTGACCGGCCCTACATCCATGCGGGCAGCGCGGGCACGTCGCCAACCAACCCCTCACCGGCAGTCCGCCCGGTGAGCCACGCCAGCATCGATCCGGCCGACCCGCCGACAGTCCGCTCTGCGACATCGCCCAGGGTCCAGGATCGCGCCTCGCCGGAGGGCAACGTGATGTCCAGCCGGACGCTGGGCACGTCCGACCGGCCGGCGTAACCGCGCAGGACGTAGTCGAAAACAGTCCCGGTGTGCTCGCCGGCCAACGCCGCGGCCTGGTCGAAGTCGACGCCGACGTTCAGGTCGACCAGATGCACCAGCACCTCGACCAGTCGAAGCCACGGCACCTCGTAGGCGGTCAACTCCCGGCCGTGCCGGTGCGGACCCACCGATGCCGCCCAGGCCGAGTCGGACAGTCGCTCAGCCGCGCCGGCGAACCGGTCGCACGCCGCGCCCAGGTCCTCCTGCTGCACCTGGCGCATCCGCTGCGCGCCCTCGTTGATGTCCGCGTCCCGGTCCGCCCGGCTGGCGTACATGGGGTGCTCGACCCCGGTCCGTGCCCAGATCAGCAGGTTGAGCAGCCCGTCCGCGTTGCGCGCCAGGTGGCTCACCACATGGCCCCGAGTCCAGTCCGGCAGCGCGCTTGGCCCGCGCATCGCCGCGTCGTCCATGGTGCCGACGAGCTCACGCAGCGTGACGGTGGGTTGATACACTGCCGCCAGCCCTTCGCGGGCGTGGCGCGCCGCGTGGGCTTCGGCGCCTGATGACCGCACTCGCGGTACCGGCACGGCGGCTCCGGAATCCGTGGGGGCCGTAGAGGATACGTGCTGGGTCATGGTTGGCCCCTCCTCGACAATGAGGCGACGTCTAGGCCCTCATCGCGACGAGTGGTGCACGAAGGGGCGATCGGGCGGGAAAGAGACCAGCCTAGGGGTGTTCACTGACTCATGGGTAGGGGTGAGAGCTGTGTTCACCCTGAGAGTTCACCAACTCGAACGTCTGTTTGACTATGCTGGTGGAGCTTGGCTGGGGCACGGCCGGGGCTCCGCTGGGGAACGGCGCGGCGAACGCGGCATCGAAGCCGCCAGAGCCGACGTGCGATCGGACATCGAGGCTGGATGTCAGAGCCTCGCCCTAGCATGGCCCAACACGGCCGAGCAGCACCACGACCAGACGCTTTCGGTGAAGGGATCGACAGTGGCCGACCGCCTTGTCGTGCACGGCGCACGCGAGCACAACCTGCGCAGTGTCAACCTCGACCTGCCGCGCGACAGTCTGATCGTGTTCACCGGCCTGTCCGGCTCGGGCAAGTCGAGCCTCGCCTTCGACACGATCTTCGCCGAGGGCCAGCGCCGCTACGTCGAGTCGCTGTCGGCGTACGCCCGCCAGTTCCTCGGTCAGATGGACAAACCTGACGTCGACTTCATCGAGGGCCTGTCCCCGGCGGTCTCGATCGACCAGAAGTCCACCAACCGAAACCCGCGCTCCACGGTCGGCACGATCACCGAGGTCTACGACTACCTCCGGCTGCTCTACGCCCGCGCCGGCAAGCCGCACTGCCCGACCTGCGGCGAGCCGATCAGCCGGCAGACCCCGCAGCAGATCGTGGACCAGTTGCTGGCGATGCCCGAGCGCACCCGGTTCCAGGTGCTCGCCCCGGTTGTCCGCGACCGCAAGGGGGAGTACGTCGACCTGTTCGGCCAACTTCAGGCGCAGGGCTACTCCCGCGTCCGGGTCGACGGCGAGGTCCACCCGCTCACCGAGCCGCCGAAGCTCAAGAAGCAGGAGAAGCACCGGATCGACGTGGTGATCGACCGGCTCACCGTGAAGTCATCTGCCAAGCAGCGGCTGACCGACTCGGTGGAGACCGCGTTGCGGCTGGCCGACGGCCTGGTCACCGTCGAGTTCGTGGACGAGGAACCCGGCGACCGCGCTCGCGAGCGCACCTTCTCCGAGCACCTCGCCTGCCCCAACGGCCATCCGCTCACCGTCACGGAGCTCGAACCCCGGTCTTTCTCGTTCAACTCCCCCTACGGGGCGTGTCCGGAGTGCACCGGTCTCGGCATCCGCAAGGAGGTCGACCCGGAACTGGTCGTCCCCGATGTCGACCTGAGCCTGGCCGACGGTGCGATCGCGCCCTGGGCCGGTGGCCAGACCGCCGAGTATTTCCAGCGCCTGCTGGAGTCCCTGGCCGAAACGGTCGGCTTCCGGATGGACATGCCGTGGAAGCGGCTGACTGCCAAGGCGCAGAAGGCGGTGCTGCACGGCGTCAATGAGCAGGTGCACGTCCGCTACCGCAACCGCTACGGCCGGGAACGCTCGTACTACGCCAACTTCGAGGGTGTCATCCCGTTCCTCGAACGTCGCCAGGAGCAGACCGAGTCCGAGTACATGCGGGAGAAGTACGAGGGCTACATGCGGGAGGTGCCCTGCCCGTCCTGCCAGGGCAGCCGGCTCAAGCCCGAAATCCTCGCGGTCACCCTGGCCCACCACACCGACGGCGACCGGTCCATCGCCGAGGTCTCCGCGATGAGTGTCCGGGAGTGCTCGGAGTTTCTGGCCGGCCTCGCGCTCGGTCCCCGCGAGGAGCTGATCGCCGGCCGCGTGCTGAAGGAAATCCAGGCCCGCCTTGGCTTCCTGCTCGACGTCGGCCTCGACTACCTCTCGCTGGACCGGGCGTCCGGCACGCTGTCCGGCGGCGAGGCGCAGCGCATCCGGCTGGCCACCCAGATCGGCTCCGGTCTGGTCGGCGTGCTCTACGTGCTGGACGAGCCGTCCATCGGCCTGCACCAGCGGGACAACCACCGGCTGATCGAGACGCTGACCCGGCTGCGCAACCTCGGCAACACGCTGATCGTGGTCGAGCACGACGAGGACACCATCCGCGCCGCCGACTGGGTGGTGGACATCGGCCCCGGCGCCGGCGAGCACGGCGGCGAGGTGGTGCACAGCGGCACCTACAAGGGCCTGCTGGCCAACAAGAAGTCGCTGACCGGCGCGTATCTGGCCGGCCGCAGGGAGATCCCGGTTCCGACGCTGCGCCGGCCCGCCGACGCCAAGCGGCAGCTGACCGTTGTCGGCGCCCGCGAGCACAACCTGCGCGGCATCGACGTGTCGTTCCCGCTCGGCGCTCTGGTCTCGGTCACCGGCGTATCCGGCTCCGGGAAGTCCACGCTGGTCAACGACATTCTGGCCACCGTGCTGGCGAACCGGCTCAACGGGGCCCGCCAGGTCCCCGGCCGGCACACCCGGATCAAGGGCATCGATCAGGTCGACAAGCTGGTCCGGGTCGACCAGTCGCCGATCGGCCGCACCCCGCGCTCGAACCCGGCCACCTACACCGGCGTGTGGGACCACATGCGCAAGCTGTTCGCCTCCACCACCGAGGCGAAGGTGCGCGGCTACCAGCCCGGTCGGTTCTCCTTCAACGTCAAGGGCGGCCGCTGCGAGGCTTGCTCGGGCGACGGCACGATCAAGATCGAGATGAACTTCCTGCCCGACGTCTACGTCCCGTGCGAGGTCTGCAAGGGCGCCCGGTACAACCGGGAAACCCTTGAGGTGCACTACAAGGGCAAGACCGTCGCCGATGTGCTGGACATGCCGATCGAGGAGGCCGCGACCTTCTTCGAGCCGATCACCTCGATCCACCGGCACCTGAAGACCCTGGTCGAAGTCGGCCTCGGCTACGTCCGGCTCGGTCAGCCCGCGCCGACCCTGTCCGGCGGCGAGGCGCAGCGCGTCAAACTCGCCAGCGAGCTGCAGAAGCGGTCCACCGGCAAGACGGTGTACATCCTGGACGAGCCGACCACCGGCCTGCACTTCCAGGACATCGCCAAGCTGCTCGTGGTCATCAACGGCTTGGTGGACAAGGGAAACACCGTGATCGTGATCGAGCACAACCTCGACGTGATCAAGACCGCGGACTGGCTGATCGACATGGGTCCCGAGGGCGGCAAGGGCGGCGGCGTGGTCATCGCCGAGGGCACCCCGGAGGACGTGATGGCCATCGACGCCAGCTACACCGGCCAGTTCCTCCGCTCGCACCTGGCCGGCGCCCGCTAGCGGACCCTTACTCGCCGGCGGGGAAGTTGTAACTGCTGGGCACGTTGGCGCTGGCGGTCGCGGGGCCGTAGATCAGCGCGATCTCGTCGTGCGCGTTGAAGGTGATGGCGCCGGGACTGCCGCTGACCTGCTTGCCGTTGACGTAGGCGCGCAGCGTGTCGCCGTTTCCATCGGCGTAGCCGCCGATCCGGCCGCTGGACAACGCGATGTTCCACTCGGTGAAGAACTGCGCGAGGCTGAACGTGGCCTGCCGCGGCGACTCGATGTGGATCACGCCGCTGGTGTCGTGGGTGTGCAGCGGGCTGATGCTCTGCGCGACGTTGTCGATGCCGACGTACTGCGGCACGGTCACCGGCTGCCCGTTGACAATGACGTCCAGGTGCACATGGATGTGCTCGGTCAAGGCTTCCTGGGGGAGCATCGGCAGACCGGCGTTGTGCACCGCGCCGGTCACGTCGGACGCGTTGTCCCACGGCGCCGGGATCCGCAGACCGGCCGCGGTGGTGATCGGGTGGTCCGGGATGCCCTGGGCGTTGCCCGTCGACTGGGCCTGGCTGCTGGAGCCGGACCGGTTGGACACCGCGACCGCGATCGCCACGACCAGGACGACGATCACCACGACCGCGCCGGCGTACCACAACCACTGGTGGCCACCGCTGGCCTTGCGCGCGGCGGTGACCGCGTTGGCGCCCTTCCTGGTGCCGCCCTGCTTGTTGCCGCCCTGGGATTTCCCTGATTTCGGCCGGCCTGAAGTGGGCGTCCGGGTCTTGCCAGTCATCGCGGAGTCGTCCTCTCAGTACACCGGTCCGGTGAACTTCTCGCCCGGGCCGGCGCCCGGCTCGTCGGTGATCGCCGAACCCTCGCGGAACGCGCGCTGCAGTGCCTGCAGGCCGTCGCGCAGGGGCGCGGCGTGCACGCCAAGATACTCGACCGACGCCGTCACCAGTCCGGCCAGCGCGGTGATCAACCGCCGCGCCTCGTCCAGGTCCCGCTCCGCCGAGGAACTCGGGTCGGTGTCGGCGAGGCCGAGCCGTTCGGCGGCGGCGGACATCAGCATCACCGCGGCCCGGCTGATCACCTCGACGCTCGGCACGTCGGCGAGCTCGCGGACCGGGGATGCCAGCGAGGCTGCGGATGCCGGGGTTTCTGCCACTCTGCTACCCTGTCATGTGCGACCGGCCTCCGCGTATGCGGGGGCGGCAAGTGGAGTCCGCTCCCACCCGAGTCGTCGGTTCGACGTCCGGGTCCGGTCACGCGATTCGCCTCGCGCGAAGTGAGTCGTGTTGTTCCCGTGGCTTTCGCCATCGGGTGATCGGTGGAGATGCGGGCCCCGTATGCCTTCGCGGCATCGGGGCCTGTTGACGTTGCGGGCTCCCTGGCCGACCGGCCGCGTGTACTACGAAACTTGGACCAGGGAGGCCCCATCAGCTCCGAGCCGCGCATCAACGACCGTATCCGTGTTCCGGAGGTCCGTCTGGTCGGACCCAACGGCGAGCAGGTCGGCATCGTCCGTATCGACGACGCTCTTCGTCTCGCCCAGGAAGCGGATCTGGACCTCGTTGAGGTCGCCCCGCAAGCGCGCCCGCCCGTAGTGAAGGTCATGGACTACGGCAAGTACAAGTACGAGAGCGCGCAGAAGGCGCGAGAGGCGCGCCGCAACCAGCAGCAGACCGTGATCAAGGAGCAGAAGCTCCGGCCGAAGATCGACAAGCACGACTACGAGACGAAGAAGGGACATGTGTCCCGCTTCCTCGCGCACGGCGACAAGGTCAAGGTGACCATCATGTTCCGTGGTCGTGAGCAGTCCCGGCCAGAACTCGGTCACCGCCTGTTGCAGCGGCTCGCTGACGACGTCGCCGAACTGGGGTTCGTCGAGGCCGCACCCAAGCTGGACGGTCGGAACATGATCATGGTGTTGTCGCCCCACAAGAACCCGGCCAAGCCGGTCCGGCCGAAGGCCGCCGTGCCCGCTTCGGACGGCGTTCAGGCCGCCGAGGACGGCGGCGCCAGCACGGGTTCCGGCACCCAGTGATCGCTGGCGGGCATGGCTGAACATGCCCGCCGAACCGCAACGAAGTGGCCGCCGACACCGGCGGCCACACCCTGATCATGACGATTGAGGATGGATTATGGCCAGGAACAAGACGCACAGCGGCATCTCCAAGCGGATCAAGGTGACCGGCAGCGGCAAGCTGCTGCGCGAGAAGGCCGGCAAGCGGCACCTGCTGGAGAAGAAGTCCAGCAAGGAGACCCGCAAGCTCAGCGGCACCGTCGAGGTGGCGAAGAACGACACCAAGCGCGTCAAGAAGCTCCTCGGCCGCTGAACCTCACGCCGCCGACCCGACCCTTGTACACCCCGGGCGTCACCTTGACGCCCCCGGAGATCGAACAGGACTGAAACCGTGGCACGCGTCAAGCGGGCGGTCAATGCCCAGAAGAAGCGCCGGACGACCCTCGACCTGGCCAGCGGTTACCGCGGCCAGCGGTCGCGGCTCTACCGCAAGGCGAAGGAGCAGGTGCTCCACTCGCTCAACTATGCCTACCGGGACCGCCGGGCCCGTAAGGGTGATTTCCGCAAGCTGTGGATCACCCGCATCAACGCCGCCGCGCGGCAGAACGGCCTCAGCTACAACCGGTTCGTCCAGGGCCTGAAGGGCGCCGGCGTCGAGGTCGACCGCAAGATCCTCGCCGAGCTGGCGGTCAGCGACCCGACCGCGTTCGCCGCGCTGGTCGAGCTGGCCAAGGAGCACGCGCCGGCGCAGGGCTCGGCCGCGCGCTCGCCGCAGGCCGCCACCCAGGGCGCGCAAGACTGACCGCCGTGTCGTCGTCGGGACCCGGGGTGGCTCCGTTCACGGAACGGACGCCCCGGGTCGTCGCAGCGCGGCGACTGACCCGCCGAGCCGGCCGATCGGAGGCCGGCCGGTTCCTCGCCGAAGGCGCCCAGGCCGTCCGCGAGGCGCTGTCCGCGATCAAGGCCGGTCGGTGTGTCGTCCACGAGCTGTTCGTCACCGACGGCGCCCGGCAGCGCCATCCTGACCTGGTGTGGGCGGCCGGGGAGGCCGGCGTCGAGGTCTCCTCGGTGACCGAACGGGCTGCGGTCTCGTTGTCGGAAACCGTGACGCCGCAAGGCATTCTCGCCGTCTGCGAGCTGCTGGACCAACCGTTGGAGACGACGCTGGCCGGCACCCCGAGGATGGTCGCGGTGCTGGTCGGGGTGGCCGATCCGGGCAACGCCGGGACCGCGTTGCGGATCGCCGACGGCGCTGGCGCCGACGCGGTGCTGCTCGCCGGCGACACCGTCGACCCGCACAACGGCAAGTGCGTCCGGTCCTCGGCCGGCAGCGTGTTCCACGTCCCGTTCGCCCGCGTCCGGCGGATTTCCGACGCGCTGGACGCCTGCCGGTCGGCCGGGCTGCGGCTGGTCGCCGCCGACGGTCACGCCGCCGACGACCTGGATACCGCGCTGGACAACGGTTCCCTGGCCCAGCCCACCGCCTGGCTGTTCGGCAGCGAGGCGCACGGGCTGCCCGAGGACGTCCGTGCCGCCGCCGATGTCGCGCTGCGGGTGCCGATCCACGGGCTCGCCGAAAGCCTGAACCTGGCCGCTGCCGCCGCGGTCTGCCTGTACGCGAGCGCCCGCGCCCAGCGGCGTGCCGGAACTCCGGCGAAACCGGACCAGTCAACCGTCTAGTATCGACCCGTTCGCCAACCGTGTCCGTCTTTGGCAGATTCGCCAGTCCAGGAGTATTGACCGACGATGTCCGCAGCCAACGATCCGTTCGACCCCAAGGAGGTCGCGGCCCTGTCCACGGAAACGCTGCGGTCGGCCGTGAAGCGGGCCGAGGCCGCGTTCGCCGAGGCCGCCGACCTGGACGCGTTGGCGGCCGCGAAGTCCGCGCACCTGGGTGACAGGTCGCCGGTGCTGGTGGCCCGCCGCGAGATCGGCGCGTTGCCGCCGGCCGGCCGCGCCGACGCCGGTCGCCGCGTCAACGAGGCGCAGGCAGCCGTCAAGTCGGCGTTCGAGGCGCGGCACGCAGTGCTGGAGGCCGAGCGCGACGAACGGGTGCTGCGCGATGAGGCCGTCGATGTGACGCTGCCCTGGGACCGTGTTCCGGCCGGCGCCCGGCATCCGATCACCACGATCTCCGAGCGGATCGCGGACGTCTTCGTCGGCATGGGCTGGGAGGTCGCCGAGGGCCCCGAGGTCGACGCCGAGTGGTTCAACTTCGACGCGCTGAACTTCGACAAGGACCACCCGGCGCGCACCATGACCGACACTTTCTATGTGGCGCCGGAGAATTCCGGCCTGGTGCTGCGCACCCACACCTCGCCGGTGCAGATCCGCTCGCTGCTGTCCCGCGACCTGCCGACCTACGTGGTGTGCCCCGGCCGGACGTTCCGCACCGATGAGCTGGACGCCACCCACACCCCGGTGTTCCACCAGGTCGAGGGCTTGGCCGTGGACAAGGGCCTGACCATGGCGCACCTCAAGGGCACCCTGGACGCGTTCGCCCGCGCGATGTTCGGCCCCGAGGCGAAAATCCGGTTGCGGCCGTCGTTCTTCCCGTTCACCGAGCCCTCCGCCGAGCCGGATGTCTGGTTCGAGGCGAAGAAGGGCGGCGCCGGCTGGGTCGAGTGGGGCGGCTGCGGCATGGTCAATCCGAAGGTGCTGCAAGCCTGCGGCATTGACCCGAACGTGTATTCCGGTTTCGCGTTCGGCATGGGCATCGAGCGGACTCTCATGTTCCGCAACGGCCTGCCGGACATGCGCGACATGATCGAAGGCGACGTGCGGTTCACCACCGCGTTCGGAATGGAGGCCTGAGCGGTGCGAGTCCCCGTCAGTTGGCTGGCCGAGCGGCTCGACCTGCCGGCGTTCGATGACGACACGCCGCTCGCGCAACGGTTTGTCGACGCCTTCATCCAGATCGGCCTGGAAGTCGAAGAGGTCACCGAACTCAACGAGGTGCGTGGCCCGCTGGTGGTCGGCCGGGTCGTGGAGATCGAGGAACTGACCGAGTTCAAGAAGCCGATCCGGTACTGCCATGTTCAGGTGACTGAAGACGAAGATGACGACGATGCGATTCGGGGCATCGTCTGCGGCGCACGAAACTTCACCGAGGGCGATCTCGTGGTGGTCGCGCTGCCCGGCGCGGTGCTGCCCGGCGATTTCACCATCACCGCGCGCAAGACCTACGGCCGGACCAGCAACGGGATGATCTGCTCGGTCCGCGAGCTGGGCATCGGCGACGACCACGCGGGAATCCTGGTGCTGCCCAGCGGAACCGCCGAGCCCGGCACCGACGCCGTGCGGTTGCTGGAACTGTCCGACACGATCATCGAGCTGGCCATCACCCCAGACCGCGGCTACTGCTTCTCGGTGCGCGGCCTGGCCCGCGAGCTGGCCAGCGCGCTGGGCGCCGGATTCGCCGACCCGGCCGGCATCGAGGTGCCGCCGGCGGAAGGCTCGTCCTGGCCGGTGCACATCGACGACCGGCCTGGCTGCCCACGATTCGTCGCCCGCCGGGTCAGCGGCGTCGACCCGACCGCGCCGACTCCGTGGCACATCCAGCGCCGGCTGATGCTCGCCGGAATGCGGTCGATCTCCTTGGCCGTGGACGTGACCAACTACGTCATGCTGGAAACCGGCCAGCCGATGCACGCCTACGACATCCCGTCGCTCAAGGGCGACATCATCATCCGGCGGGCCAAGGCCGGCGAGAAACTGACCACATTGGACAATGTGGAACGCGCGCTGGACCCCGACGACGTCGTGGTCACCGACGACAGCGGCCCGATCGGCCTGGCCGGCGTGATGGGCGGCGCGACGACGGAGATCCGGCCGGACAGCACGGACATCCTGCTGGAAGCGGCGAACTGGGATCCGTCGTCGGTCGCCCGCACGGTGCGCCGGCACAAGCTTCCCAGCGAGGCGGCGAAGCGGTTCGAGCGGTACGTCGACCCGGCAGTCCCGCCGGCCGCGCTGGAACTCGCCGCGCGGCTGCTGGCCCGCCACGGCGAGGGCAGCATCAGTCCCGGCCGCACCGATGTCGGCGCGCCGACGCTGCCGGGGCCGGTGACCATGCCGATCAACCTGCCGGACAAGGTCGCCGGCGTCGACTACCGGCGGGGCGTCACGACGCAACGGTTGCAGGACATCGGCTGCCAGATCGAGGTGGACACCGCCGACGACGGCAGGCCGATCGTGATCGCCACCCCGCCGACCTGGCGAGCCGACCTGACCCAACCGGCTGATCTGGTCGAGGAAGTGCTGCGGCTGGAGGGTTATCACACCATCCCGTCGAAGATTCCGACCGCACCGGCCGGCGCGGGCCTGACCGCCTCGCAGCGTCGGCGGCGGACCGTGGCCCGGGCGCTGGCGCACGATGGTTATGTCGAGGTGCTGCCGTTCCCGTTCGTGTCGCCGAGCGTGTGGGACACCTTCGGGCTGGCCGAGGACGACCCGCGCCGCCGCGCGCTCACTGTGCTCAATCCGCTCGACGCCGACGCCGACCAGGTGGCCACCACGCTGCTGCCGGGAATGCTGGACGCCTTGGCGCGCAACGTGTCCCGAGGTTTCCGGGATGCCGCGCTGTACCACATCGGCCAGGTGGTCGAACTGCCGGAAAAGCTGCCGGCGGTGCCGGACGTGGGCGTTGCCGACCGGCCGTCGGACGACGATCTGGCGGCGCTGTACGCGGCCGTGCCGAACCAGCCGACCCATGTCGCGGTGGTGCTGGCCGGGCATCGGCAGCGGCCGGGCTGGTGGGGGCCGGGGGAGCCGGCGACGTGGGCCGATGCAGTTGAGGCCGCGCGGTCGGTGGCTTCGGCCTCCGGCGCCGAGCTGACCGTCGTGGCCGGCGACTACGCGCCATGGCATCCGGGCCGGTGCGCGGAGCTGTGGATTGGCGAGCAGGTCGTCGGCCATGCCGGGGAGCTGCACCCGAAAGTCGTTGAGACACTGGGACTTCCGGCCCGGACCTGCGCGATGGAGCTGGACCTGGACGCCGTTCCGGTGGTCGAGCTGCGGCCGGTGCCGGTGGTGTCGGCGTATCCGCCGGTGTTGCTGGACGTGGCCCTGGTGGTGGACGCGAAGGTTCCGGCCGCCGACGTCGCCGACGTGCTGCGGACGGGTAGCGGTGAGCTCCTGGAGGAACTGTCGCTGTTCGACGTGTATGCCGGTGAGCAGCTGGGCGAGGGCAAGCGGTCGTTGGCCTATTCACTGCGGTTCCGCGCCACCGATCGCACGCTGACCAGGGACGAGGCCACCGCGGCTCGCGATGCCGCGATCACCCTGGCCGGTGAACGTCTCGGAGCCACCCTGCGCGCCTGATTCTCAGGCTGCTCGAACTTCCTTGACGAGTTCGAGTGCCTGTTCCGACAGGGTGCGCAGGAAGTCCACGATGCATTCCTGGTCGGTGCCCTCGCGCCAGCGCAACTCCACGATTCCGCCGCCCAGATGCAGGCCGACGCCGACGCCCAGCTTCGGATCGAGGAACCGGTCGATGTCGGCGTGTTCGTCCAACTCGCACTGGACATGGAAGCTGTCGTCCTCGCAGTTCAACCGCAAGCCAGGCACCCGCATCGTGATCTCCTCTTCCGTGTTGTTCAGCATGGCAGCCAGTATGCACTGCGCAGAGCTAGGTGCCTAGCTTCGTGCATACATACGATCGGGTGATGTTTTGGCAGTTCGTCGCCGGTGTACGGCAGACTGTCGGCGCACCCCAACGAATCAGCGGAGGTAGAGCAGGTGGCAGAGCGCGGTGACCCCTCGGCGTTGCGTTGGCTGATCGGCGTCGAACTGGCCAACTATCGCAATCGTGTGCGGCGAAGCCAGGCCGAAGCGGCGAAGGCGATCGGTGTGTCGTCGGGTCTGGTGGCGCATTGGGAGAAGGGCAAGTACTTCGCTCCGCCAGAGCACATCGCCGCCCTGCTGGCGTACTACGGCGCTCCGCACTACGAAGCCGAGCGATTGGCTTCTCTGGCGGGCAAGGCCGACCAGCGCAGTTGGCTGGCCCGCTGGGATGATGTGGTCCCGAACTGGCTGCGGACGTTCGTCGGCCTCGAAGGGCTCGCCGCGCACGAGGTGATCTACGCGCCCATGGTGCTGCCTGCGCTCGTGCAAACCGAGGAGTACTCCTACGGAACTGTCTCGTCCAGCGCACGAGTGCGGCCCGACCAAGAGGAACGGCTGGTCAGCCTGCGGATGGATCGCCAACTCCGGCTGTCTGACGCGGAGAATCCGCTTCGGCTTACCGCCTTCATTGAGGAATCCGTGCTCGACCGGCCGATCGGCGGCACAGAGGTCATGCGTGCCCAACTCGAACATCTCGTCGTGCTGTCGAAGCACGACAACGTGGAACTTCTGGTGCTGCCCACGGCGATCGGCCGACACGACGCCGTTGCCAGTCGATTCCTGGTGTTGCACTTCGAGCAGGCCCAGTCCATCGGCTACATCGAATACCTCGATGGCTCGGTATATGTGCAGGACCAAGATCAGGTCGCGGCGTACACTCGCACAGCGGAGGCGCTGCGGTCGGTGGCTCTCTCACCAGCCAAGTCGCTGGC
>DASZLR010000253.1:0-2143 GCA_035552275.1 Pseudonocardiaceae bacterium | reverse complement strand
ATAGTGGACGAGTTTGCGGCCTTCTTCCAGCCAGGTGTCGACCGCGTCCCAGGGCACATGGACGAAGCCCGGCGCTTCCGGTTCCGGTTCGCTCGGTAGGCCGCCGACCTCGTCGATCGGGAAGACGTAGCTGAGCGGATGGCCGCGCCGGTGCACCATCAGCGCCTGCTCGGTGTCGATCACCAGATGCCCATCCCGGAGGGCCTGGACGCGCCGCGGATGTGGCTCGATGTAGACAACGTCGGCGGGTACCGGAGGAAAGAACCGCCCGGCCGGATCGCTGCTGAGCGGACCTCGTCCGGCAAGCAGGGTCATGGGTCACAACACCTTCCGTAAGCGGCCACGGTTTGCAGGTCGTGGCCCGCAGCGATGTCGCCCAGTCCGGCCGTGACCGTGGTCGCCACACAAGCGTAGGCCGCGGCCTCCCGGACTCGCCGACAACCAGCGTGAGGGATCGAGGGCTACCCCGACGCCGGAATCTCGGGTCGGAATCTGCCTACACCCTGGGTACTGTTGTTGTTCGTGTGAATCGCCGATGCGTGTCGGCGGCCTGGAGGGAGCCGGTGGCATCATCGGCGAGGAATCCGCATTCCATGAACCGCTGACGCAGCACCTCGGACGCTAAGGTGCCAGTCATGGCCGGACCAGTGGAGGGCATCAGGGTCGTCGAGCTCGGGGTCTGGGTGGCGGGACCGGCCGCCGGTGGCATCCTGGCCGACTGGGGCGCCGACGTGATCAAGATCGAACCGCCGAGCGGTGACCCGGGACGCATGTTCGGCCGGATGCTGGGTTGCGATCTCGGGGTCAACCCGCCGTTCGAAATGGACAACCGGTCCAAGCGCAGTATCGTGTTGGACCTCACGACCGCGGCCGGCCGCGACACCGCGTTCGAATTGCTTTCTGACGCAGACGTTTTCCTGACCAATGTGCGCCCCGCTGCGCTGCAACGCCTCGGGATGGACTTCGAGTCCGTGTCGGCCCGCAACGCCCGCCTGGTCTACGGCCTGATCACCGGGTACGGCGAAACCGGCCCCGACGCCGACCGGGCCGCCTACGACGTGGCCGCGTTCTGGTCCCGCGCCGGCGTGGCGCATCTGCTCACCCGGCCCGGCGGCACGCCGCCGTTCCAGCGCGGCGGCATGGGCGACCACTCCGCCGGCATGACCTTGGCCGCGGCCGTGTGCGCGGCGCTGCTCGCCCGCGAACGCACCGGGACGGGCCAGCTGGTGACCACCTCGCTGTACCGCCAGGGCGCCTACACCGTGAGCTTCGACCTCAACACCTACCTGCTCACGGGCCAACCGATCGCGATCGGACAACGCGAATCGATGGGCAACCCGTGCATGAACAACTACACCGCCGGCGACGGGCGGCGCTTCTGGATCGTCGGTCTGGAAGCCGACCGCCACTGGCCCGCGCTGTGTCGGGCCGTGGGCCGCCCCGAGTGGTGCGACGATCCCCGCTTCTGCGATGCCCGCGCCCGCGCCGTCAACGCGGTGCCGCTGATCGCCGAGTTGGACGAGATCTTCGCGACCCGCTCGCTCGACGAATGGGCGCGGGTCTTCGCGGGCGAACCGGATTTCTTCTGGTCGCCGGTGAACGCGCTCGAGGATGTCGTGGCCGATGAGCAGTTCCACGCCGCGGGCGGCTTGGTGAACGTCCCTGTCGACGTACCGGACGAAGAAGCCAGCGTCGTCATGGTTGCCACGCCGGCGGATTTCCATGGCACGCCGTGGGCGCCGCGTTCTGCGGCACCGGAACTCGGCCAGCACACGCAGGAGATTCTCGCCGAGCTCGAGGCGCGGCGCACGTCGTGAGCGGCTGGCAGACCTTTACAAATTTGCGGCGAAATGTCACGCTGTCCGGTGAGCAAGACGTCCATGCCAAGCGCTGCAGGTAACGCCAACGCACCGAGTGCGGCGGTGAGGAACGGATTGATGGTCACTCCATACATCAGCTCGAGCGGCCGGGGTAGCGCTGCTGGAGCTACCCGCGCAGATGCCGAGTGTCTGCGATATCGACTGGACGTCGTTGCGGTCAGCGCGGCCGACGTCGTGCAATCGGCCGGCGGTTGGCTCTACGACCGGGTGATGGCCGGTTGGGAGGTGACCGCGCTGCTACCGGACGGCTGCGACACCCGCCC
>DASZLR010000252.1:0-49717 GCA_035552275.1 Pseudonocardiaceae bacterium | reverse complement strand
CGGGGCGGTGCCGCTGCTCGCGCATGGGCCGACGTTCATGGCCAACCCGCTGGCCGCGGCCGCCGCGAACGCGTCCATCGAGCTGCTGCTGGCGCGGGACTGGCGGGCCGAGGTGACCCGCATCGAGTGCGGCCTGCGGGCGGGGCTGGCGCCGGCGAGGGAACTGCCGGACGTGCTGGATGTGCGGGTGCTCGGCGCGATCGGGGTGGTGCAGCTGACCCACGAGGTCGACATGATGGCCGCGACCGAGGCGGCGGCGCGGCGCGGCGTGTGGTTGCGGCCCTTCCGCGACCTGATCTACACCATGCCGCCCTACATCAGCACTGACGCCGACGTGGCCGCCATCGCCGACGCGGTGGTCGCCGCCGCCGGTTGAGTGAACCGACTACGGCTTGCGGCCGACGCCGCCCCAGAACGGAATCCGGTCCCGCGAGCCGACGAACTCGTCCGGATCTTCGGGCCGCCAGTCGAAGACCGGAACCACGCCCGGCTCCACGAGTTCCCAACCGGCGAAGAACCGCTCGACCTCGGCGGGCGGGCGCAGGGTGGCCGGGCTGCCGCCGGAGGTGAAGACGTCCAGAATGCCGTCCAGGTCGCTTTGCTCGACGTCCTCGGCGCGCATCGGCGCGTCCGTGCTGTGCGACAGCGCCAGAAAACTGCCGGGCAGCACCGCGTCCCGATAGTCGTTGATCACGCCGGCTGGATCGTCCGAATCGGGCACGAAGTGCAGCACCGACATCATCAGCACGCCGACCGGCCGGGACAGGTCCAACAGCGACTCCACCTCGGGATGGTTCAGGATCGCTCTCGTGTCCCGCAGGTCGGCGCGGAAGGTGGTCGCGTTCGGATTGTCGGCCAGCAGGCGCTGAGCGGCTTTCACCGCGACCGGCTCGACGTCGACATAGACGACTCGGGCGTCCGGATGCGCCGCCTGCGCGATTTCGTGCACGTTCCCCGCCGTGGGCACGCCGGAGCCGAGATCGAGAAACTGGTCAACGCCCTGCGAAACGAGGTACCGGACGACCCGGCGCAGGAATCCACGATTGGCGTAGGCCGTTATCCGCGCACCCGGATAGACCCGTTCGAGCAGATCCGCCGTCTTTCGATCTACCGCGAAGTTATGGCATCCTCCCAGAAAGTAGTCATACATGCGCGCTGAGTTAGCTACCTTTTCATTGAGCCGTGGCAGATTTCGGGCGAATTCGGTCATCATCGGCTCCGTCCTGGCAGGGCGCGTTCGCCGGCAAGCGTACGCAATCCACCTGGCGCCCTCCACGAGTTGACCCGCGCGTCACGAGCCGCTCACTGTCGGCACACCGTCGGCTCATCGTCAGCGCAAGCACCCGGCCACCGTGCGGACACCGGAGCGCCGTAACCTGGCCGTCCGTGGGCGTACTGGTCGTCACCGGAACCGGCACCGACGTCGGTAAGACGGTCGTCACCGCCGCCATCGCGGCGCTCGCCGTGGACCGTGGCCGGCAGGTGGCGGTGCTCAAGCCCGCGCAGACCGGCGTTTCCGACGGCAGGTCCGGGGATCTTGCCGAGGTCCGCCGGCTGGCCGGCCCGGTGACCACCCGCGAACTGCGCCGCTACCCCGAACCGCTGGCCCCGGAGACCGCCGCCCGCCGGGCTGGTCTCCCGCCGGTGCGGCCGGCCGACATCGCCGCCGCCGCCACGGACCTGGCCGATAAGCACGATCTGGTGCTGGTGGAAGGCGCCGGCGGCCTGCTGGTCCGGTTCGACACCGACGGCGCCACGCTGGCGGACGCCGCTTGGGCGCTGTCGGCGCCGGTGCTGCTGATCGCCGACGCCGGCCTGGGCACGCTGAACGCGACCGCGCTCACCGCCGAGGTCATGGTGCGGCGCGGCCTGGACTGTGTCGGCGTGGTGGTCGGCCGGTGGCCCGCCGAGCCCGACCTGGCGCAGCGGTGCAACCTGGTGGACCTGCCGGTCTCGGCCGGCGCGCCGCTGCTTGGCGTGTTGCCCGACGGCGCCGCCGCGCTGTCCCGCGCCGAATTTCTGGCGCTGGCGCACCGCTTCCTGTCGCCGGTCCTGGACGGCGATTTCGATTCCGACGAGTTCACCGCCAAGCACACCGCATAATCAACCACCGCATAGTCAGCCCACAGGGACCTGTCCGCCAGTGACGAGCCGGCCCGGCCGGCGGCTGCCACCGGTGATGCTGCAGGCCACGTCACACAGGGTTCCGCCGATCTGCGTGCTGGGCAGGCCAGGCAGTGGACGGAAGAGTGGTTCAACGGTCTCGGTTTGTATCGGCTTCGTGGAACTGTACGTTATCCGAAGGCGGCGTAACCATGTCAGGAAGATCATCGGCAAGCCGTATGCGGAGAACCGCACGTACGGATTGAAAGGGGATGGGGAACCGGGCCCTTCGGGACACCGCGCCCCTGACTACCAATGATCGCTCCGCGCATATTCCGGTTGATCCTTCCGGTCGATGACATTGATCAGGCCGCGGCTTTCTACGGTGAGCTGTTCGGCTCCGCGGGGGAGCGGGTCTGGGCCAACCGGCACTACTTCCACTGCGGCGAGGTGGTGCTCGCCTGCGTCGAGCCGCCGGCCGACAAACGCCCGGCGCGTCCGGCCGACGGTCCAGCCGATCCGCGCATCATCTATTTCGCCGTGCCCGACCTGGACGCCGTGTTCGAGCGGGCGCGGCGGGCCGGAGCACGCCGGGTGGACGACGAGATCGGCGAGCAGCCGTGGGGCGAGCGGTCCTTCTACGCCGACGACCCGTTCGGCAATCCGCTGTGCTTCGTGCAGGAAGCGACGGTCTACACCGGTGGGCCGATCGCCGCGTCGGACTGATCGGCACTCATTGATGCTGATCCACCGGCGGGGATCCGCCCAGCGGGGCCGGGACCGATCGGGGATCGGTCCCGGCCCCGCCGTTGGCGATGCCGGACGGCGCGACGGGGGGAGGCGTCGGGTTGGCGCGCCGTCCGGCGCGAGCCCTGGGGTGGCGACCCTGGGCTCGTCCGGGGAGCGTCCCGCGATCAGCTCGCGGGACGCAGTTGGTGCCGGTGTTGATGTGGATGTCCGCCGGGCTCGACGCCCGCGGCGATCACCAGACACAGGTGTGCGGTCAGGTAGGCCCGGCAGGGCGCCGGCAACTGCCGCCGGAACCGCCGGGTTCGGCAGGTCGGGCAGCGTCCGTGCTCGTCCGGGCGGTGTTCTTCGAGCAGCGACCGCAGCGCGGTGACGATCTTCGGCACCTCGTCCCTGGCCAGGTCGATCACGGTGCTCTCGTCGCCATGCCGCGCCGTGCGGACGAGATCACCCAGGTGGGCACGTAGGGACCGGTCGAGTTGGCCGAATAAGGGGGTGCCGGTCGGGCCGCTCTTCGTGGTCACGTCATCTCCTCGCGCGGTGCGGGTCTAGCGCAGCGGCCCGGCATGCCCGCCGTGCCTTCGCAGCGACCGGCGCGATGAACCCGGTCCGTCGCCGAATGTTCCGGCCGCCGCACCGAGGTACGCTGATCGCTGATTAATCCCCGTGTCGCCGTCCGCCTGTCGTGCGAGCGATCCGGCTGGTCTTCGGTCCGACAGCAAGCCTGCGACGGCGACCGGAAATCTGCAAGTTGCATTACCCGATTGGGTGACAACGCTTGGCGTTCGGCCGGTCACCACAGAGACTGTCCGCCAGACGGCCGATCCGGGCCTGGAGGAGTGTCGGTGAGCAGGGAACACAGCCCCACGGTGCGACGACGCCGGCTGGCCAGCGAGTTGCGCCGGCACCGCGAGCTGGCCGGCCTGACCATTGACGATGTCGCCGCCCGGCTGGAGTGCTCGGCGTCGAAGATCAGTCGGATCGAGACCGGCCGGGTCGGTGTCGCGCCGCGCGACGTGCGGGACATGATGACCCTCTACGGCGGCGAGCCGGACCTGGTGGACGCGTTCGTGCAGCTGTCCAGGGAAGCCCGCAAAAAGGGCTGGTGGCATTCGTACCACGAGGTGTTCAACGGCTCGTTCGTCGGTTTGGAGGCCGAGGCCGCGCGGCTGTGGGCGTATCAGGCGCTGCTGGTGCCGGGCCTGTTGCAGACCGAGGACTACATGCGCGCGGTCTTCCGCGCCGCCCGGCCCAACTCGACCCAGTCGGAGATCGACCTCCGGGTCGCCGGCCGGCTCAAGCGGCAGCAGTTGTTGACCGACAACGATCCGCCGACCTACTGGGCGGTGATCGACGAGGCCGTGCTGCACCGGCCGGTCGGCGGCGCCCGGATGATGCGCGAGCAGTTCGCCAAGCTGCTGGAACTGGCCGCGTTGCCGCACGTCACGCTGCAGATTATTCCGTTCTCGGCGGGTGCTCACGCCGGCATGGACGGGCCGTTTCTGATCTTGGGATTTCCCGATCTCACCGATCCCGATGTCGTCTATGTGGACAACACGGCCGACGGGATTTACGTCGAAGAGCAGGACGACGTTGACCGCTACACATTGATGTTCGATCATTTGCGGGCGGCGGCTCTCGGTCCTGAGGCCACGCTCGATCGGATCTCCCAGGCAGCCAACCGGGATGCCTGAGTGCGAAGGGAGTAAGGCGTGTCCGTTGATCGGGGTGTCGTGATGTGGCGCAAGAGCAGCCACAGCGGTGGCGGAAACGACTGCGTGGAAATCGCGACGATCAGCCAAGGAGCCGCGATCCGCGACTCCAAGAACCCGGACGGGCCGCGCCTGCGGTTCGACGCGACCCGATGGACCGCCTTCCTGGGCCAGACCAAGCACGACTGACCGCAGGATTAATTCACGAGGCCCGCTTCGGGGCGCTGAGGCTCGACCGGCTCGGCGCCCCGGTGGCCGGCGCGCTCGCGCCGTGCGGGTTCAGCGCCAGCCGCATCATGGTGCCCTCGTAGCGGACGTTCGCGAGCAGCCCGGCCTTTTCGGCGGTCCGCAGCATCTGCTGCTCGTTGGCCATGCACCAGGCGACCAGCTCGGTGCAGCCGACGTCGCGCGCCGTCCGCGCCAGGTGCGTCAGCATCGCGGTGCCGACCCCGCGCTTCTGCCAGCCGTCCTCGACCAGCAGCGAGATCTCCGCCGTGTTCGGCTCGTTGATGCTGACCACCTGCCCCAGCGCGACGACTCGCGGCCCGATCTGGCCGACGATCGCCTGGCCGCGCGGCGGGGTCAGCAGCCGGTGCAGGAACTGGCGCGGCATGGTCCGGGTGCCGGCGTGGTAGCGGGCGAACAGCGTGGCGCGGGAACACCGCTCGTGCATCGCGGCCACCGCGTCGGTGTCGGTCGGCCGGCCGGGACGCAGCACCAGTCCGTGCGGGCCGTTGGGGCCCGGAAGGCGCCGAATGCCGGGAACGGGACGGTTGTTCGCGGCTGACCGGTTCGCCGGGAGGCTCGCTGGCGGGCGGGGCGCCGACCGGCCGCGCCGGCCCGGTTCGAGGGCGCGGACCAACTCCGCCATCGCGGCCGAGCGGGCCAGTTCCACTTCGGTGAACGGTGTCCAGGAGCGGTGCGCCGCAAGGCTTCGGCCGTCCTGGGCGCCGGGCACGACGGCCCGGCTGCTCTCGCTGGTCGGACGCCGGTCGGCGGGGCCGTCGATGGGCCGGACGGAGTCGGCGCCGAGCAGGTCGCGCAGTGCCTCGGCCGGCTCGATGGACCCGGCCGCCAGGCGGGTCGCGGTGCGCAGCGCGGCGGTCGGGCCGTCGGTGAGGCTGTGCATGTCGGCGCGGGTGACGCCCGCGCACCGTCCGCCGGCGCCACGGATCAACTTCACCAGGTCGGTGGGCAGCAGGCCGGCCGGCGTGCTGATGATCACGTCGTCCACCACCGCGCCCGGCACCGGGAAGACGGTCAGCGCCAGGATGTTGCAGTTGCGGGCGGCCAATGCCGTGGTCAGCCGGGCCAGCGCGCCCGGACGATCGGTGAGCTCCACCCGCAGCCGCCAGGTCGCCTGCGGCCTGCGGGTGTGATCTCTGTCTTCCATAGCTCCCAGCCTGCTCGTCGGTTATTGCTGTGTAGCAACACGAGAGTTACTGCGACCCGATCGTCCTTGGTCGGGAACCTGCGTCACGTGGTGTGTTCCTCGTGAACCGGGCGCTGCACGATGATCAGCTCGTGCATCTGCGCCAGCCGCGCCTCGATGCGCGCCAGACGATCATCCATGTTGATCCGGGCCGCCGTTCTGGCCAGCACCAGGCTGGCCGCGGACAGCCCGGCGGCAATAGTAGCGCCGGTGAGCTGCCAGGTGGGTGCGTTGTCAGCGCAGGGGAACACCTGGGTGAACCGGCTCGATGAACAGGTCATGAACGGCACACCGGCCAGTGTCATGCTGGTCGCCGCCACCCCGCCGAGCAGAACCGAGCCGAACGTCCGCATCGGCTCGTACGCCGCGTTCGCCGCGCCGACGGCTCCGGCCACGAACAGCAGCGGGACTGGACCGGGGAAGCCCGCCAGGCCGGCGATGCCGAGCATCAGCGCGCAACCGAACAGCTGCGCGATGGTGACGACCCGATCCGGCCTGTCCAACACGGATGCTGACCCTAGCGGTTACTGACGCGTAAAGATCGGTGGCGTGCCGGTTCCGTGCCGGATCTCTACCTGATCCCTACAGCACCACGACAGGTTCACGGCACGTTCAGGAGAGCACGATGGCCGCCGCCAGCTGTTTCCACTCGCCCAGCAGCCGCTTCGGTCGCTGCGGATCGCCGCCGATCATCAGGTCCAGGGCCAGGCCGCGGGTCAGGTTGACGGTCAGCCAGTACAGCGAGTCGATCTTCTCCGGCGACACCTCCGGCCACGCCTCGCGGAACAGCTCGTAGGTGGCCCGGCCCAGCGCCCGGTCCACCGGCAGCAGCGTGGCGCGCAGCTCCGGATCGGTGCGCGCGGCGACCCACAGCTCCATCGCGGCGGTGGACAGCGTGCCGGAGAACGACTGCCACAGCAGGTCGATCCCCGTTGCGAGCCGGTCGGCGTCGTCATCCAGGCCGTGCAGGGCGTCCAGTGTCTCCGCCCGCAACCGGCCCACCAGGTACTCCAGCGCGTGTGCCATCAGCTCGGCCTTGGTGGCGAAGTGGTGCTGCTGGGCGCCCCTGGACACGCCGGCCCGCTTGCAGACCTCGTACACCGAGGTGCCGGCATAGCCGAGATCGACCAGGCAGTCGATGGTCGCCGCGAGCAACTGCTCACGGGTCCGCTCGCTGCGCTCGGCCTGCGTGCGGCGCGTCCGCGCCGGGGTGCTGATGGGTGTGCTCAACGGCGTCCTCCGATCTCGGTCACTTTACATGCAGTCCGGATTGCATGTACGTTCCGATTGGAATGTTTTTGGTGAGGGAGGACTCCGTGACACACCGGCCCGCCTGGCTCGATGATGACGTGCAGGCTTTTCGGGACCTGGCCCGCTCGTTCTGCGAGAAGGAACTGGTTCCCAACCAGCAGCGTTGGCTCGACCAGCACCATGTCGACCGGGAGCTGTGGCGCAAGGCCGGTGAGGTGGGCCTGCTGTGCCTGTCGATCCCGGAGGAGTACGGCGGGGGCGGCGGCAGCTTCGCGCATGAGGTCGTGCTGATCGAGGAACAGGTGCGCGCCGGCGACAGCAGCTGGGGCATCAGCCTGCACAACGGCATCGTCGCGCCCTACCTGCTGCGCTACGGCACCGAGGAGCAGAAACGGCGCTGGCTGCCGAGGATGGCCAGCGGCGAGTTCGTCGGCGCGATCGCGATGACCGAGCCGGGCACCGGATCGGACCTGCAGAACATCAAGACCAAGGCGGTCCGCGACGGTGACCACTATGTGCTCAACGGCGCGAAGACGTTCATCACCAACGGTGGCCAGGCCGACCTGGTGATCGTCGCGGCCAAGACGGACACCGGGCAGGGCGCGCACGGCGTGTCGCTGATCGTGGTGGAGACCAGCTCGCCGGGCTTCCGGCACGGGCGGGTGCTGGACAAGGTCGGCCTGAAGGGACAGGACACCGCCGAGCTTTTCTTTGACGACGTGCGGGTTCCGGTCGACAACGTGCTCGGTGACGAGGGCCAGGGCTTCGTGCAGCTGATGGAGCAGCTTCCGCAGGAGCGGCTGATCATCGCGGTGTCGTCGGTGCTGTCGATGGAGTTCGCGGTCGCCGAGACCCTGCGCTACACCAAGGAGCGCACCGCGTTCGGCCGGCCGGTGTTCAACTTCCAGAACACCCGGTTCACGCTGGCCGAATGCGCCACCGAGGCGAAGGTCTGCCGCGCGTTCGTGGACCAGTGCATCGACGCGCACCTGCGCGGCGAGCTCGACGTGCCGACCGCCGCGCAGGCGAAGTGGTGGTGCAGCGACCGCGCGTTCAAGGTGATTGACGAGTGCGTGCAGCTGTTCGGCGGCTACGGCTACATGAACGAGTACCCGATCGCGCGGGCCTGGGCGGATGCCCGGGTGCAGCGGATCTACGGTGGCACCAACGAGATCATGAAGGAGATCATCTCGCGCACGCTGTGACCTGCCACACCAGTGACACTGCTACGCCAAGACGTTGAGGGTAAAGGAGTTTCAGATGTCCCGTGGCGGTCCGTTGCGCGGGTTGCGGGTGGTCGAGATGGCCGGGATCGCGCCGGCGCCGTTCGCCTGCACCGTGCTCGCCGACCTCGGCGCCGACGTGGTCAAGGTCGACCGGGCCAAGCCCGGACACGACGTGCTCTCCTTTCCCGGCGACCCGTTGGCGCGCAGCCGGCGCAGCATCGGCGTCGACCTGAAGACCGCCGAGGGCGTGGATCTGGTGCTGCGGCTGGTCGACCGGGCGGACGTGTTCGTGGAGGGCTTCCGGCCCGGCGTGACCGAACGGATGGGGCTCGGGCCGGACGCGTGCCTGGCCCGCAACCCCCGGCTGGTCTACGGCCGGATCACCGGCTGGGGCCAGGACGGCCCGCTGGCCGACGCCGCCGGCCACGACATCAACTACATCGGCCTGTCCGGCGTGCTGGACCTGATCGGCCGATCAGGCGAGGCGCCGGTGCCGCCGGTCAACCTGATCGGCGACTACGGCGGCGGCGGTCTGTTGCTGGCCATGGGCATTCTCGCGGCGCTGTTCGAGCGGGGGAGTTCCGGACGCGGGCAGGTGGTGGACGCGTCGATGACAGACGGGTCGGCGTTGCTGTCCACCCAGTTGCACGGGATGCACGCGCTCGGCATGTTCACCGGCGGGCGCGGCGAGAACCTGCTCGATGGCGGCGCCCCCTTCTACGACACCTACCGCACCGCGGACGGCCGCTATGTGGCGATCGGCGCGCTGGAGGAGCGGTTCTGGGTGGCGCTGGTGAAGCTGCTCGAACTGGACACCGAGACGTTGCCGAGCCGGGCCGACGACTCGTCGTGGCCGAAGCTGCGGGAGTTGATCGGGACGGCGGTCGCCGGTCGGACCAGGGACGAGTGGACCCGCTTGGCCGAGGGCACCGACGCCTGCCTCACCCCGGTGCTGTCGCCGTGGGAGGCGGCCGACCATCCGCACAACCGGGCCCGGAACACTTTCGTGGACGTCGACGGGGTGACGCAGCCGGCGCCCGCGCCGAAGTTCGACCGGACCCGTCCCGACGCGCCGACCGCGCCGTCGCGTCCGGGCGCGGACACTGCCGACGTGCTCGCCGAACTCGGCCTGTCGACGGATGATGTCGAAGCACTGCGTTCGGCCGGCACTGTCTCGTGACGGTCTGCTGATCGTGTTCGGACGCGCCGGGCTCTGGTAACCGCTGGTGGCCGGGTGGTCCAGTACGGTGGACGTGACAGCCCCGGACGGGTGCCCGGCGCACCGGCCGCGCGATCACTGTGTGTACACGCGACTCGGGCGCGGAGCCCTGCGTGAGCGGACGGAGATGAGGGCCGGTGAACGCGCAGAGGTTAATCCTGCTACTGGTGATCGCGCTCGTGCTGTTCTACGTGATCACCCAGCCGACGCAGTCCGCCGGCGCCGTGCACACCGTTTTGGGGTGGCTCAAGAACGGCGCCGAGGCCCTGATCACCTTCATTCGCGGCCTGTTCGCCTGACCGCCGGCGGCGGTCTCGGGAGTCGATCACGATGGGTGACGGAGAGTCGGCGATGATCCGTTCCGTTGGGCCTTCTGGGGGATTTCTCGCCGATAACACCCTGGTAACGACGTTGTGGGCAAAATCGGGTCTAGCGCACTGTCAGGGTCACGCCGTACGGTTCGCGCATCGGGTGATCATCAGCCGGTAAGGAGGCCTGGATGGTCGAGGATCACGGCGTCGATGAGCTGGTCCGTCAGTGGACGGCGGAGCGGAGCCACGACGCGGAGGTGGTCGAGGCGACTCGCCTGGCGACCGAATGGTTGGCGGAGTCGTCGGTCGCGTCGACGGGAGCGCCCGCACTGCCGGGCATTCCGGGCCAGCGGGGCCGGAAGGGGGCCGGCGGACTGTTCTCCGTCGAGTCCGCCAGCCCGGCCTACGTGGCCGCGATGCGTGACCGGCTTCCGGGTGTGCCAGAGGAGTTGTTGGCCTCAGCCGCCAGCTGCTGGCAGCTCGTGGGCGACATCGCTGAGGCGAAGAAGTGGTGGGACGCCGGAATCAGTCCGTTGGACCAGCGTGCGCTGGACTACCGGGCAGCCGGTCTGAGCCCCGCCGATCTGGCCCGGCACCTTGGTCCTTACACCGTCCTGGAACATCTGCGCCGGGGCAGCTCGGCCGCGTGGTGCGTCGCGCGGCTGCGCCGCCAGCGTCGCGACGGCGTCGCCTGAGCCGAGCGCGACTGATCGCGATCGAGCACCGGTCGATCCAGTCGATCCAGCAGCACCGGGTAACAGACACCGCACGTAACCATGCCCGCCCGGGTGTCGTTGTTCTGTTGGCAACGAACGTAGGCGGGTAGGGCGGCAAGTGGCAGGCACGGACGGGACGCTCCGACGGTGGGCGCTGGCCGCCGTGCTGGGCGGGATCGCCGGCCGGCTGATCGCGGTGGTGCTGGTGCTCGCCGTCGGCTCCGTCGGGGTCTGGGCGATGACCAGGGCAACCGCGGCGAAGCCCAGCCTCGCCGCCGAGGACATCCCGGCGTTGCAGGTCAGCGCCGCCGATGTGCAACCGGGCTCGGTCATTCCGGCGGACCTCACCGCCGCCGGGCCGACCGCTGCGCCGGCCCAGCCCGCCGCCCCGGTGGCGAAGACTCGGCAGCCGTCCTCGCTGACCGGCTGGGCGAGCCTGGTGTCGGCGGCCACCGGCATTCCCGAGCCGGCCGCGTGGGCGTACGGCAACGCGGAACTGGCCTTGCGGGCGACCCAACCGAGCTGTCACCTGACCTGGGTGACGCTGGCTGGGATCGGCCGGGTCGAGTCGGATCACGGCCAGTACGGCGGCGCGGTCCTGCTGCCCAACGGCGAGGAGTCCAGGCCGGTGATCGGCATCCCGCTGGACGGCTCGGCCGGGGTCCGTTCGGTGCCGGACACCGATCACGGCGCCCTCGACGGCGATCCGGTGTACGACCACGCCGTCGGCCCGATGCAGTTCCTGCCGTCCACCTGGTACGGCTACGCGTCCGACGCGCTGGGCAACGGACATCCCGACCCGGAGAACATCGACGACGCCGCGCTGGCCGCCGGCCGCTATCTCTGCGCCGCCGGCCGGGACCTGGGCACGCCAACGGGTTGGTGGTCGGCCGTGTTGTCGTACAACGATTCCGTTCAGTACGCCCAGAAGGTGTTCGGCGTCGCCGACGGCTACGCCCGCGCCGCGGCACAGGCCCTGTCGGCATAGCTGTCGGCCGGAGCGCCCTCGTCGGCGACTCGGCGAGCTGGCTCTCACCGATCGGGTGTTCGGTTCACGGCGTAGGTTGGGTTCCCGGCTGTTTCGTTTCGAGGAGTTGCCTGTCTGCCGTGATCACCAGGTCGCCGGCCGCTGACGTCGCCGAGTTGAACAGCTACGTCGGCCGGCAGCAGGAGCTCGCCGCGGTGGGTCGGTTGTTGGTCGACGCTCGGCTGATCACGCTCACCGGGCCGGGCGGCGTGGGCAAGACCCGGCTGGCGGTCCGGGCGACGCGGGAGGCGGCCGGGTCGTTCCCCGACGGCGTCGTGTTCGTGCCGCTGGCCGACCTCCGGGATGCCGCGCTGCTGCCGCACACGGTGGCCGAGCGGCTGGGGCTACGAGACACCTCCGGACAGCCCACACCGCGCACCATTGTCAGCTACCTGCGGGACCGCCGGCTGCTGCTGATCCTCGACAACTGCGAGCACCTCGTCGACGGGTGCGTCGAACTGGTGTCCGCGATCCTCACCGCCAGCCGCGACGTCACCGTGCTGACCACCAGCCGGCAGTCGCTCGGCCTGCCGGGCGAGCACCTGGTGACCGTGCGGCCGCTTCCGGTGCCCGGCGACGACATGGCGCTTTCCGTCGAGCAGTTGGGCAGCTACGACGGTGTGCGGCTGTTCCTTGATCGCGCGCAGGCCGTCTGGCCGGCATTCCGGGTCACCCCGGACAACAGTGGCGACCTGGTCCGGCTGATCCGGCAGCTGGAGGGCCTGCCGCTGGCCATCGAGCTCGCCGCGGTCCGGGTCCGGGTGCTGTCGCCCCGGCAGATCAGCGAACGACTGCACCAGCACGGCGCTGATGTGCTGATCAGGAAGAGTCACTCGGCCAGCGAACGCCAGCAGTCCCTGCGCGCCACGATCGACTGGAGCTATCACCTGTGTTCCCCGGCCGAGCAGCGGCTCTGGGCGCGGGCAGCGGTGTTCGCCGGCTCGTTCGACCTGCCGGCCGCCGAGGAGGTGTGCGGTGGGGACGGGCTCGGCCGGGACGAGATCGTCGACCTGATCCACGGCCTCGTCGACAAGTCGGTGCTGGTCCGCGAGGACCACACCGACGAGGTCCGGTACCGGCTGCTGGAAAGCCTGCGGGAATACGGCGCCGACCGCCTCGCGCAGACCGGCGAGCTGAACCGGTTGCGGCATCGGCATTTCACCTGGCTGGCCGAGCTGACCACGGCGTTCGCCACCTACTGGACCGGGCCGGAGCAGGTCTCGTGGGTGCGGCGACTGCGGCGGGAGCACGCCAACCTGCGAGCCGCGGCCGAGTTCGGTCTCAGCCAGCCGGCACAGGCCAACACCACGCTGCGCATCCTGTGGCAGACCCGGGAGTACTTCGCCATCCGCGGCCTGGAAACCGAACTCCGGATGTGGCTGGATCGGGCCCTGGCGATCGCCCCGGACGACGCGCCCGACCGGGTGATGGCGCTGACCGCCGACGCCATGCTGGCCGGCGTGCAGAAGGACATCGGCGCCGCCGCCGGCAGGCTGGCCGAGGCCCGCGACCTCGCCGAGCGCGGCGTGGACGAGTTGCTCGCGGCCTGGGTCGCCTGGGGCACCGCCTACGTGGCACTCGTCCGAACCGACACGCCCACCGTCATCCGGGAGTCGGCGGCCGCGTCGGCGGTCTTCGCCGCTCGGGGCATGCAGGGTCCCCACCTGGCGGCACTGGGCGTCAACGGCGTGGCCACCGGCCTGTCCGGCGATGTCCCGGCGGGCCGCGCCACCTTGGCGACGGTGGTGCGGCTGAGCCGGCAACTGGGCGAGTACTACCAGCGCAGCGCCGCCCTCATGTTGCTCGCCCGCCTGGAGCTCGTGTCCGGCGATCTGGCCGCCGCCGAGCGCGCCGGTCGCGACGGGGCCGACGCCAGCGCCCGCCTGGACAACGCCTTCATGGGCGCCCTGTGCACCGAGACCCTGGCCTGGATCGCGGCCCTGGACGGCCGGCCGGAGCGAGCCGCGCTGCTGTTCGGAGCCACCGACGCCTGGTACGGGGCCGGCGGCGTGGCGCCCCGCCGCTCGCCGCTCGAAGCCGACCTGCACGCCCGATCCCTGGCCCGCGCCCGCGCCGCGCTCGGCGACACCGCGTTCGACCGCGGGTACCGGCAGGGCTACGAGCTGCCCCGCGCCGACGTCCTGCATTACGCCCAGCACAACGAATTCCCCGGCGAACCCCAGCGCGAAGCCGGCGGGCTCACCCGTCGGGAAACCGAGATCGCCCACCTCGTCGCCCAGGGACTGACCAGCCGGGACATCGCGGCAAAACTCGTGATCTCCCCACGCACCGTGGAGACACACGTCGATCACATCCTCGGCAAACTGGGCTTCACCAACCGCGCCCAGATCGCCGCCTGGCTGGCCGACGCGCACGGAGCGCCACGCTCAACAACTGGGTGACCGTGCTCAACAACGGGAGCGAGGTCACACCATGGCCGGGTGCTAGCGTCGGATCCGTGCACGGCAGCCTGTTCAGCCGGCGGGGGCTGGCGATTGTCGCCGTCAGCGTGGTGTCGCTGATCGGCTGCTGCCTGCTCGCCTGGTGGCAGTGGACGCGATACCAGTCGGCCAGCGGCACTCTGCAGAACCTCGGCTACGTGCTGCAGTGGCCGCTGTTCGGCATCTTTCCGGCGTTCATGTTCTACCGGATTCACAAGGCCGGCCAGGAGCGCGCCGCCGAAGACGCTGAAGCCGCTGTCCAGCAACCGGAACCGGCGACCGATCCCGTGCCGGCGCAGCGAACCGCATCGGACACCGCATCGGACACTGGATGGAACACCGCATCGAACACCGCGCCGAGCACGCCATCGATGGCCGAGTGGAACCCGCTGCGCGCCTACGTGCAGAACACGACCGTGACCTATGAGGACACCGGCCCGGACGGGGATCTGGTCGCCTACAACCAGTACCTGGCCCGACTGGCCGCCCAGGAGGACCGCAATGCCGGCTGACACCGCGACCACGCCCGTCGACGCGATCGACGCCAAGATCAGGGCCGCGCTCGGCCGCTACCGGGTGATGGCCTACACCGTCGGCGTCGGCCTGCTGCTGCTGTGTGTGGCCACGGCCCTGGACTGGGGTTTCCACCAGCCGAGGATGGCCGAGATCGTCGGGCCGCTGCACGGCTTCCTCTACATGATCTACCTGGCGATGGCCGTCGATCTCGCGCTCAAGGCCAGGTGGTCGTGGAAGGGCGCGATCATGGTGCTGCTGGCCGGTGTCGTCCCGTTCCTGTCCTTCGTCGCTGAGCACCAGGTGACCAAGCGGGTCAACACCGGCAAGCCGCTGTAGGCGTCGGCGGGTCCGTCACCGTTGGGTTGCCGACTCGGCGGCCGACGGCGGCCTGGAACAGCCGGCAGCGGCCGATGTCCTCCTGCGGACAGTCCATCGCATGGGTGAGCAGTTTTCGGGCGTGATCCAGCCGGGTGAGGCTGTCCTCGATGTGCGTCATCTTGGTCTGCACGAACTCTCGCCACACCTGCGGCCTGCCGACGCTCTCCCGCTGCATCTGACCGATCTCGGCGAGGGTGAACCCGGCCTCCTGACAGACCAGCACCATGCCGATCGCGGACAGGTCGTCCTCGCTGTACCGGCGCTGCCCGCGCTCCCGAGCGGCCGGTGGCAGCAGCCCCCTCCGTTCCCAGAACCGGATAGTCGAGGTCGACACCCCGGTCGCGGTCGCCAACTGTCCGATCGTCAACATCGCCGCCCCTTGCCTTGAACCATGGTTCAAGTGCCAGTGTGATGGATGTGACCACCGCGCACCAGGCACCGCAGACTCAGCCGGACGGACAGCAGGCGTTGGGCCGGCTTTTCGACCCGGCCAACCGGCCGAACCCGTACCCGGTGTTCCACCGGCTGCGGGAGAGCGGCCCGTTCGCCGTGCTGGACAACGCGCTGGTCGTCATCGGCGACCACGACCGGTGCGCGGCGATCCTGCGCGATCCGACGATGAGCAGCGACCGGCGGCGCTCCCTGTTGCCGCGCAACCTGTCCGAGGAGCACGACGAGTCGCCGGTGTCGTTCCTGTCGCTGGACCCGCCGGACCACACCCGGTTGCGCCGGCTGGTGTCCAAGGCGTTCACGCCCAGGGTGATCGCCGCGCTCGAACCGGAGATCCGGCGGATCGTGGACGAGCTGTTCGCCGAGGTCGCCGACGTCGGCTCGCTGGATGTGGTGCCACAGTTGGCCTATCCGCTGCCGGTGCGGATCATCACCGAACTGCTGGGCGTGCCCAGGGCGGACCACGAGCGGTTCGAGGGCTGGGGCCGTCGGCTGGTGCGCGGCCTGGACCCGGCGCTGTCGTTCACCGACCAGAGCGAGATCGACGACATCCACGACGCGCAACTGGAGTTCCGGGCGTACTTCCGTGAGCTGATCGCGCAACGCCGCCGCACGCCCGCCGACGACCTGCTGTCGAAGCTGGTGCGGATCGAGGAATCCGGTGACGTGCTCACCGAGGACGAACTGGTCGGCACCTGTGTGCTGCTGCTCGTCGCCGGACACGAGACCACCGCGAACCTGATCGCCGGCGGAATCCTGGCGCTGCTGCGCAATCCGGACCAGCTCGCCGCGCTGCGCGCCGACCCGTCGCTGGTGTCCTCGACGGTCGAGGAATCGCTGCGCTACGACACCCCCGTCCAGCTCACCACCCGGATCGTGCGCGAGCCGACGACCATCGGTGACATCGAGATCCCGGCCGACGCGGTGCTGTTGTTGTTGCTGGGCGCGGCGAACCGCGATCCGGCGGCGTTCGCCGAGCCGGACCGGTTCGACATCACCCGGGACGCCCGGCAGCACCTGTCGTTCGCCGCCGGCATCCATTTCTGTCTGGGCGCGGGCCTGGCGCGGCTGGAGGCGTCGATCGCGTTGTCCGCGTTCGCCAACCGGGTGCGAAGCCCGGAGCTGGACGAGGACTCGCTGCGCTACCGGCCGCACGTGAATCTGCGCGGCCCGGAGCGGATGATCGTCTCGTTCGACGCCATTTCCGGATGATGTCGTAGGTCTCGGTTCTGTCTCGGTAGCCGGAGAAATCGATCACGCCTGTGCTGTCGTCGGGTGTTCCGGCGATAGAGGTGCGGTGGGTGGGCACCCGACGAGACGAGGCATCGATGGCACCGCCGGCAATCGTGATGGCCGACCGGACCGGAACCATTCAACTGTGGAACGACGGCGCCGAGGCGATGTTCGGATACTCGCCCGCCGAGGCGATCGGCCGAACACTCGATCTGATCGTGCCGGAAACGCATCGGGACCAGCACTGGACCGGTTTTCGTGCTGCGGCCGGCGAAACGGCCGCTGATCAGGACACCGAGGACCCGATCGACCGGGGTACGGCGTCGGTGCCAGTCCAGCTGCGGGACGGTTCGGTGTCCCGATTCGCGGTGCGGCTGCTGGTGTTGCGGGACGGCCGCGGCCGGGCGGCCGGTGCGCTCGCGCTGTTCGCGCCCACCGCCGGGCCGGACGACGACGAGCCCGCGCTGCCGGAACTCTGACGGCGAACGGGAGAATCGTGACCACAGCGGAAAACCCTGAGGAGTCCGGCTTAGCCGGTTGGCGGCCGATCACGGCCAGCCAGGCGGCGGCTCGGGACCAGGTGCTCGGCGTCGCCCGGCACCGTGCCGCCGGTCGATTCCAGTTGGTGTCGGAATCGGGTTGTGGCAAGACCGTGCTGCTGCGCGAACTCACGGACAGCCTGCGCGGCCTGGGCTATGCCACGCTGTTCATCACCTGCCCGGTCGGCGACGACACGTCCGCCAACGACCTGGACCGGCTACTCGGCACCCTGGCCACCGCCGAGACGCTGATCGCGGAACTGGCCAGCGACGTCGCCAGAACGGAGCACCTGGAACCGAACGGCCCACGCCTTGCCGTCGACCTCGCCGAGCGGCTCGCCAACCGGATGCGCGCGGCGCGCGCCGCCGGACCGGCGCCGGAACGTGGCGGCGAGGCCGACCCGGGCACCCGATTGTCCAGCCAGGGCAACGAGTTCACCGGCGAGGTCGGCAGCCTGGCCCAGATCGCCGGGGACGTGCACGGCGGCGTGCATTTCCACGCGGACGAATCCGCCAGGCTGCGGGTCAGATTGCTGGCCATGCGGGCCGGACTGGTCGCCGCCCTGGACGAACTGGCCCACGAATGCCCGGTCGCCATCCTCGTCGATGAACTGTCCCGATTGGACGATGGTGCGGCGGCCTGGGTGTCGGACGTGTTCGACCAGCTGCCCGGCGCACTGATCGTCGGCGCGAGTCTGGTCGGATCGGGGGTGACCATGCGGCCGCCGACTCGGCGGCTGACGCTGAACGCGATGACCGAGGCGGAGACGGTCGACTATGTGCTGGCCGAGTTGGCCGACTGGGAGCGGGGCCGGGCGGACGCGGTCGCCGCCCTGATCATCGAGATCGCCGGCGATCTCCGCCATCCGGTGTGGGTGGCGACCTGGTGCCAGATGATCAGCGAGCGGCTGCTGCCCAACGCCCCACTGTCCGCTGTGGATGATCTGCTGCGTGGCGGCGCGGCTGGCTCGGATGTCACGGAGTGGGTGCGGCGGGCCGGTGCGTTCATCGATCAGGCCGCCGCGGACATCGTGGGCCGCCCGGTTCCGCTGTTCGACCAGCTGACCGTGCTGCACAGGGTGACCGAACCGGGCTCGGACCAGGACACCTCGATTCTGGGCGAGTTGTTGGAACTGGACGAGGACCAGGCCGACTCGTTGGTGAGCTGGCTGGCCAAGTCCAGCTTCACCACCCAACCCGGTGACGACCCCGAGTCGGGCTTCTGGCTGCACGACCGGTTGCGGCACACCGCTGTCGACCAGCTGCTGGCCACGGATCCGGCCCATTACCGGGAATTGCACCGCGCCGCCGAACGGTATTACCGCGACCTGTTGAACTTCGATCAGGAAGTAGACGAGGAATCACCGTGGGCGGCGTGGAGCCGCTATGAGGATCCGATGTGGCGGCGGAACTCCCGGGACTGGCTGTATCACGTGGGACAGCTGGGTCGACGGGCGTTCCAGAACATCGTGCCGGTGCTGATCCGGCTGTTCTTCGAGGTTTTCTGGTGGTGGGAGGCGGATACGCCGACCGACTACTGCAAGGAGCTGCTCGCCGACTACCGGCGACTCGTCCAGACGTATGACCTGCAACGGCGCGGCGGCGACGAATGGTTGCGCCGGATCGAAGAATTCCGCGCGAACTATGTGACGAGCTGGGCGGATCGGGTTCCGGGCCGGCACACCGAAAACTGGACGAAGGTGCACACCGCGCTGTGGGCGTTGTGGCGGATGCACCATTTGTCGATCGGGCGGATTCCGGAGGACTGGCAGCTACGCCGGCTGTACATTCTGATCTGCTGTTATCTGGGCGACGCCGCCTGGTACACCAGTACCGCGGACCCGGAAAGCCGGCAGGTCGCGGACAATTGGTACGCCGCCGCCGAGGTGGCCTGCGTCGAGGACGCCGAACAGTGGATCGCCAGTTGGGCCAGCTACTTCCGCGGTGATCTCTGGGCCGACATCGACCCGGCCAAGGCCCGGCAGATCTTGGCGCCGCTGACCGATCGGGTGGACGACGAGGACACCGAGGACGGTGAACTGCGTGGGCTGCTCACCAGGGTGTACGCCGATCTGGCGTGGGACGACGGGGAATTCGGCCTGGCCCTCGACTGCTACGCGCGGGCCTGCCTGCACGCCTACGTCTATCAGGTGCGCCAGGAAATCGACCGGCAGGCGCCCACCCACTACACCTCCGGCTTCTACCGGCAGATGCTCGATCGTTTCCGGCTGCGGGTGGACGAGGCCAGGGCCGACGGCGGGGGCGATATCGCGGACGCGGCGATCGCCCGCGTGCGACGGCTTTTCGCGCCATACCGGAAGCGGTGGCCCACCGATGCCATGACGGACAACGGTTTCCCACCCGAGGCGGAGATCGCCGACCTCTACGAGCCCGGCACGCCCTACTTCGACCGGGTCGAGTCGATGCTGGAGAGCATGGCCGACCAACTCGACTTCCGGCCGCTGGACGGGCCGCTGGACCTGGGTGAACCGGATCAGGACAGCGGAGCGGCGTAGCTGGTCACCGGCACCTGGTCCGCAGCCGACATCGGCCACAGCGGCACCTCGTCCGGCCAGGCGGTGATCTGGTCGCGGAACGCCCGGTACTCCGGATCGGCGTCGCGGGCCGCCGGGCCCTCGCACAGGCCGACGTACTCGTCCATGAAGGTGGCCAGCGCCGCCGCCGACACGCCGGTGCGGCCGGGGTCGAGGCAGATCAGGAACATTCCGCGCACCCTGGACACGTCCGGGCGCAGCGCGGGCTGGAAGTACGGCAGCGGTAGCACGGTCGAGCCGAGGCGTTCGTAGAACCGAAGCCGGGCAACCGGATCGCCGTGCGGACCGGCGCGATAGAAACGCGGGTCCTCCACCTCCGCGATGGTCGCGGTGGGAGTCAGCGCCGCGCGCCACGCCGGCAGCACCTCGTTCAGCAGCCCGGTGCCCAGCCCGGTGCCGCGCTGATCCTCCCGAATCGCCAGGTACGCCAACAGCATCAGCCCGCTGCCGGGGTCGTACTCGCCGAGCGCGCCGCCGACCGGCTCGTCCCCACGCAGCGCGAGAGTGCCGTGATAGACCGGACTGGGGCTGCCGTAGCCGGTGCGGAACTCGTCCAGGCTGATCAACTCGTCGGCCGGAAACGCCGGCTGCAGAATGTCCTGGTAGAAGGGGGTGAGGACGGTGTCGTCCAGGTCGGTGCTGGCCACGAAGGCGACATCGGGTCTGCCGGGCGTCATGCGGCCATTGTGGTGGGTGTCGACCTTGTGGACCAGAGTCATTCGCCCGTCGGGAGCAGAATTCGGAATCGGGCGCCGGAGCCGGGCGCGGGCAGCAGCTCGATGCGACCCCGGTGCGCCACGACGATCGCCGAGGCGATGGCCAGGCCGAGTCCGGTGCCGCCCCGGCTGGTGATCCGACCTGGGCCACCGCGGCCATCCTGGCCGGCCGGGCCAGCTCGGAAGAACCGGTCGAACACCCAGGGCGCCTGATCCGTGGGCACCCCGGCCCCGGCGTCGGTCACCTCGACCACCGCCATCGCGGTGCCGGTCGCCGGATCGCCGACGCCGGCCAGCGGCTGGCTCCCGTTCTGGTGACCTCCGTTGACAGATCCGGTGAACGACAGCCGGTCCACGGTCACCGTCACCGGTGTGCCGGCCGGCGTGTGCACCAGCGCGTTGCTCATCAGGTTGGTGACCACCTGACGCAGCCGGTGCTCGTCGCCGAGCACGAACTGGGCGCCGTGCGGCGCGGCCAGGCTCACCTGCCGGTCCGGATCGCGGGCGTGCGCGTCCTGCACGGCATCGTCGGCCAGCGCCAGCAGATCCACTTCGGCGAGGTCCAGGGACCGCTCGTGGTCCATTCTGGCCAGCAGCAGCAGATCGTCCACCAGCCGACCCATCCGGGTCGCCTCGCTCTCGATCCTGGCCATCAGCTTGTCCACATCGGACCGTTCGGCGGCGCCGCCGCGTCGGTACAGTTCGGCGAAGCCGCGGATCGAGGTCAGCGGGGTGCGCAGCTCGTGCGAGGCGTCGGCGACGAAATCGCGCAAGCGCTGCTGGGACTGCTCCCGATCGCGCAGCGCCGAGGCGATCCGGCCGAGCATGGTGTTCAGCGCGTGCCCCAGCCGGCCGGTCTCGGTGCGGTCATCGGCGTCGTCGATGCGCCGGTCCACCTCGCCGTCGGCGATCGCGGCCGCGGTCTGCTCGATCCTGGTCAGCGGCCGCAGGCCGAACCGCACCACGAGCGCGCCGATCAGTCCGAGCAACACCAGCACGGCACCGCCGACGACGAGTTCGATGACCACCAGATGGTTCAGCGTGGCGTCGGTGTCGGCCAGGGACACCGCGACCGCGAGCACATCACCGCCGGGTGGGGCGACGACGAGCACCCGCCAGTCGCTGCCGCCGGCGGAATCCGGCACGGTGAACGGCGTTCCGGCGGCCGCGTGCTGGAGCAGGGTGGTGACGCTGGGCAGCACCGGCACGTTCCGCGCGCCCGGCGTGGTGCCGAGCACGGCGGCCAGCTCGCCGTTGGTGTTGATGACGATGGCCCGAAAACTGGTCGGCAGCCCGTGCCGGGCGTTGGCGTCCTGCGGCGCGGTGGGCGGCGGCGGGCCGTGCAGCATCGAGCCCGTCACCCCGCCGAGCTGCTGATCCACCCGCTCCAGCAGCGATGTCTGCAACACCAGCGCGCTGACCCCGCCGCCGACGGCCAGCCCCAGCGCGGACAGCACCAACATCGCCGCCACCAGCCGGCCGCGCAACGTCAACGGCCTTCTGCGGGCGGTGCGGTTCGTCACCCGCGATCCTCTGGCGGCAGGCGCAGGCTGTAGCCGATGCCGCGGATGGTGTGGATCAGCGGCCGGCCGTGCATGTCGATCTTCTTGCGCAGGTAGCTGATGTACGACTCGACAATCCGGGTGTCGCCGCCGTAGTCGTAGTTCCACACCCGATCCAGGATCTGCGCCTTGCTGACCACCTTCTCGGCGTTCACCAACAGGTAGCGCAACAGGTTGAACTCGGTGGGGGACAGCTCGACCAGCCGGCCGGCGCGGCGCACCTCGTGCGCGTCCTCGTCCATCACCAGGTCGGCGTAGCCGAGATCGCCCTCGGCGCCGACCCCGCCCAGCGGCTGGGTGCGGCGGAGAATCGCCCGCAGCCGGAGCACGACTTCTTCCAGGCTGAACGGCTTGCTCACGTAGTCGTCGCCGCCGGCGGTCAGGCCGGCGATCCGGTCCTCCACCGAATCGCGGGCGGTCAGGAACAGCACCGGCAGGCCGTCGTGACTGGCGCGCAGTTCGCGGGCCAGGGTGAAACCGTCCACGTCGGGCAGCATGACGTCGAGCACCACGATGTCCGGCACGTGCTCGTGCGCGAGGCTCAGCGCGCCCTTGCCGTTGGTCGCCGCGCGGACGTCGAAACCGGACAGCCGGAGCGCCGCGGACAGCAGCTCAAGGATGTTCGGTTCATCGTCAACGACCAGCACCCGAGCGGCGCCTGTTCCGTTCGGTGCGCTCACAACACGAGTCTGATCAGCGGACATGGGAGAAATCTGAGGACATCCTGAATTCGAGCTGAGAACCTGGACCGACCGTGGGTGCCGTCCAGTGTGGACGGCACCCACGGTAGACCTACCCGCTCGTGGATCTAATTCGCGGCGCAGTCGTACAGGGACTGCGCTCCGAAGCCGATCGCGTCGGCGATCGCCGCCATTCCGCCGGGCAGCCCGTTGTCCGACTGGCCGGCCGTGGTGCCGCCGTAGGCGCTGGGGTTGACGACGGTGCAGTTCTGCTTCACCCACTGGTCGCGGGCGGCCGGGTAGTTGGTCCCGCCGCCCATCAGCCCGGCGAAGCCGCCACCGCCCCGGCCGGAACTGCTCACCAGCACGTACCGCAGCTTCCCGGCGGCCACCCACCGGGTGAGCTGGCCCACCGACGGCGCGTTGTCGCTGCCGGCGAAGCCGCCCATGCCGATGATCGTCTGGTCGGTGTCGATGATGTAGGGCGAGGTGGTCATCGAGCCACCCTCGACGGCGAGCTTGATCTCCGCGTTCGGGGCGTTGCGCACCACGTAGTCCACGATGCGCTGCTGCTCGGCCGTCAGGCTGGCGCTGCGGCCGAACCCGCCGCCGGCCTGACCGCCGGCGCCCTTGCCGCCGTCCGCGCCGCCGAAGCCGCCCGGACCGCCGACGCCGCCACCGGAACCACGCTGGCCACCCCGTTGACCACCCTCGCCGCCGGCCGCGCCGCCGCCGAAGTTGCCGAAGCCGACCGACGGACCGGCCTGGGCGAGCGCGCCGATGCCGCCACTGGCCGTCGCCGTGCCGGCGGACCACACCGTCGGCACCAGGATCACCGCGACCGCGCCGAGCGCTAGACCGGCACGGGCGAAGGTGCGGCCGCCGCCGGGCCGGGCGGCCAGCAGGGCGAGCACCGCGACCGCGCCGACCGTGAGCACCGCCGGCCCGGCCCAGCCGTTCCACGTCGGCGTCCGCTCGACCAGGAGGTAGGCCCAGGCCACGGTGATCGCCACCGCCGCCGGCAGCAACAGCCAGGACATCCCGCCGGGTCGCCGGTACCGCCGCCACAGCACGGCCAGGCCGGCGGCCGACAACGCGGCGATCGGCGGGGCGAGCGCGGTCGTGTAGTACGAGTGGAAAATGCCCTGGGAGAAGCTGAACACCAGGCCCATCACGACCAGCCAGCCGCCCCACAGCCACCAGCCGGCGCGTCGGGCCGGATCGCCGGGAGCCTTGGCGCGTATCCGCAGCACGCCGACCACCGCCGCGCCGAGCAGCATCAGCAGCGCCAGCGGCAGCAGCCAACCGATCTGGCTGCCGACCGAAGCGCCGAACAACCGGGTGATGCCGGAACCGCCGCTGAACGGACCGCCACCCCGGCCGCCGCCGAAGTCCTGGGCCAGCCGTTCGAGTTCCCGGGTCACGTCCGGGTTGGGGGCTCCGCGGCCGCCCCCGCCGCCGCGGCTGCCGCCGAACACTCGGCTGAAGCCGTTGTAGACGAAGATCAGGTTGAACGTGGTGCCGTCGGTGCTGTTGTCCATGTACGGCTTGGCGCCCGGCCACAGGTCATGCAGCGCCGGCCACCAGAACGAGCTGGCCAGCAGCACGCCGGTCGCGCCGAGCAGGTCGAAGATCCGCCGTTTCCAGGTCGACGTGCTGCCCAGCAGGTAGGCGATCGCGAATCCGGGCACCACGATCCAGGCCGCCAGCATCTTGGTGAGGAACCCGCAGCCGATGAAGAACGCGCACCACAGCAGCCATTTCGTCCCGGTGCGCGGGCTGATCCCCTTCTCCACCGAGCGGGTCAACGCATAGGCGGCGGCGACCAGGAACAGCACCAGCAGCGCGTCCGGGTTGTCCACCCGGTCGATGGCCACGGTGATCGGGGTCAACGCCAGGAACAGCGCGGCCAGCAGCGCGACCTTCTCCCCGGCCCACCGGCGCACGGTGCGGTGCAGCAGGAACACCGCCGCGACGCCCTCCAGCACCTGGGGCAAGGCCACCGACCATTTGTGGAAGCCGAAGACCATGACCGACAGCGCGTCCGCCCACAGCGCGGCCGGCGGCTTGTCCACCGTCACCACGCCGGCCGGGTCGAACGAGCCGAACAGGAAGTTGGTGAAGCTCTTGGTCATCGACTTGACCGCGGCCGTGTAGAACGTGTTGCCCCAGCTGCCGTCCAGGTTCCAGCCGTAGAGCAGGGCGGCCAGCACACAGACGGCCAGCAGCGCCCACGGCTGCCAGTGCCGGTACCAGCGGCTGGTCCGCGTCGCGGTGGAACTGTCGGCCAGCGGTGATGTCGGGTCCGCATAGTGTGCGGGCGCGGTCATTCGGCTGCCTTTCCGTTGGTTTTGTTCGAGAACACCCAGGTGCGCAGCACCACGAACCGGGCCGCGGTGCCGACCACCGACGCCGCGAGCAGCACGGTCAGCTCCAGCATTCTGGACGGCTGGTGGACCGCGGCGTCCAGGGCCAGCAGCGCGCCCGAGGTGAGCAGGTAATAGCCGAGGAACACCAGCAGGCCCTGCAGATGGATGCGGCCGGACGAGCCGCGGGCGCCGAGAAAGGTCAGCCGGCGGTTGGCCTCGGTGTTGAGCAGGGTGGTGATCACCAGCGCGACCAGGTTCGCGCCCAGCGGCGGCCACCATTCCCGGAACAGCGCGTACAGCAGCAATGTGGCCACTGTGGACAGTCCGCCGATGATCGCGAAGGACAGCACCTGCCAGAGCAGGCCGGAATCGCGGCGGGAGACCACCGCGTCCGGATGGATCGGCCTCGGGTCCGGTCGGCGCGGCAGGCCGGTGACCTGCGCCGCGCCGGACGCCTTCGCCCTGGCCACCCGGATCAGCCCGCGAATGTCCTCGCCGATCGTCTTGCCCAGCTTCACCCGGGTGTCGGTGTCCTCGACCCAGTCCACCGGCACCTCGTGCACCCGCAGTGCGTTGTGCTCGGCCAACAGCAGCAGCTCGGTGTCGAAGAACCACGAGTCGTCCTCGATGCGGGCCAGCAGTGGCCGGACCACCTCGGTGCGGGCGGCCTTGAAACCGCACTGCGCGTCGGAGAACCTGGCGCCGTGGGTGAGTCGGATCAGCGCGTTGTAGCAGCGGGAGATGACCTCGCGCTTGGGGCCGCGCACGGTCCGCGCGCCGGGCGCCAGCCGGGAGCCGATCGCGATGTCGCTGTGTCCGCCGGCCAGCGAGGCGACCAGCGGCAGCAGGGCGTCCAGGCCGGTGGACAGATCGACGTCCATGTACACCACGACATCGGCGTCGCTGTACGACCAGGCGGTGCGCAAGGCCAGGCCGCGGCCCTTGCGGTCCAGTCGCAGCACCCGCACGCGGTCGGTCCGGGCGGCCAGCCCGGCGGCCACTGCCTGGGTGTTGTCGGTGCTGGCATTGTCGGCAATGGTGATCGTCCAGTCGTACGGGAAATGCTCGGCCAGGTAGGCGTGCAGCACGTCGATGCAGCCGGGCAGCGCGCGTTCCTCGTTGTAGACCGGGATCACGATGTCCACGGTCGCGCTCGCCCGCCGCTGTTGCGGCAGGTCGGCGGCCCGCTGTTCGGCCAGGTCGGTCGGATCCCGCGTCACCGCTGCTTCGCTCATCTCGGCATCCCCTTCTACTGGTGCGTGTCCAGGTATCCCGTGTTGATGTGCGAGTCCTGTTGACAGAACCTGGCAGAATGCTGGGAGAACCGAGTCAGCGGAGTGAACACCCAGGTGCACACCGTCACCATTGGGCCATATGAACTGCGTCACCCTGGCCGAAATGTCCGGATACGGACCGTCGGTCACTTGTTCCGGGGCCGACAATGACGTGGGTTGGGTGTCAGAGGTCCCAAGTTTTGAGGACCAGAGTCGTCGGTATGTACAACCAGGCGTGTTAGCCCTAGTTAGCGAGGCAAGCGTGGCGGTACTCTCTGTCACGCCACTCGGCCCCTCGGTGCGGAAGCCGTGGCCGGTCAACGAGGTGGTGCGATGGAACGATCCGCGGCTCACGGGTGTGCGGCCCGAGAGAACCCCGTTTCTCAACGGGCTGCGTGGTGCCATTGCTGACGGATGAGAGTGGGGTGGCTTCCCGTGGCGATGGTGACGATTGGTGCGTTGTCGGGAACTTCACACCGGGCAGCGGTGCGGAATGGGGGGTCGGGAATGACCGATCTGCTCGCGGGTAATTCACCTGCTGCGGACGACCCCGACGACCCGACCGCCGCCCCACCGGTCGCGGACGTATATCGGGACCCCGAGCCGGTGGCGGACGCCCTGCCCGACATCCACGCCTGGGTCGCCGCGGCCGCGTCCGGCGAGGCCCGCGCCATCGAGCGGCTGCTGGGATACATCCGGCCGCTGATCCTGCGGTACTGCCGGTCGCGGGTCGGCCGGCAGGAGCGGACGTTCGCCTCCGCCGACGACGTCGCCCAGGAGGTGTGCCTGGCCGTGTTGACGGCGCTGAAGACCTACCGCGACCAGGGGCGGCCATTCCTGGCGTTCGTGTACGGGATCGCCGCGCACAAGGTCGCCGACGCGCACCGGGCGGCCGCGCGCAACCGCGCCGACCCGGTCGCCGAAGTGCCGGACTCGCCGGAGCTCGACGCCGGCCCCGAGCAGCGGGTGATGCGCGGCGAGCAGAGCGACCAGATGGCCGCGCTGCTGAAGTTGTTGCCCCCCAAGCAACGGGAGATCCTCGCGCTGCGCGTCGTGGTCGGGCTGTCGGCGGAGGAGACGGCCGAAGCGGTCGGCTCCACGCCCGGCGCGGTCCGGGTCGCCCAGCACCGCGCGCTCAGCAAGCTGCGCACCGAACTCGCCAACGGCCTGTCGTTCTAAGCGCCGGCTCGCGCCGGACGAGAGACCACCGGCCGGCGTGATCGCGGCTACGGGATGGCTCGCCACCCGGAACATGGTCGCTCGCCACGCTCACCGTGAACACACGCAAGTCGGTAAACGGCTTGATCGCGGGTGTCAGCGTTCTCGGCGGCCAGTTGTGCGGCCGCGCAGGTCATTCGGAACCCGCGGATATCGCGTAGTAATGCGAAGCCGTCCCACTTCGTGACGTCGTGACCGTATGTCTGGCAGAACGCGGCGTGGTCGTCGGCGGTGATCCAGCCGTGTGCCTGATGGCGACGCGCACAAGATCCCATTCGGGCGGCCGATCGAGCAGCGTTCGAGATCGAGCGGCGCGGCAGGTCTGTCCTGTTTCGGTGCCGCCGGCCAGGGGACACAATGTGAGTGTGGCGTGCCTGCTGACACTCGGTGGTTCGTGGTTGCTAGGCCGTGCTGTGGTAGGTGCGCTGTCGCGCGGATGGGAGGTGAGACCAGCTTCCGGCGTGGTCGGACGGGCGAGGACGCGTCCGGCGTCGCGGTCGTGAACGGGGATCGCACGACGCTGATGACGTGGCGCGGCTGGCCGCCACCGGGCCGTGGGACGCCGTGCTCGACATGTCCGGTTACGTTCCGCGTGAGGTTCTGGCGGTCGCGACAGTGTTGGAATCCGCTGCCAGTTTCCGAGTAGACTACGATCACGAGCAGCGCCCACGACATAGCTAATATCACGTCAGGAGAAACAGTGATTTCGCCACACGACGACCCGTTTGTGGACATGCGCCGTCTTTTTCCGCTCGGCCCATCATTCCAGCCTGGGGTACCGCAGAAACCGCGGAGTCCAATCCCTTCGGAATTCGATACGCGGTGCCCTCGATTGTAACAGCGGACGCAGGAAACAAGCCGACCAAGCCGAAGGTCTCGATCAATTCGCCAACGTCGCCGGACGGTCAGGAGGGCCAACGTCCGCAGACTGATGACGTTATTACGGAAGGCAGCGACTAGTGCCGACAGTCTTGGTGCTCTCGTGCGCCGAAGACGAGACGGCCAGGATGGTTGCTGAACAGTTGAAATACTGTCCGGTCAAAGTTGTTTCGTTTGACACGGCGGATTTTCCGATGAACGCGGAACTGTGTGCGTACCCTGGCGGTTCGACGCGGCGCACTCTCCAAACTACTCGGGCAATGGTTGATTTGGATGATGTCGTCGGAGTCCTTTACCGCCGTCCGGCTCAGTTTCAGTTGCCGGACGGCATGATGGACGAATATCGAATATTTGCCAGGGTTGAGGCGCGGCACGGTTTTGGTGGAGTGTTGTCCAGTCTCGACGTCAGATGGGTCAATCATCCTTCGGCCATCGGTAACGCCAATTTTAAGCCGTGTCAACTTGACGCGGCGGCAGCGGTGGGCATGACCGTGCCCCGAACGCTGATTACCAACAGTTCGGGCCGAGCTCAGAAGTTCGCTTCTGAGCTCGGCCAGCCCATGATCTACAAGGTCTTTGAACCCCCGATTCTTCCTGATCAGAAAGTCATCTACACCAGTCTGGTTGATCCTCACGACCTGGACGATCCGGCAATCAGCCTCACAGCACATATGTTTCAGGAACAGATTCCCAAGGACTTTGACGCACGGATTACTGTGATCGCAGACAAGTGCTTTGGCGTGGCGATTCACACGGAATCGCCAGCGGCGAGGGTTGATTTTCGGGCTGACTACAGCGCCGTCAGTTACATGCCGTTGGCGCTGCCGGCCGACTTGCCGGGAAAACTCCGCGCCTATCTGGACAGGTTCGGCCTTGCGTTCGGCGCGTTCGACTTCGCGGTTACCCCGGAAGGTCGGTACTACTTCCTAGAATGCAATCCGAACGGTCAATGGGGCTGGCTTCAGGATGAGACCGGACTCCCTATGGCGGAAGCATTCGCTGAATATCTGGCGGAGGGTTAAGTGGACTGGCAGCGACAAGCCGAGAACCTGGCCGCCGGACTCGACGTGAGCGAGCGATGGCGGCCCGCGTTTGCCGCAACGCCTCGCCACCTGTTTGTCCCCCGCTTTTTCAAAAACCATCCCGAACGCGGCTGGTATGCGGTTGATCGAACGGGCGACGATTACCTAGACTGGGTTTATCGTAACGAAGCGTTGATTACCCAACTTGACGGTGACCCGGAGTCATGGGAAAAGGCACGCCGAGACGGCGTCTACGTCGGCGGACACGTCACGTCGTCCAGCAGTACACCGGGTCTCATGGCCGCCATGTTGGACGCGCTACACGTTGAGCCGGGAATGACTGTGTTGGAGATCGGGACCGGCACCGGCTATAACGCGGCTATCCTGTGTCGCCAGCTTGGTGACAAGAACGTGACGACGATCGATATTGACCCACGTCTGATCGAATCGGCGCGCGTCCGGTTGACCTCCCTTGGCTATCGGCCGACCTGCAAGGCGACGAACGCGGTCGTTGACATACCAGGCGGGCCATACGACCGGATTATCTCTACGGTCGGCGTGCGCCGAGTACCGTACGGCTGGCTAACAGCGGCCAAACCGGGCGGGCTCATCCTGGTAAATCTGTATTCAGACCTTGCCACCAACGCGATTTTCGCTCTGACCGTTCACGGCGATGGCATGGCCAGCGGGCAAGCACCGATCGGGGGCACCTTCATGCCCACCCGAGACAACATCATGCCGTTCAGCTTCACCCTTCACGACAAAGCGGAGGGGACCCGAACGCCGACGCAACTACCCGGCTCGGTGCTGGACGACTTCGGCCCGTTCTACCTGTTCGCATCACTGATCATGCGAGACGTCCAACTCCACTACTTCCCGCACGATGACGAGTTGCGTCCCGGCCTGTTGGACCGCGACCGATCATGGGCATACGAACTGAACGGCAACGCGATACACGGCGGCCCGCGCAACCTATGGAGCCAACTGGAAGAAGTGCACGCCATCTGGGAGCACCACGGGCGCCCCAGCCGCGAACAACTAGGCTTGACCGTCACTAAAGATCAACAGACCCTCTGGTTGAACTCGCCCGATCAGATCATCACCACCGAGATAGACGCGGTGTCCGTCCGGCGGCTGTGAGCGGCCCTATCGCCATCGGACAGGCAACCCGGCAAAGTTTGCGTGGAAGTCGGTCAACTTTACGCCGACTCGCCGCCGTACTGGTTCCTGCTGATTAGAGCGGCCAGGCTTCGGTTTCGGCCCGCTCGCCGTCGTGCAGTACGACGAATGACGCGCCGGCATACAACGCACGCCGGGAGCGGTCAGACCCCAACTCGCCGCCGGTCTCGTCCAGGTACCCCTGCGGAGCATCGAGCTGCAGAGCATGGTCGGGTAGCGTCCATGGGTGTGAGCGTCGACCGGGATTCTGCGGAGGCCACGCGGTGGACCATCCACGGAGAGCGCGTCGTGGACGACAGTCGACGGCTACGGCTGAGTGTCGCATCCGTCGAGCTGCCAGACGGCGTGCGGTTCGAGCAGTACGTCCTACGGATACCCAGGGCCGCGATGATGGTTGTGCTTAACGAGCATGACCAGGTGTTGATGATGTGGCGGCACCGGTTCATCATTGACCGATGGGTCTGGGAGCTGCCCGGCGGTTACGTCGACCCGAACGAGGCACCAGCCGCTACGGCCGCTCGTGAGGTAGAGGAAGAAACCGGATGGCGTCCGCGCAACGTTGAGTCGTTGCTTTCGATGCAGCCAATCGTCGGTAGCGCGGATGCTGAAAATCTTCTTTTTCTAGCGCATGGTGCCGACTATATCGGTAGCCGTCCTGACGTCAATGAAGCTGCCCAAATAGCGTGGATTCCTCTAGACTCTGTGCGTGATCGAATCGCCAGTGGTGAAATTGTGGGCGCCGGATCTCTGGTCGGCCTACTCCATGTGTGTGCCTTTCAGGCAAACTGACAAACAATAACACAGAAAGGTCGGCCCTCACGTCACACCCGGGCTGTGCCATTCGTTTTCGAGGAGGGAGTAAAGTTCAGAATGTCGCCACATTCCATTCGTGTGGACGTGATCGCGTAGGCGACCTTCGTGCGTGAATCCGAGACGGTCCGCGAGTGCGATAGAAGCAGCGTTGTCCGGGCCGATGGCCGCGGTGATCCTATGCAAGCCGAGACTGTGGAACCCGTATCCAATCATGCTTCGGGCCGCGTCGGTGGCGTAGCCATGGCCCCAGTGGTCGAATGCGATAGCGTATCCGAGTTTTGCGGCGCGAACGCCACTGAATCCTAGCCGAACAAAGCCAATGAGACGATCTTTGTCCTGCGGTGTGACCGCCAAGTAGTATTCTGTTCGTGGTGAATGGTGGGCGCGGGTGATCGCGTCATTCAGGCGTTGCTCCTGTTGCTCGACGGTCAGGGAGTCGAATGACAACCAACGGGTGACCCGATCGTCTCCGACAACAGCCATAGAATCATCCAGGTCGGACGGGCGAAACTCACGCAACCGCACCCGCCGGCCACTGATCACGAGCCCATGCGAGGGCTGTAGGTTCGTCGTCATCGTGGCAGCGCCAAGGGTGAAGACGTAAAACTTTCGATTGCTTCGCCCAATTCGTTCACCCTTCGGTCGGACACGTCGACCTCGCGCAGTGCCGATCGAATGCGCTCGACAGATGTGACAACCCCATGGATGCGCTGATCTGGGGGCAATTCTAGAACCGGCGCCAACGCTTCCGCCGCGCCTTCCATTTCACCCTGAAGCACTCGGGCGATCGCGAGATCACACCGCGTGCCCGCTTCGTCTCCAAAAGCTCGATCCGATGCGGCGGCAACGGCGTACGCCTCCAACGCGTTCGCCGCAGTCCGTTCTGTCTGATCAGCTTCGGTCGCGCCGCCCCAAATCAAGGCTTCGGCCGCGTAGTAGAGCTGGCGCGGTCGGCTGAACGTGCACAGCCCACCCAACTGGTCAAGCTCATCCGACACAACGTGCTCACGCGCCTCGGAGGCTCGGTCCAGGGCTTCATGTGCCTCATCCATGCGGCCCAGCGCCGCTAGCGATCGTGCCTCGCCACTCGCCAACCAGACTGTTGCCGTGCCACGACTGCGTTCCGCCGCGTCCGCGCCGAGACGCGCATAGCGAACGGAGTCATCAAAACGCCCAGACCAATAGGTGATCAATGCTTGTAGACCACGTATCCATGCTCGCAGACCATCGTGCCCGGCGTTGTCCGCGCACGCGTAGGCGGCTCGCGCCTGGGTGAGCGCGTCGTGCGACGCCCCGAGATCGTGCGACGCTTTCGCCATCACACCCGAAGCTATGCCAGCCAGCAGGTAAAGATCGTGTGCTTGGCTTGGCTTTTGCCGACCTTCCAATAGTGCGAACGCCCGGTCTTGGGTGTCGGCCATCTCGGGGAGCAAACGGGCCAGTGGCTGTTGCTGATACATGACAACGAGCCGACGAACGTCGTCCGTCAGTTGATCAATGGTCTCCGGTCCCACGTTGGACGCCTCAGCCCTGCTCAGAAACTCACGGGCGCGTTCGGCGCTCATGGAGATCACTTGTCCTTCCCAATCAGTTCGCGCACGACCCCGGTCGAAAACGGCCAGTTCGGTGCGGCTGGCACGGGTCACCGCACCCGAACCGTAGGGCGGCCCGAAGAGCCGTACAGCCGGCTCTCCGAACATCTGTTCAAGTGCCGCCTGAGCCTGTGGATGCGGCAACTTTGCCAGCTCGCCGGACACCCATCGGTACGCCTGACGTTCGCTGAGACCCGCTCCCGCAGCCTGCTCGTAGCGCCGGCGGAACTGCTCGGTTGTCAGGTGTCGCTGGTGTAGCAGCTGCTCAAGCCGTGTGCGCTGCGCCTCGTGCTCGACCATTCATCACCCCCGGCGGTGTCTGTCACCCCACGTTAAAGCGAACCGCCGCCGAATGGGGAGAGGCGGCAGAAGAAGGCACCAGACGACAGTCCACGCGACATACCAGCGACAGCGTAACCGCCGCGATGCTGCTCACCGTAGTGATCGCCACCTAGAGCGAGCTCGGAGGACACAGCGTTATGGGCGGGAGCGTGTGGCCGCTGGTCGTGCTGGCGCCGCTGGCGTTGGTGTCGGTGGCGTGGTCGGCGTGGGGTATTCGGCGTGATGGGCGGGGGCGGGCATGACGACAACGCTTGCGCGCCGGCATCTGACGTGGGTGACCTCGCTGAATGGGTCGGATCACGCGGTCACGGATGCGGCGATGGCCGCCGGCATGGCGAACGGCGCCGGTGAGTACACAGCGTTGTGTGGGGTGGTGTTTCTGCCGGATGCGATGGTCGCGCCGCCGGGGCGGTGTTGTGCGGGGTGTTCGGCTCGGTTGCGGCATCCGGTGTCCCGGCCGGCTAGGCGGACGCGGCGACGCGGTCGGCATGGTCGGCCGTCATGGTGGCCTGGGTGGCTGTGGTGGTGATCTTCGGTGGTGGGCCGCCCGGCGGCGAGGACCTGCCTGTCCTGGTGTCGGTCGGGGATGGTCGGGCGGTCACGGCGGTTCAGCTGCGGCGGGCGTTGGTGGTGCTGCTGCGCGAAGGCGAGTCAGCGTGCTCGCAAGCGGCCTTTGACGTTGGCGCCGGCCGGTGCGCGGATGAGGACCTGGGCGACTTGGCGGCCGGGCTGGGCTCGCTGGCCGATGCGGTCCGCCGTTACCCCCGCCTGCGTGACGAAATGTAAGGACTTGACCGGCCATCCGTGCCGGTCACGATGAAAAGGGAGACAACACAACATGAGTTGCACGGTCGCGGGTTTCGCGAAGATCGAAGCCGGAACGACGATCACCAGCGCGTCCCAGCCAGGCGAGATCGTGTTCTACGTCGGTGCCGACGAGGCGCTGGTGCTGGTCTTCGACCAACACTCCTTGGCGGAATTCCTCGACACCGCGCAGGCGGCGCTGCGGCAGGCGCGCGACAAGCAGATCGACACGACCGCCGACTACCAGCGCGACGCGACCACAGCGGGTTCCACTCGCTGACGGCCGGCGCCGGGCCGGCGGGGAACTGCCCCTCTCGGCCCGGCCGTCGGATTCCCACTCGCCATGGCGTGTCTATCCACAATGGACAACATTGAAAGGTATGTCGTGCCGGGGTTTGAACCGTGTGGGCCGATGGTGAGAATCCGGGAGCTTCGGGACGCTTACGGTCTGACCGCCGAACAATTGGCCGACCGGATGGCCGAACTCGGCGTGCCGGTTGATCGGAACACGCTCTACAACATTGAGAGTGGCGCGAAAAAGCCCAGTGATCGGGTGCTGGACGCCTATGCCCGCGCGCTGGGAGTGAATCCGTTGGACGTGTGGAAAGGTCCGCTGCGCAGACCGGCGGACGAACCGGAGCGTGGCGGCGCCGTGCGCCAGCCGGACCGCCGTCGCGCCCTGGCCGCCGCCGCGCCGGCCGGCATCGCGACCAGCATGCTTCGCCGCCGCAGGCGTGCAGGATAAGGCGCCAATTCCTACATACCGGTAATTCTTTGCGCGGCCAACCGGCCGGAAATCAGCACCGGCGGAATGCCGACGCCGGGGGTCGTGCCACAACCGGCCAACACGACGTTGTCCACACCCCGGATCAGATTGCGCGGCCGAAACGGACCGGTCTGCGGGAAGGTGTGGGCGGCGGAGAAAGGGGTGCCCTCGGCCAGCCCCAGTGCCGCCCAATCGGCCGGCGTCACCAGCCGCTGCGTCTCGATCGCGGCGTCGAACCCGGCCAGCCCGCGCTTTTCCAGCACCCCCGCCAACTCGTCCCGGTATGCCGGTCCGACCCTGGTCCAGTCCAGCGGGCCGACCCGCAGGTTCGGCACCGGCGCGAGCACCTGCACCAGATGCCGGCCGCTCGGCGCGAGCGACGGATCGGTCAGCGTCGGCTGGGTGACCAGCAACGACGGATCGCTCATCAGCCGGCCCTGCCGGATGATCTCGTTGAACGTCCGGTCCCAGGCCGCGCCGAAGAACAGCGTGTGGTGCCGCAGTTCCGGCCACGTCCGGGTGGTGCCGGCATGCAGCAGGAACGCCGACGGCGACCAGCGGGTCGGCCACAGCCGGCGCGGCCGGATGCCCAGCAACCGGTACGCGGCCGGCAGATCCGGGGTCAGCACCACCGCGTCGCAGGAGATCCGCTCGCCGGTCGTGGTGCGCACCGCCGACACCCGGCCGCCGACCCGTTCCAGCCACGCCACGGGAGTGTCGAACCGCAGCATCGCGCCGGCGTCCTTCGCGGCGTCGGCCATCGCCTCCGCCAAGGCGCCCACCCCGCCGCGCGGAAAGAACACCCCGCCGACAGTGTCCATGTAGGGGATCACGCCGTACGCGGCCAGCGCCTGGCTCGGCGACACTCCCGCGTACAACGATTGGAAGGTGAACACCCGGCGCAACCGGTCGTCCTGGATGAACCGGCCGACCGTCGGGCCGAGCCGGCCGAACCCGCCCAATCCGATCAGCGCGGCCAGGCTCGGGTTCACCAGATCCAGTGGCGAGTCGAAATTGGCGGCGATGAAGGAATCCCGCTGCACCCGGTACAACTCGCCCAGCCAGCGCCGCAGCCGCAAATAGCCACTGGCGTCGGCGGGGCCGATCGTGGCGCGGATCTCCTCGGCCATCGCCGCCGCGTCGGTGTGCACGTCGAGCGCGCTGCCGTCGGCGAACACGGCGCGATAGGCCGGTCGCAACGGAATCAGGTCCAGCCGGGCGGACAGCGAGTCGCCGACGGCGGCGAACGTCTCGTCGATCAGCTCGGGCATGGTGAGCACCGACGCGCCGGTGTCCACCCGATAGCCGTCGATGTCGGCCTGCCCGGCCCGCCCGCCCGGCCGCGGGTCGCGTTCCAGGATGGTCACCGAACGGCCGGCGCCCAACAGATGCAGCGCAGTGGCCAGTCCGGACAGGCCGGCGCCGACCACCACGACATGATCGGTCCGACCGGTCAGCGTTTGTGCCATCACCGGTCCCTGCGGGTGGCCGCGATGGCGAGATCGGCCAGCCGCCCGGCGACCGACACGGGCATCGGCGCCGTCTCCAGCGCGCCGATGCCGGCCTCGGTCAGCGTCTCGATCCGGTGCTCCACCGCCGCCACCGCGCCGAGATCAACCAGCAGCGCGCGCACCGCGTCCAGATCGGCCGGACCCAGGTCGGCCCGACCCAGGCAGGACCGCAGCAACTCCGCGTCCGCCGGCTGGCCCCGCTGCCGCGCGTGCTGGATGCCCAGCGCCATCAGCATGGTGCGCTTGCCGTCCCGGAGATCGTCGCCGGCCGGCTTGCCGGTGACCAGCGGATCGCCGAACACGCCGAGCAGGTCGTCGCGCAGTTGGAAGGCGATGCCGATGTTGGCGCCGTAACTGCGGTAGGCGGCGATCAGTCCGGCGTCCGCGCCGGCCAGCGCCGCGCCGATGTGCAGCGGCCGTTCCACCGTGTACGCGGCGGTTTTGAACCGGCTCACCCGCAGCGCCGCGTCCGGCGACTCGTCGCCGCGGACCTGGGTGAGCACGTCGATGTACTGGCCCATCAGCATTTCCGAGCGCATCGCCTGCCAGGCCGGCAACGCGCGGGCCAGCGCGTCGGCGGGCAGCCCGGCTCCAGCGAACATGTCGTCCGCCCAGGCCAGCGCCAGGTCGCCGAGCAGCACCGCGACAGCCAGGCCGAACCGGTCCGGCCCGCCGTGCAGCCGCTGCGCGCGATGCCGGTCGGCGAAGGCGACATGCACCGTCGGCGCGCCCCGGCGGACCGCGGACTCGTCAATCAGGTCGTCGTGCATCAGCGCGCACGCCTGCACCAGTTCCAGCGCGCTGATCGCGTGCAGCACCGCGTCCGCCTCGGCCGAGTCCGGCGTCCCGCCCGCGCCGCGCCAGCCCCACCAGGCGAACGTCGGCCGCAGTCGTTTTCCGCCGCTGAGCACGAAATCGGCGAGCGTGTCCAGCGCCGCGTCGAAATCTCCGGTCAGGTCCGCATCGACGGCGCCGAAGTCGCTGTCGAAGTCCGACTCGATCCGACCGGCGTCCTTGCGGCGGGACTCGAAGTAGCCGAGCAGGACCGACTCGACCCGCTGGGGCAGGTTGTCGTCGGTGGTCCCGGGCTCGGCCATGGCGCCATTGTCGCAAGGTGGCGGCCGTCCCAACGGGCGGATCGTGTTTTCCACGAACTGGACCACGCCGCTAACCTGGCTTGGTGACTTCAGTCGTGGAGCGGCTCAACGCCGGACGGCCGGCGTTCTCGGTGGAGTTCCTCCCGCCCCGCGACGCCGAAGACGAGCAGACCCTGTGGCGTTCGGTGCGCAAGCTGGAACCGCTGGACCCGGCGTTCGTGTCGGTCACCTACGGTGCCGGCGGCTCCAGCCGGGACCGCACCATCCGCACCACCCGGCGGATCGCGCAGGAGACCACGCTGTTGCCGATGGCGCACCTGACCGCCGTCGACCACTCGATCGCCGAACTGCGCAACGTCATCGGCTGGTACGCCGCCGTCGGCGTGCGCAACGTGCTGGTGATCCGTGGCGATCCACAAGGCGACCCGAACGGCGAGTGGGTGCCGCATCCGGAGGGCCTGTGCTACGCCGAGGATCTGGTCCGGCTGGTGTGCGAGCTGGGCGACTTCTGCGTGGGCGTGGCCGCGTTCCCGTACGGCCACCCGCGTTCGCCGAACCTGGACGAGGACGCCGACTATCTGGTGCGCAAGCTGCGGGCCGGCGCGGACTTCGCCATCGCGCAGCTGTTCTTCGAGGCCGATGACTTCCTGCGGATGCGGGACCGGGTGGTGGCCCGGGGCTGCGACGCGCCGCTGCTCCCCGGGGTGATGCCGCTGACCACGCCGCGCACGCTGGCCAAGACCATCGAGTTGTCCGGCGCGCCCGCGCCGCACCGGCTGCTGGACCGGTTGTCGCCGCTGGCCGACGACCCGAAGGCGTTCCGCGCGGCCGGCATCGACGTGGTCACCGAGCTGTGCCAGCGGCTGCTCGCCGAGGGCGTGCCGGACCTGCACTTCTACACGTTCAACCGGTCGCAGGCGACCATGGAGGTCATCGGCCGGCTGGACCTGCGGCCAGCCAGGACCGTGGGCGAGTTGGCTGATCAGGAGTACGCGCGCTCTTCCCCGCGCAGGTGACGGCGGCGGGCCAACAGCGCCAGCACGGCGAGGAACACCGCGATCAGCAGGCAGGCCGCGATCATCACACCGGCCCAGAACGACGCCGGATAGGACCGCCCGGCGGTGTACTGGGCGGTCGCGGACAGCGTGCTCACCCGGCCGGCGGCCGGCGCCCAGGTCACGGTGCTGGCGTCCGATCCGGTCGAGTCCGCTGAGCTGACTGTGCCGTCACTGTTGAGGATGTTGCCCGGCAGCTCGATCGTGATCCGCGTGTCGGACTGGCCGGCCGGCACCTCGCTGAGATCCACGGAACCGGTCAGGGTGACCAGATCTCCGGAACGGTGCAGCGCCAGTTGGTAGTGCCCGGCTCCGTTGTTGCCGGCGACCAGTGCGGCGAACCGCGCGAACGTCAGGCCATGGAATGACAGGTCGGTGCCGACGTAGCCGTCCGCCTGGTACGGCCGTGCCGTCGCGTCCGCGGCCAGGTTCGCCGGCACGGACAGCACCGGGCCCCGATCCTCGGCTGACGTCGGGGTGGCGGCGGCGATCACGTCGCCGGACACCAGGTCGTCGCTGGACACGGTCAGCGAAGCGTGCACCCGCACGCATCCGGAAGCCGTCAGGGCCACCACACACAACGTCACGGCCAGCATCGCGGCGCGCGAGCTGAGCCGACCCCGACGAAGGCTCCGGCGCCGCCCCTTGGACACGCGATCATCCTGCCAGCTTCGCCGCCAGAATCCATGGATTGACCGCCAAAGCCCGTTTATTGACCGAATGACCGTTCGTGAGTGAACGAAAGCCACCGGATAAGCCGATGCCGGTGCCGGGGTGCGCACGGTAGCGTGCGGCCCATGCCATCCCATGGATCCCGCCCGGGCGGCGTGCACCAGATCAGCGACCAGTACGTCGATGACTACGCTCGGCTCGATCCGATCACGGCCACCATGGCCGGCGTGCGCGGGCACGACGACCGGCTCCCCGACTACTCGCCCGAGGGCTTCGCGGCGCGGGCGCAACTGCGCGGTACGGCGCTGAGCGCGGTGCGGGCCGCCGAGCCGGCGGACGAGTCCGAGCGGGCGGCCAGGGCTGTGTTCCTGGAGCGGGTCGGCACCGAGTCCGATGTGGACGAAGCTGGTCTGCTCGTCGGCAACCTGAACGTGGTGGACAGCCCGGTGCAGTACATCCGCGAGGTCTTCGACCTGATGGGCACCGACACGGCCGAGGAATGGGCGACGATCGCCCGCCGGCTGGCCGCTGTGCCGGACGCCGTCGCCCGGCTGCGCGCCGGCCTGGCCGACAGTGCCGACCGGGGCCGGATCGCGGCGCTGCGTCAGGTCAGCAAGGTCGCCGACCAGTGCGACACCTGGGCCGGGGTGAGCGCCGACAGGTCGTTCTTCGCCACCCTGATCGCCGACGCGGAGCAGGTCGACGGCGTAGACGACACGTTGCGCACCCGGTTGGCGGCCGGCGCGACCGCCGCCGCTTCCGCATACGCCGACCTCGCTCAGTTCCTGCGCACCGAACTGGCGCCGAAAGCGCCGGTGAAGGACGCGGTCGGCGAGGACGTCTACCGGTTGTGGTCGCGGTACTTCACCGGCGCGGATCTCGACCTGGCCGAGGCGTACCAGTGGGGCTGGGAGGAGTTCTTCCGGATCGAGCGCGAGATGAAGGCGGTGGCCGGCCGGATCCGGCCGGGCGCCACGCTCGCCGAGGCCGCCGCCGCGCTGGACGCCGACCCGAGGTATCTGGTGCACGGCCGGGACGGGCTGCGCGACTGGATGCAGACACTGTCCGACCAGGCCCTGGCCGATCTGCGCGATGTGCACTTCAGCATTCCGGAACCGTTGATGACGCTGGAATGCCGGATCGCCCCGCCGGGCGGCGGGGTCGGCGCGTACTACACCTCGCCCACCGACGACTTCTCCCGGCCGGGCCGGATGTGGTGGTCGGTGCCGACGGACCGGACGGAGTTCTCCACCTGGCGCGAGGCGACCACCGTCTACCACGAGGGTGTGCCGGGGCACCATCTTCAGGTCGCCACCGCCGTCTACCGGGCCGACACGCTCAACCGGTACCAGCGGCTGCTGTGCTTCACCTCCGGGCACGGCGAGGGCTGGGCGCTGTACGCCGAGCGGCTGATGCGGGAACTGGGCTACCTTTCCGACGACGGCAACCTGATGGGCATGCTGGACGGCCACCTGTTCCGCGCGGCGCGGGTGATCGTGGACATCGGCATGCACCTGGAACTGGAGATCCCGGCCGGCACCGGATTCCACGAAGGCGAGCGGTGGACACCGGAGCTGGGCCTGGAGTTCATGCTGACCCGGACGATCACCGACCCGGCGCACGTGCGCGACGAGATCGACCGCTACCTCGGCTGGCCGGGGCAGGCGCCGGCGTACAAGATCGGCGAACGGCTGTGGCTGGCGGCGCGGGACGAGGCCAAGCAGCGGCACGGCGCCGCGTTCGATCTCAAGACGTTCCACCAGCAGGCATTGGACATGGGCTCGATGGGCCTGGACACGCTGCGCGAACGGCTGGCGGAACTCTAGGAGCGCGGCGCTGGGAACTCAGCACCGGGAACTCATCGCCGGATCACAGCGGCAGGTCGTGGCCCAGGACCGCGAACTGGCGCGGGTCGCCGCTGAAAAGATAGTGCCGCAACACATCCACGAACCCGGTGCGACGGTACAGCCGCCAGGCCTTGGTCGGTCCCTCCGGTGTGGACAGTAGCGTGGTGCGCAGCGTGGTCGTGGTGGCGACCACGTGCAGCAGCCGGCGAAGCAGTTCCTCGCCGATGCCCTGGCCCTGCGCGTCCGGGCGCACGTGCAACTCGGTCAGCTCGAAGTAGTGCCGCATCCACCGGTCCACGGCGGGCGGGCCGAGCCGGCTGAGCAGCCCGCGCCGAACCTGCTCATGCCACCACTGGCCGGACGAGCCCTGGTAGCCGTAGCAGATGCCCAGCAGGGTGTTGTCGGAGCCCAGCGCGGCCACGCAGCGCCAGTGCTCGCGCTGCATATGCGACAGCCACATCGGCGCCCGCTGGGACGCGGTGCCGATCGGATAGCGCATGGCGGTGACGTAGATGTCCAACGCCTCGTGCAGCCGAGGCTGTAGGTCGTCGACGGACATCTCGACAAACCGGGGGAGGGGTGGAGCCGCGGTCATGAAGGATTCCTTACCGGCGCTCGACGTTGAGCTGACTCACATTGTCGTCCTGGTGGTCGATCAGGCGCCAGCACCATCATTGTCGCCGGCGGTCTCGTGGGCGACATCCGCCGCGATTCCGCCGGTGAGCGCGACCAACTGGTCGAACGTGGTGGGGAACACCGACTTCGGGTGCCCGGCCGCCGCCCAGACTATCGGGTAGTCGGCCAGCGCCCGGTCGACAATGGTCGGCACCGGAACCGGATGCCCGACCGGCGCGACCCCGCCGATGGCCTGGCCGGTGTGCGTCCGGACGAACGCCGGGTCGGCCCGGCGAACCTCGGCGGCGCCGGTCAGCGCGGCCAGCCGGGCCGGGTCGGCGCGATGCCGGCCGGAGGTCAACGCCAGCACCGGGCGTTCGTCCCCGCTGTTCCCGCCGCCGTGAATCCCCTTGAACACCAGGCTGTTGGCGATCGCGCCGACCTCGACGCCCAGCGCGTCGGCGGCTTGCCCGGCGGTGCGCACCTCGGCATCGAGTATCCGCACTCCGGCGGCGGCCTCGGTGAGTCCGGCCTCGGCCAGCGCCGCCACCACCTTCCGAACCCCAGGATGATCCACCAGCTCCGTCACCTGGTTATGACACCACGCCGCCCATCTCAGCGTCCTCTCAGCGGGAGTTGGACATCCTGGCGGTTCCGAGCTACTCTCGAATTGTTCGAACATGCGTTCGAACTCGCCTGGTGGTGGGGCGGGGGAAGCGTCTCACCACCAGGCACCGCCGGCTTCCCCACGGCGGCTCGTCAACCCATGCCGTTCCGAGCCGAACAGGAGGCCGCCGATGTCAGCACTGATCGATTTCCCACTCCGCACCCACCGGAGCGTCACCCACCGGGGCAGCCATTATCGGGGTGCTGCGCTCGTGGCCCCGCCCCGCTCTCACCGGGCGGTGGCCCGCGGAGCGCCCGCGGCTCCGGGGTCACCCGAGCTGGCCCAGCGGTCCGCCGTCGGGCTGCTGCAGCAGGCGCACGCCGGGGTGGCCGAGGCCCAGCACGAGCCGCTGGCCGCGCAGCGTTATGCGCTGGCCTACCTGGCCGCGTTGCGCGCCGCGGCCGCGATGCTCGCCCTGCGCGGGCGTCCGCACCGCGGCCGGGCCCGCCCAGCCAGCGCCTGGGCGCTGCTGGCCACGCTCGCCCCGGAACTGCGCGAATGGGCCGAGTTCTTCGCCGCCGGCTCGGCGACCAGGGCGGCCGTGCAGGCCGGGATCACCCGGGCAGTCAGCCAGCGGGCCGCCGATGATCTCGTCCGGCAGGCCGCGCAGTTCGCCGATCTGGTGGGCGATGCCGTGTACGGGCGGGGCCTGTTCGCGGCCCGTCCCGCCGCGAACGAGCGAGGCGGGAGGTGACCGGACGTGCCGTGATCGACTACGGCCGGCTGCTGCACCGGTTGGGCATCGAGGCCGAGCTGCTGGCCGCGTCGGTGGACGAGCGGCGGTTGGAGGAGTTGGTGCCGGGCTGTCCGGGGCTCACCCTCGGTGAGACCGCGCGTCATGTCGGCAGTCATCACCGGCGGGCGTGGTGGTGGATCAGGGAAGGCCCGCGGCCGATCGAGTGGCAGCGCGCCCCGGCTCCCGGGCAGAGTCTGCCGGGCTTTGTCCGGTCCGGGGTGGCTCCGTTAGTGGCGGAGCTGTCCGCCCACGAGCCCGACGAGCCCAGCTCGACCTGGTGGCCGGCCGACCGGACGTACGGCTTCTGGCGCCGGCGGATGGCGCACGAGACCACCGTGCACCGGGTGGATGTGCAGGGCGCGGCCGGCATCGAGATCGATGAGGTGGCCGAGGACATCGCGGTCGACGGCATTGACGAGGTGCTCACACTCTGGTTCGAACACCGGCTGGCGGAGCTGAACATCACCGGCACCCGGGCACACACGGTCGCGATCCGCACCGGCGGTCGGGAATGGCTCGCCACCGCAGATCCGGATCGCACCAGCACCCGCCGGGCCTGGTCCGCCGAGGACGACCCGCCGGGCGACCGGCCGGCCTGGGTCGACCCGGCCGAGGAAGAGCGGTGGACGGCCGAGGCCGTAGTGTCCGGCTCACCGATGGAGGTGTACCTGTGGCTGTGGGGGCGAGTGTCCAACCAGCGCGTCCAGCTGTCCGGCGACCGGGACGGCATCGCCCAGCTATGGGCCCTGCTCCGGCTGGCCACCCGGTTACGGGAGGCTGTATGAAGACGGCATGAAGATCGCCTTCGGGGCGGATGACGACAACGAGTGCGTGCGAGCCGTGCTCGGCTACCTGGCGACGGTTGCCGACGTGCGGGTGCACAGCGGCGACGGCCCGTGGCCGGAGTTCGCCCGGCGGGTCGGCATGGCGGTCGTCGACGGGACGGCCGATGCCGGCGTGGTCATGTGCTGGACCGGGACGGGCACGACCATCGCCGCGAACAAGGTTCCCGGCGTACGTGCGGCCCTGGCCTGGGAGCCGTGGATCGCGCGGGGCGCCCGGTTGTGGAACGATGCCAACGTGCTTGGCCTCAGCCTCAAGCGGCTGGCCCCGGACGTGGCGGTCGAATGCGTCCGGGCGTTTCTGGAGACCACCGAACCGGATCCGGACGAGGCCGAGAACATCGGCCGGCTCGGCGATCTGTAGTTGGCCGGACAGAACCCGCCGGAACTTCACCGGACCGCCGGAACTTCTCTGCTCGCCGAGCCGTTGTACACAGTGGTCGCATGTCTACGTGTTCGTGTCCGTCACACTTCGCGCATTCATCGGGCACGGGGAGCTGTGACGTGGTTCGACGGTGATCCCTCCAACACGAGCATCGGACATTCATGACGTCGATCGACCTAGAGCGGGCCACAGACCGACGCGGCAGCGACTTCGCCGAGCTGTCCCAGATCATCAAGCAGCGCGGTCTGCTCAAGCGCCGTCGCGGTAGCTACATCCTCAAGTTCACGGTCAACGCCGCGCTGATGGCCGGCGGATGGACGGCGTTCGCCCTGCTGGGGTCGTCCTGGTGGCAACTGGTGACCGCCGTGTTCCTCGCGATGGTGTTCACCCAGCTCGCGTTCGTCGGCCATGACGCCGGCCACAAGCAGATCTTCACCGGCAAACGGGCCAACGACATCGTCGGCTACCTGCACGGCGGCCTGATCGGCATGAGCTACAACTGGTGGATCAGCAAACACAACCGGCACCACGCCAACCCGAACCACGAGGACGAGGACCCGGACCTCGGCATCGCGCTGCTGGCCTTCACCAGCGAGCAGGCCGCAGCCAAGCGCGGTGTGCTGCGCTGGATGGCCAAGCACCAGGCGATCCTGTTCTTCCCGCTGCTGGTGCTGGAGGGCCTGAGCCTGCACATCGCGGGCGTCCTGGCCGTCTGGCGGCGCGAGGTCAAGGCCACCAAACTGGAGGCGGCCCTGCTGGCGGCGCACATCATCGGCTACCTGACCGCGGTCTTCTGGGTGCTGTCCCCGCTGCAGGCGGTCGTGTTCATCGCGGTGCACCAAGGCATCTGGGGCGTGTACATGGGTTGCTCGTTCGCCCCCAACCACAAGGGCATGCCGACGCTGTCGGCCGGGCAGAAGCTGGACTACCTGCGCAAGCAGGTGCTCACCTCGCGCAACGTGCGCGGCGGCCGGTTCGTGGACTTCATGCTGGGCGGCCTGAACTACCAGATCGAGCACCACCTGTTCCCGAGCATGCCGCGGGCCAACCTGCGGTACGCCCAACCCGTCGTGCAGCAGTTCTGTGTTGGCAACGGCATCCCGTACCACCAGACCACCGCCGTCGGCTCCTACGCGCAGGTGCTCCGCCACCTGCATGCCATCGGAGCGCCACTGCGCCGAGCGGCCCCGACCGCCGGCTGAGCGTTTCCGGCGGCCCCAACGTGAAAGGACAATGATCATCTCCGTACCCACCGCAGTACCGGCCCACGAGGGCGACGAAGACACCCCCGCCCCCGTCCACCCCGTCCTGTTCAGCCATCCGAACCCGGACACCCCGGCCAAGCGACAGCCGTCCACGAAGCCCGACGACGAGGACACACCGCGGTACCAGGATGTGCTGTTCCGCGCCCCGCGAACCTGAACCAGCAGCCGCACCGGCCGCCGCGACCGGCGATCACCGCGCCCGCGTCGGGTGCTAGGGTCGAAATTCAGTCGCGCGGTCTCGTGTCGCCCCAGTCCGCACCCCTCGGTGCCGCTGTTCATAGGTCGACCCGCCGGCTGACACGTCTTGGCCGCCCTGATCGGGGTCCAGCGTGCGGCCAGTCGTCGTTTCTAGGCGCAGCCATGTGATTCGAAGGGCTCCGCGTGATCACGTTCGGGTTTTTGAGCACCTATCCACCCACGGCGTGCGGGCTGGCGTCGTTCACCGCGTCGCTGCGGGCCGCGCTGCCGGCCGGGGCGGCCGGCGGTGTCGTCCGGCTTCTCGACACCCCCACCGACACCCCCACCGACACCCCCGTCGGCACTCCGGTCAGCGCGGCCGGCACCCGGCCGGCCGGGGTGGTGGGGGAACTGGCGCCGGGCTCGGCGGCCGGCATCCGGGACGCGGTCGCGCTGCTCAATCGGCATGACGTCGCGGTCGTGCAACACGACTACGACGTCTACGGCGGCGCGGACGGCGAGGACGTGCTGTCGGTGCTGGCGATGTTGTCCGTGCCGGCGGTCGTCGTGCTGCACACCGTGCTCACCGAGCCGACTCCGCACCAGCGCGCGGTGCTCAACGGCGTGGTCGCTGCCGCGGCGGCCGTGGTCACCATGAGCGAGGCGGCGCGGGCTCGCCTGGTGGCTGGGTATCAGGTGCCGGCGGATCGCGTTCACGTCATCCCGCACGGCGCGGCGGACACCGGCGGCACCGCAGTCGCTCCACATCGGAGCCAGCGGCCGCAGGTGCTCACCTGGGGATTGTTGGGGCCTGGCAAGGGTATCGAGTGGGGTATCGACGCGATGGCGCTGTTGGCCGACCTGAGGTCGGCGCCCCGCTACGTCGTCGCCGGCCGCACCCATCCGAAGGTGCTGGCGCAGGAAGGCGAAAGCTACCGCAACTTCCTGGCGGCGCGCGCCGAGAACCTGGCCGTGGCTGATCGGGTCCAGTTCGATTCGCGCTACCTGGACGCCCATTCCCTGCGCCGACTGGTGAACCACGCCAATGTGGTCCTGCTGCCCTACGACTCGCGCGAGCAGGTCACCTCGGGGGTGCTCATCGAAGCCGTCAGCTCGCGGACCCCGGTGGTGGCGACCAGGTTCCCGCACGCGGTCGAGCTGCTGTCCGGTGGCGCGGGCATTCTGGTCGACCACCAGGACCCGGTGTCGATCGCGGCCGCGCTGCGCCGGGTGCTCACGGACGGCATGGCGGCGGCCAAAATGGCGGTCGCGGCGGGCGTCGCCGCGCGTCCGCTGGGATGGTCGTCGGTGGCGCGGGAGTACTGCCAGCTGGCCACCAGCCTGGTCCGCCCGCCCGCGCGGGCACTGGCGTGATGCCCGGGGTCGCCATTGTCCTGGTGGCGTAGCGTAGTGGTATCGCTCCGGACCTCGGCGGCACTCAGTCGGGCCGAGTCCTGTCCATGAGCAAGCTCGATGCCACCCACTTTCCCGCCGAGCCTGGCCTCCGGCCAGCCAGCGCACCAGCAGTACGAGGCTCGGGAGGCAACATCGTGATCGCTGAAAGCCAGGTCGATATCAGCCAGCCAGCGGCCGTGGACCCGGAGCCGACCTGCGTGGTCTGCTCCCACCCGATGAAAGTCCACGACCGGATCGGACTTCGGTTCTGCGCGGCGACCGCCGCCGGCACGCTCGACCGGGGATGCGTGTGCGTCGGCGTCGCCGACGACGCGAGTCACGACTAGCCAGAAGGACGAAGAACATGGCCACTGACACCACACTCGTCACCCAGTACAACCAGCGACTGCGGCTCGTCCGAGACGTCGTGCAGGCCCATTTGAAGCTCGATGACCAGGCCGCGTCCGAATTCGCGGTACAGATGTTGCACGTTCTGGACACCATTCCGGAGCACGTGCGCTGAGCGTGGAACCAGCCGAGCCTGACCTACCGGCCACGGCCCCGCGCACCGACCCGGGAACCGGCGGAAAACGCCGCCGCACCGGACGAACGAGTGGGGACCGTGGTGGCGGCATGAGCCGCCTTGTTCCCGGACTTGGTGCCGGTACGTCGGGAACCCGAGCGATTCGCCGCCGCGGACCCCGCCTTGGCGTCCACTGTGGACCCTCCCTTGGCGCCCGCCTTCGACCCGGCCTTGGTCGCGCCACCGGCCGCTGACCGCGGCTTCCCCCGGCGTGGACGTCGGCCAGGACTGGCCGGATCGGTGGTGGCCGCGCGCTTCGGGGCGACGAACGAACGCTCGCCGGGGGCGATGCGCCGCAACAGCGGATCGCCGGGGCTCAGCTTCGTGGTGATCGGCGTGATGCCCGCCTTGCGGGTCAGGTCGCGCACATCGCCGACCTGATCATCGGTCATCAGCGTGACCACCGTCCCCTGCGCTCCGGCGCGGGCCGTCCGGCCGGAGCGGTGCAGGTACGCCTTGTGCTCGACCGGCGGGTCAGCGTGGATCACCAGGGCGACATCGTCGATGTGAATGCCGCGCGCCGCGATGTCGGTGGCCACCAGGGTGGTCGCGGTGCCGTCGGCGAACGCGCTCAGGTTGCGGGTCCGGGCGTTCTGCGCCAGGTTGCCGTGCAACTCCACCGCCGGCACGCCGGACGCGACGAGTTGCTTGGTCAGTCGGGTCGCCCCGCGCTTGGTGCGGGTGAACACCAGCAGCCGCCCCGGCGCCGCCGCGAGATCGGTCAGCACCGGCACCCGGTGATCAGACCGGACATGCAGCACGTGGTGCGACATCCCGGTGACCGGTGACTGCGCCGAGTCGACGCTGTGCGTGATCGGATCGGTGAGGAACTGTCGCACCAGCACGTCCACGTCGCCGTCCAGCGTCGCGGAGAACAACAGCCGCTGTCCGTTGCGCGGCGTCTGGCTCATCAGCCGGCGCACCACCGGCAGAAAACCGAGATCTGCCATGTGATCCGCCTCATCGAGCACGGTGATCTCGACGGCGTCCAGGTGCGCGTGGCCGCTGGCGATGTGGTCGGCGAGCCGGCCGGGGCAGGCCACCAACACGTCGACGCCGGACCGCAGTCCGGAGATCTGCGGGCCGGGTCGGACCCCGCCGAACACGGTCAGCGTGCGCAGCGACAGCGCGGCGGCCAGCGGCGCGATCGATGCCTGGATCTGGGTCGCGAGTTCGCGGGTGGGGGCCAGGATCAGCGCGCGGGGCCGGCCGGGCCGTCGGGACTTGCGGCTGGCCGCCAACCGGGCCAGCACCGGCAACACGAACGCGTAGGTCTTGCCCGACCCGGTTCGTCCCCGGCCGAGCACGTCCCGGCCGGCCAGCGAATCGGGCAGGGTGGCCGCCTGGATGGGAAACGGTGCGTTGATGCCGTTGCTGGCCAACACCGCGGTCAGCGCGGTCGGCACACCCAGTTCGGCGAACGTGACAGCGGCGGGCTCAGTTGCTGTGGTTGAGGTAGTCGGGGCAGTGGTCTGAAGGCGGTTGACCGCCATGAAGTCTCCGTACGTGGAATGGTCGTCCTGCCCGGCGCAGACCCTGTGGTCGCGGCGCGTGGTGGTCGACATCGAAACGCGGCCCGAGGCAGAACGGAGCGGACCGCGACTCGAACGATACACGACCGCCGCCGACCGACGCCGGCGGCGCGACGATCACAGCTTGCGCAGCCGCAGCCGGTCGATCGCGTGATCCGGCCCCTTCTGCAACACGAGCCCCGCTCGTGCCCTGGTCGGCCGGATGTTCTGCAACAGGTTCGGCTCGTTGATCTCGTTCCAGATCTGGTGGGCGCGGTCGCGGGCCT
>DASZLR010000251.1:0-63274 GCA_035552275.1 Pseudonocardiaceae bacterium | reverse complement strand
CGGGCCGTCCTACCTCCGGGGCATCGCGCACCTGCGCGGCCACGAGACGGACCGGCTGGCCGCGCTGGACGCCGAGATCTCCGCGCTCGGCGGCGATGTCGAGCAGACCGACGACGGGCTGGTGATCCGGCCGCGCCGGTTGACCGGCGGCGTCTGGCACGCCTACGCCGATCACCGGATGGCCACCGCCGGCGCGATCATCGGCCTGCTGGTGCCCGGCGTCGCGGTGGACGACATCGGCACCACCGGCAAAACGCTGCCCGACTTCACCGGAATGTGGGCCGGGATGCTCCGGGTCACAGTGTGAACATCCGGGCGAGAGTCTCGTGAGCCAGCAGGACTGGCGGCGGCTGGACGAGTCGGATGTGCGGGTCCGGCCGGCCAAGGGCAGCCGGCCGCGCAGCAAGCGGCGTCCCGAGCACGCCGACGCCCGGCCCGCGATGGTGGTCGCGGTCGACCGCGGCCGGTGGACCTGCGCGCTGGACGCCGATCCCGGCCAGCTCGTGGTGGCGATGCGCGCCCGCGAGCTGGGTCGCACCCCGATCGTGGTGGGCGATCAGGTCGACCTGGTCGGCGATCGCAGCGGAGCCCAGCACACCCTGGCTCGGATCGTGCGGGTCAGCGAGCGGTCCAGCGTGCTGCGCCGCACCGCCGACGACACCGACCCCTACGAACGGGTGGTGGTCGCCAACGCCGAGCAACTGGTGATCGTGACCGCGCTGGCCGATCCGCCGCCGCGCACCGGTTTCATCGATCGCTGTCTGGTCGCCGCCTACGCCGGTGGCCTGCATCCGTTGCTGTGCCTGACAAAATCGGACCTGGCCAGCCCGGACGGGCTGCTCTCCGCGTACGCGGAGCTGGAGCTGTCGGTGGTGGTGACCCGGCGGGACCGGCCGCCGGCGGCGCTGCGCGAGCGGCTGGCGGAGCGGGTTTCCGCGCTGGTCGGGCATTCCGGCGTCGGCAAGTCGACGCTGGTCAACGCGCTGGTGCCGGCTGCACACCGGGCCACCGGCGAGGTCAGCTCGGTGGGCAAGGGCCGGCACACCTCGGTGACCGCGGTGGCGCTGCCGCTGCCGGACGGCGGCTGGGTGGTCGACACTCCGGGCGTGCGATCGTTCGGGCTGGCACACATCACCGCCGACAACATCGTGGCCGCGTTCGAGGAATTCGTGGAGCCCGCCGAGGAATGCCCGTCCGGCTGCGGACACCTCGGGCCGCCGGCCGATCCGGACTGCGTGCTGGACGCCGAGGTCGCGGCGGGCCGGGCCAGCGCCGGCCGGCTGGACTCGCTGCGCCGGCTGCTCACATCACGCGCCGGCGCCGATTCGGATTAATCTCGATCAGGTCACGAAGGCGCGCGGCTCAGACAGCGACGATCTCGACCATGTCTTCCAGGCCTTTGAAGTCGACGGCGTTCCGGCTGTAGAGCGGAAGTTCATGGGATGACGCGATAGCCGCGATCATCAGATCCATCCGACGCGGCCTGGGATCACGGTTGGCGGCGACAGTCAGCCCAACCAGAGTTCCATACCTGGTCGCAGCATCCTTGTCGAACGGCAGCTGCTCGAATTCCACGATGGCTGCCCCCAACTGCTCGGTACGGACGGCTCGGGCCGCAGCGTTCTTCGCCCTCACAAGACCCTGATGCAACTCGGCGAGGGTGACGGCGGTGATCTCCGGAGTTATCGGCAGTACCGCCGGATCAAGCCAATCAAGATCGACATACGCGAGTGTCCGGACTCGCGGCGCTCAGCCACGCACACGCTCCCAGGGGTCTTCGTCGTCGCCGACCCGATCCTCGGTCCCGAAGAATTCGTCTGCCTCGCGCCTCATCTCGGCGTAGTCGAGATGAGGCAACTTCCGATGCCGCTCGACCAACTCTTCCGCGGTCAGCCGACGCCTACGGGGCACCGGCCGCAACTCCGCGACCTCAACGCCGTTGCGGGTGACGTGATACGTCTCCCCCGCCTCGACAGCGTCTATGACCGCCGCCCAGTTGTCGCGGAACTCCCGCTGGGTGATGACCTTCACGATCCAAGCGTCGCTCAACGTCGCGCACCGAGCTACCGGGTTAGGCTTTGCGGCCGACGCCGACGTAGACGACCGACTCGTTCGGACTGGCGAACTCGACCTCCGGCGAGTCCAGCCTGGCGTCCTCCGGATGCCAGGCCGGCGCCCAGGCCATGCCCGGATCGACCAGCTCGAAATCACCGAACAACCCACGGATGTCATCCCTGGCACGGAGCACGAGCTCGTTGCCCGCCCCGTCGTAGGCCACCTTCAGCTGCGCCAGCATGTCCGCGTGGACCGGGGGCGCGCCATCCAGGCAGGCGTGCGAAATCGCCAGATACGATCCGGACGGCAGCAGTTTCCGGTACCGCGCCACCGCATCCGCGCCGATGTCCGTGCCGTCCGGCCCAGGCTGGGCGAAGTGCAGCACCGCGATCATCAGCAGGGCGACCGGCTGACGCGGGTCGATCACCCCGGTTTCGGCGACCCGCGACCACAGCCGGTCCGCGTCGCGAAGGTCGCCCTGAATAGCCGCGTGCCGAGCCAGATCACCGTGCTGCTCCAACAGAATCCGGGAATGCGCGACCGCCACCGGCTCGTTGTCCACATACACCACCCGACAGCCCGGCGAGACCTCATCGGCCACGGTGTGCGTGTGACCCATCGTCGGCACACCCGAACCGATGTCCACGAACTGCCGGACTCCCAGCCGGGCCAGCCGCCGCACCGCCCGGTGCAGGAACAACCGGTTGGCGATGGCGAGGTCCTTCGCCACCGGGAAATTGGCGAGCATCCTGTCGGCGAACTCGCGGTCGATCGCCCAGTTCGCGGTGCCACCCAGGATGTAGTCGTAGATTCGGGCCACGCTCGGCTTGCTCAGATCGATCCCTTTCGGACTGTGCGGGTCCGAAGCTGGCTGGCTCACGGCCATCCTCCCAGGTCGCTACGGCTTGCGACCGATGCCTGCCAGCACCGCCGACTCGTTCGGGCTGGCCAGCTCGACCAGCGGCGCGTTCGGGCCGGATTCTTCCGGATGCCAGGCCGGCGTCCAGTCGATTCCAGGTTCGAGCAGCTCGAAATCGCCGAACAGCTCGCGCACCTCGTCCTTGGTCCGCCAGATCACCGGGTTGCCAGCCTTGTCGTAGCTGGCTTTCAGCGCGTTCATCCCGGCCGCGGCGTCCGGAGCGGCGCCGTCCACGCTGGCGTGCGACAACGCCAGATACGACCCGGACGGCAGCAGTTCCCGGTAGCGCGCGAGCACGTTCGGCCCGAGGTCGACCCCGTCCGGACCGGGCTGCGCGAAATGCAGCACCGCGATGGTCAGCAATCCGATCGGCTGGCTGAAGTCGATGATGCCGGTCTCGGCGACCCGCTCCCACAGACCATCGGGGTCGCGGAGGTCGCCCTGAATGGCCGCGTGCCGGGCGAGATCACCGTGCTGTTCCAACAGAATCGTGGAGTGCGCGACGGCGACCGGCTCGCTGTCGATGTACACCACCCTGCTGTCCGAGCTCAGCTCGTCGGCCACGGCGTGGGTGTGGCCCATGGTGGGCACGCCGGCGCCGATGTCCACGAACTGCCGGACGCCCAGCCCCACCAAGTGCCGCACCGCCCGGTGCAGGAACAGCCGGTTGGCCAACGCGATCGGGCGCACCAGCGGGAAACTCGCGATGATCTTGTCGGCGAACTCGCGGTCGATCGTCCAGTTCGCTGTGCCGCCAAGGAAATAATCGTAGATCCGAGCCACGCTCGGCTTGCTGAGATCGATTCCCAGTGGGGGGAACGGGTCATCGTGCACGGTCTCGGTCACCAGAGTGTCCCCTCAGGGCTTGCGGCCGACGCCGGCGTAGATCACTGACTCGTTCGGTGTGGCGAACTCGATCAACTGCGCGTTCTCGCTGGTCTCCTCGGGATGCCACAACGGCGTCCAGGTCATCCCCGGCTCAAGGAGCTCGAAATCGCCGAGGAGAGCTCGGATATCGGCGTGTGAACGCCAGATCACCGGGCTACTGGAGCTGTCGTACATCTGTTTGAGCTCAACCAGTTTCTCGTCCAGTTCGGGCGGCACACCCTCATCGCTGATGTGCGAAACGGCGAGGTACGAGCCGGGGTGCAACAGCTCGCGGTACCGCGCCACGGCCGCGGGGCCGATGTCCTCGCCGTCCGGGCCAGGCTGCTGCACATGCAGCACCGCGATCAGCAGCAGCGCGACCGGCTGCTCGAAGTCGATCACACCGGTGTCCGCGACCTTCTCCCAGAGGCCATCCGGATCGCGCAAATCGCCCTGAACAGCGGCGTGCCGGCTGAGGTCGCCGTGCTTTTCCAGCAGCACCGTGGAATGCGCGACCGCGACCGGCTCATAGTCGACGTAGACCACTCGAGAGTCCGTCGAGAGCTCGTCCGCGACGGCGTGGGTGTTGCCCATCGTCGGCACACCCGATCCGACGTCGATGAACTGTCGGACACCCTGTTTGATCAGGTGCCGCACCAGACGATGCAGATAGAGGCGGTTGGCGATGGCGATCGGTCGCAGCAGGGGGAACCGGTTCAGCACCTTCTCGCCGAACTCGCGGTCGATCGCCCAGTTGGCTGAGCCGCCGAGATACCAGTCATAGACCCGAGCGACGCTCGGCTTGCTGAGATCTACTCCCTGGGGGGGGAACGGGTCGTCGTGCACGGTCTCAGTCACGGCACATCCCTTCCGGTGACCGGCATTTCGCTGATCGTAGCCAATCCAACACCGCCCCCGAAACGCCCCTCAGCTCTCAGTCAGGCCAGCATCAGCCCAACATCTCCGCACGGAATCCGGCCGCCAGCTCGTGCAGGAAGTCCACGGTCTCGTTGCGCTCCAGGGCCGATCCGCGCAGCCGGTCCCAGGCGTCCACGAACAGCTCGAAGTCACCCTCGTCATCGATGTACATCCCGCCGGCCGCGTGCTCGATGAAGACGAAATCCCTGGTGGCGTCGGAAAATCTCATAATCGTGAAGTCGTTGGGAACGTGCGACAGCCGCGCGTCGAACGGCAGAATGTGGATGAACGTGCGCGGATACGCCTTCTCCAGCTCGATCAGGTGCTGCACCTCGTCCAGCCCCACCGCCGGATCCGGCCCGCCGGGCATCCGCCGGAACACGCCTTCCCCCAGGATGAACCGGTAGTACGGCGGCTTCTTCAGGTCGAAGACTTCCTTGCGCTCGGCCCGATTGCGCACCAGGTCGGTCACGTCGGTGGCCCTGGCCTCGCCGAACTGCTTGAGCATGTAGTGCTCGGACTGCAACGGGCCGGGAATCCGCTCGCCGTGCCAGCTCAGGACCTCGGCGGCCGCCGGCTCCAGGTCGGTGAAGGTGCGGAACCAGTGCGGCACCGCGGATCGGTAGCCGGCCCACTGGCCGCGCCCGCTGCCGGTGCCGGCCAGCGCGAACATCATCTCGGCCTCGACCTTGCCGACGTTCAGTTCGCGCACCAGCACTCGCAGGTCGGCGAGCTTGACCGAGACCGTGCCGGTCTCGATCTTGTTGATCTTCCCTTGGCCGCAGTCAAGAAACGCGGCCACCTCGTTCTGGGTCAGACCGGCTGCCTGCCGCGCTCGCCGGAGCTCGTTGCCGAGCTGCCTGCGCCGCGACGTCACCGTGCTGGCCGCCATCGGGTCTCCACTCCGTTCTGGCCGGCGATGCGGGGATTGATGCGGGGATTATCGCCAGGAACCGACCAATCGATCACTGTAGCGGACCGTGGCACTCACGGGCACGGGCCGCGGTGCCCGCGAGCACCAGAAAACACCCGAATGGCGTAACCATCCACCCGGAATAATCTCGCACAAACGTTCGAGTTCACGCCGGGTGACCTTGACTACCGGTCGTACTGACCGGCTCGCGCCGAGGACAGGAAGGCGGTCCACTCGTCATCGTCGAAGACCAGCACCGGGCCGCTGGACAGCTTGCTGTCGCGCAGGCCGACCATGCCGGTGACCCCGAGGTTCACCTCCACGCAGTTGCCACCGTTGGGACCGCAGTACTCGGGAAGCTGCCAGCCGTCGACCGGGAACGTGTCGACGGCGGCGGCGGGCTCGTATCGCTCCATGGGACTCTCCTCGGTTGAGCCGGGTCGTCTGTACACCAGATTAATCACGGACTAGGATTAATCTCAACCGCTTCGAGGAGGTGCCTGTGACAACCACCGGTGAAGCCCTCGCTTGTCCCGCCGACGGGCCAGTGGACGCGATGTTCCTGGTCGTGGGGACGTTGCACGGGCGGTCCCGCACGGTTGCCGTGGGCAGTCCGGCCGAAGCCTTGGCCGAGATCGTCCGGTGGTGCGTCGCCGATCCACACGCCTGCGGACGTTGGATGCTCAATCCGTCCGCACCCGGACCGGTGACGTTGATCGCCCGACGCAAGCGCGGCCTGATCGGCGAGAGCCGGCGGGTGTCCCACGTGTTCGAGGTATGGCCCGGGATCCCCCAGGGCCTCGAACTGTCCGCGCACTGCGAGTCGCCGGTCCCGATCACCGAGCTGGAATGGCTGGATCTCAACGGCCGCCGCGGGATGCCCTGCGTGGGCTGCCTCGGCGCGCTGGCCCGCCGGCTGCCGGTGCTGGACGAGGACGACGACGAGGCGCCGGTGGTCGGGTCCGCCGCGGAGCGGCTGTCCCTGTTCGGCTGAACCGCGCACAAGCCGTCAATCCGAACGACTCAACCCATGTGCGGATAACGGTGGTCGACCGCCGGCACGAAGGTCTCCTTGATCGAGCGGGGGCTGACCCAGCGCAGCAGGTTCAGCGGCGAGCCGGCCTTGTCGTTGGTGCCTGAGGCGCGCGAGCCGCCGAACGGCTGCCGGCTCACCACGGCGCCGGTCGGCTTGTCGTTGAGGTAGAAATTGCCGGCGGCGAACCGCAGCGCGCGGCTGGCCTCCTCGATCGCCGCCCGGTCGGTCGCGAACACCGCGCCGGTCAGCGCGTACGGCGTGGTGGAGTCGACCAGTTCGAGCACCTTGGCGTAGTCCTCGTCCGGGTACACGAACACCGACAGGATCGGCCCGAAGTACTCGGTGGTGAAGATTTCGTGCCGCGGATCGTCGCCGACCAGCACGGTCGGCTGGACGAAATAGCCCACCGAGTCGTCGCAACCGCCGCCGGCCAACACCCGCACCGAACTCGACGCGGCCGCCATCGACAGCGCGTCCCGACTTTTCGCGAACGCGCGCGAGTCGATCAGCGCGCCGCCGAAATAATCGAAGTCGGTCACGTCGCCGTACCGGATCGTTCCCGCCACCTCGGCCAGCCGGTCGCCGAGACCGCCGTCCCACAGCGACCGGGGCAGGTACGCGCGAGACGCCGCCGAGCACTTCTGCCCCTGGTACTCGAACGCGCCGCGGACCAGCGCGGTCACCAGCGAGTCCGGATCGGCCGAGGGGTGTGCCAGCACAAAATCCTTGCCGCCGGTCTCCCCCACGATTCGCGGATAGCCGCGGTAGCCGTCGAGATGGTCGGCGATCGTGCGCCACAACAGCTTGAAGGTGCGGGTCGAGCCAGTGAAGTGCAGGCCGGCGAAGCCGGGATCGGCCAACGCGACCTCGCTCACGGCGCGGCCGTCGCCGGTCACCAGGTTGATCACGCCCGGCGGCAGGCCGGCGGTCTCCAACAGCCGCATGAAGTGGTGCGCCGCCAACTGCTGGGTCGGCGTCGGCTTCCACACCACGGTGTTCCCCATCAGCGCCGGGGCGGTCGGCAGGTTGCCGGCGATCGCGGTGAAGTTGAACGGCGTGATCGCGGTGACGAACCCGTCCAGCGGCCGGTAGTCGGTCCGGTTCCACTCGCCGGGCGCGGAGTTGGGCTGGCCGGCCAGGATGCCGCGGGCGAAGTGCGCGTTGAACCGGAGAAAGTCGATCAGCTCGCAGGCCGAGTCGATCTCCGCCTGCTGCGCGGACTTGGACTGGCCCAGGATCGTCGCCGCGTTCAGGGTGTCCCGCCATGGGCCGGCGAGCAGGTCGGCGGCGCGGAGGAAAATCGCCGCCCGGTCATCGAAGGGCAGCTCCCGCCAGCCGGGCGCGGCCTGCTGCGCGGCGGTGACGGCGTCGGTGACATCGGCGCCGGTGGCGTGCGCGCAGGAGCCGAGCACCTGCGCGTGCCGGTGCGGCTGCACCACCGGGAACCGCTCGCCGCCGGCCATCCGTTGCCGGCCGCCGATGGTCATCGTCAGGTCGGGCCGCTCGCCGGCCAGTTCGGTGATCCGTCGCCGCAGCGACTGCCGTTCCGGGCTGCCCGGCGCATAGCCGCGAATGGGCTCGTTGGTCGGCGTCGGGACCGAGGTGATCGCGTCCATGGAAACCTCCCAGGTCAGAAAATCATCCGCCGGCACTATCGGCGCTGTCGGCGCTGTCGGCTGGCGGCTCCGGCATGAGCTCCAACAGGAACGGCAGCTCCTGCGGGGCATACCAGGCCAGCTCGTGATCCTCGGCGTCGCCGAGGGTGAACTCCGCGTCCGGATCGCCGAGATCGGCCGCGTCCACCACCTCGGCGGCGGCCCGCACCGCGTTCTCGGCCTCGGCGGTGTCCACATGCACGGCGGCGATCCGCTTCATCGGCACCGGACCGGCCAGCCGCACCACGGCGGCGTCCAGGTCCGGCCGGTGGGTGGCGCCCTCGACGTCGGCGGCGATCACCGCCCGGCGCGGCCGGGCGTCCGGGTCCTTGTCCAGTTCGGTGGCCAGCAGCCGCAGCGACGCCAGCGCCGCCTCGCGCAGCGCGGCGTACTCCAACTCCTCGGCGTCGCCACTGGCGTAGTGCTCGCGCAGCGCCGGGGTCAGCGCGAACGCCGTGTCGCCGACCGCGCTCAGCCGCCCGTCGTCCACCAGGGTCCGCAGCATCGGCACGGTCGCCGGGATGTAGACCCTCACTCGCCCACCGTGCCCAGCAGTTCTTCCACCGACTCCTCCACCATTCTGGCCAGGATATCCACGTCCGGCATGGCATCCCGGTCCGCGTTCAGTCCGAAGTAGACACCACCGTGGTAGGACGTCACCCCGATGGACACCGCCTGGTTGCGGGCCAGCGGGACCACCGGGAACATCTCGACCATCTTCGCCCCGGACGCGTACAGCGGCACCTGCGGCCCCGGCACGTTCTGCACCACGATGTTGAAGAACCGCTGGGAGAACGCGCTCGCGGCACGGGCGCCGAGCGCGTGCAGAGTGGGCGGGGCGAAGCCGCCGAGCCGGACCAGCGTCTCGGCGGCCACCGTCCGGCCGGACTCGGCGTGCCCGCGCATGGCATGGCTGACCTGGTGCAGCCGCACCACCGGATTGCTCTCGCCGACCGGCAGTTCCAGCAGGTAGGCGGTGACATCACTGCCCACGCCGCTGCCGACGCCGTTCGTCGTCGCGGCGTCGCGGACCGACACCGGCGCCATCGCGCGGATCGTCGTCCGCGAGCTGACCGCCTCGCCGCGGGACATCAGCCAGCTGCGCAGCGCGCCGGCGACCACCGCCAGCACCACGTCGTTGACCGAGGACCCGTAGGCCATCCGGACTTTCTTCAGGTCGATCAGCTTCGCCCGCGCCATCGCGAACCGCCGCTCGCCACGGGTCCGCACGTTCAGCGGGCTGGACGGTGCGGGCACGGCCGCGCTACTGACCACCGAGGCCACCCCGGTCACCGTGTTGACGATCTTCCGGCCGGTGGCGGCCAGGTCGTCGACGGCGGCCCGCAGGTTGTCCACCAGTTCGCCGGGCCGGCGGATGGTCTCGGCCACCGCGTCGGTGAGCAGTTGGAAGCCGCCGGGCTCGGGCATCGGCATCCACAGGCCGGGTTCCGTGGGCGGCGGGTTCGGCGTGTCGTCCAGGATCACCTGGCCGATCTCCATCGCGCCCACACCGTCCACCATCGCGTGGTGGGTCTTGGTGATCAGCGCGAACCGGTTGCGCTGTAATCCTTCCACCAGGTACAGCTCCCAGCGCGGCCGGTTCGGGTCCAGTGGGCGGGCCATCAGCCGGCCGACCAGGGTGGCCAGCTGGTCCTCGGTGCCCGGCTTGGGCAACGCGGACAGCCGCACGTGGTGGGTGATGTCGAAATCCTGGTCGTCCGTCCACACCGGACGGGCCAGGTGGCCGGGCACGGACCGGACCTTCTGCCGATACCGGGGCACCAGGGCGATCCGCTGCTCGATCAGGTCGACCAGTTGGTCGTAGTCGAACCCGGAGCGCGGTCGACGGAAGATCGCCACCCAGCCGATGTGCATCGGCGTGGCGGTCTCCTCCACGTACAGCAGCGAGGCATCGAGCGCCGACAGTCGGTCCGACATGGATCGATACTCGCACACGAACGGCACCGTGCGACGCTATCGGCCATGACACCGCCGCCGACATCACCCACGACCCCGCCGATCTCACCGAAAGACCGGTTCGTGACGGTGTACGGCCGCAAGCCGGTTTTGGAGGTGCTGGCCGATCCGGAGTTGGCCGTGTACCAGGTGATCCTCGCGGACAGCGCGCGGGGCGCGGCGGCCGACGAGATCGTTCGCGCGGCCGGGCGGCGTGGGATCGAGGTGCGCCGGGCGAGTCCCCATCGGGTGAAGGTGCTGGCCGGCAACGGCAAGCAGGACCAGGGCGTGCTGGCCGACGTAATCGCGCCGAAGATGCGGCCGCTGGAGACCGCGCTGTCCGGCAGCCGGCCGCCGGGATCGGTGCTGGTGCTGGATGGGATCACCACACCAGCGAATGTCGGGATGATCCTGCGGACGGCGACGGCGGCCGGGGTGGACGGGATCGTGGTGCCGCGTCGCGGGGTGGCCGGCATCGATCCGCTGGTGATCAAGGCGTCGGCCGGGGTGGCGTTCCGGGCGCCGGTGCTGCGCTGCGCCACCGCCGGCGACGCGGCCGAGTCGCTGCGATCGGCCGGCTATCGGCTGTTCGGACTGGACGGCACGGCTCGGCGAACGGTGTTCAGCGCGACCGTGCCGGCGCGGGCGGCGTTCGTACTGGGCGGGGAGACCGCCGGGGTGAGCGACGCCGTGCGGCGACAGGTGCAGGAATGGCTGCGCATTCCGATGAGCGGCGGGGTCGAATCGCTGAACGTGGCCAGCGCGGCGGCGGTGCTGTGCTTCGAGCTGGTTCGCCGCCGAGCCGCCAGGTAACCGGAATGGAAGGAGGGCCGACCCGAAGGCCAGCCCTCCCACGTAAAAACGGGGGCTCTCACTTGAGCTACACCGGCAGAGCCGGGCCGGGATTCGCACCCGGATCTCCTCGTTCCGCTCCCCACGGTACGCGCAGATCACCTCCACCATTGCCGACTCAAGGGTGCCGGTGCCGCATCAAGCTACTGGCGCACCGACGGCATTCTTAGCCGGGGCGATGGGTACCTCGATCGGGTGATCTTGGTCCGGATTCGATGGGGAGCGCGCTCTGTAGTACATGACTTCACTCGCAGTGTTGAATCCGCCGGCAGGGCGGGCGGTCCGCGTCCGCAGGCTTGTCGAGCACCGGGTCCACCGGCCGTCCGCTCGTTCGCTCGTCTCGCCGACGTCTACGCGCCGGCCGCCACCACCGAGCTCGGCCGAGTTGCGTGCCCTGCTGGTCGCCGTGCTGGAAGTGCTGGACGGCCGTCGGCCTACGGCCCAACTCGAGTCGCTGCTGGGTCCACCGGACCAACGTGAGCTGCTGCGATATGCCCGACCACCGGGCACGGGTTCCAGGCGGTTGAGCTCATTGCGCCGACAGCAACCGAGCGCGGACGCGATCGAGTTGTGCGCGACGGTGGCCGACGGCGAGCGGGTTCGTTCGCTGATGGGTCGGCTGGAACGGCAGCGCGATCGGTGGCGCTTCACCCTGCTCCGGTTCGTCTGACTCACCCCTTGACAGCTAAGTCTCTTCGTCGCTAAGTTATCTCCGTTCGCAGAGACTTTTAGAGAGCGAGGAAACGATGTTGCGAGTGAAGGACGGACGTCCCACCCGGTCCCAGGCGCCGAACATGGAGGGCGGCGTGGCGCGGTGGTACGCCAAGGTGCGCGGCTCGGCACCCCAGTTGGCCGAGGTGCGCACGACCGCCGAACGACTCGTCGCCGACCTATCGTCCGATGCCTCCGACGCCGAGGTGTTGGAAGTGGCGCCCGGACCGGGTTACCTGTCCATCGAGTTGGCCCGGCTCGGCTGTCACGTCGCCGCGCTGGACTTGAGTCGCTCGTTCGTGGAGATGGTGGGCGAGAACGCGCGGCGAGCCGGGGTCAGCATCGACGTCCGGCAGGGCGACGCGGCCCGGCTGCCATTCGAGCCGGATTCGTTCGACCTGATCGTCTGCCAGGCCGCGTTCAAGAACTTCGGCGAGCCGGGCGCGGTGCTGGACGAGATGCACCGGGTGCTGCGCGCGGGCGCGACGGCGGTGATCCACGACATGAGCAGCGAGGTCACCCACGCCGACATCGACCACGAGGTCAAGTCGATGGGGCTCAATCCGGTCGCGTCGGTAATGACCAAGGTGCCGCTGCTCGGATTGCGCCGACGCGCCTACTCGCCGGCCGAATTCCAGCGCCTGGCCGCCGAAAGCGCCTTCGGCGGCTGCACAGTCACGACCGAGGGAATCAGCATGGAGGTCCGGCTGACCAAACAAGCGGCCTGACTACCCGAGTCCGCCGCCCGGCATGGAGATGATTAACTGACCGGACGGCCCGGCGACCGTCCACGGCTCATACGGGTGACCTCGGTACCCTTGGCCAGTTCGGTCAATAGGCTCACCGCTTCAACGGCTTCGGACCGGATCGAGTCATGCAGGATGCGAACAAGCCGAGCCCGTCCTTCCTGGACGCAGTACATCGCGGCGGCCAAGCTCTCCAGAGGCAAGTCCGCCGCGACCCGTCGTAAGACGTCCCCGAGTTCTCCCACCGAGGCCAACCCGAACCCCTTCCCCGTAGCTGACCGACGTTGGTGGGTCAGCGTTCCCCAACGCCGACCCACCAACGATCTTTCAGCGGTCGCGCGTGTCGTCGTCCAAGTCACGAACGAAGCCGGCCCATGCGTCCGCGTTGAACGCCAGCAGTCCGGCCGCGCGGGCCTTGGTGTCCCGAACGCCGACCGCGTGGGTCGCCCGGCCGACCTCCACACAACCGCTGTTCATGCCACCTTCGCTGTAGCTGGACTTGTGCCAATGTTCAAAGTCGGTCTTGTGCATCGTGCGGGTCCTTCCGGTGCGTGCAGTGCGGTTACAACGACCGCGCCATCCGCCGCAAGAAGGATCGGGTCTGCTCCGGGCCGAGTGCCGCCGCCTTCTGGTGGTCCCACAGGTTCAGGAACCGACCGATCTTCCTGGTGTCGCGCACAGTGGAGACGCCGTCGTACTGTTCCACGCTAGCCGCGTACACGGGCAAGTCAGCGTCGTATCCAAAGATCCAATAGTCCTCTTGCTCGCCCACGTAGTAGCCATGGTCGAACGGCACAACCTGGACCTCGATGTTGGGCAGGTCGACCGCCTTCATCAACCGCTCGATCTGCTCACGCATGATCTCTGAACCGCCATCCATGCTGTTCATCCGGCACAGCGCTGCCTCATCTACCAGGAACCAGAAGTGCTGATTCGGGTTGTCCAGTACCGCTTGCCGAGCAAGACGGTCGGCCGTCGCCTGGTCGATCTGTTCGGCCGTCAGCGACGGTCGGTAAGCGCGAAACACATAGCGCATGTACGACTCGGTCTGTAGCAGGCCATGGACCAGCATGCTGTTGTGCACCCAGATCGTGTTGGCGCTGCCCTCCATGTCGATCACGTCCTGCATACCGCCGGTGAAGTGTGAGCGCAGCAGCCCGCGGATCCTGCGCGGCTTGCCCAACTTCGCCAGCCGCCGGCATTCCTCGCGACTGGCAGTGTCGGCTTCATAGAGGTCGAGCAGGGCGTCGAGATAACGCGGGTCGACGCTGCTACCGGCTGACTCGATGGTGGTCACCTTCGACTGGGAGACATCCATCTGCTTCGCCACATCCTGCTGGGTGAGCCTGGCGCGCAAGCGCAACGCCTCCAGCTTGCGGCCACAGATGATGTTGTAGACAAGCGGCGGCCACTGCTCCGAGTCCGACATTCGGTCGACCTCCCTGCGCTGGTTACACAACGTCGTCCAGGTTCACCCGATTGGTCGCCTAGTAAAGTCCGTTAGTACTGTTAGCCTAACAGTCATGCCAGCCAAGCGAAGCGGGAGAAACTCTGGTGTTCAGTAACGATGTTACGGCCAGAGGGACGTCCGCTCAGCGCGGGGTGGCTGATCAACTCGCCGGCCAGCGATACGCCGATGGGCGGCGGCGCGTGCACCGCTGCCCCCGGTGGGCGCAAGCGATCGCCATTCCCCAGGCCGGTGGGCGGCGGCGCCACGAGACATCGCGCGTGCCGGTGTCCGTGGCGCCGCCCGACACCGAACAGACAGGAGACGCTGTGTACACCTTTGAAGACACCAGTGTTCAGGCGTGGGCGAACATCAACACGAGGACCGACGTGGAATACGTCGCGAGTCGATCCCGCGAGGTTGAATTCACCTTCGGCGGCCGGCGGAACGGGATCATTCTGACGTTCACCGAGGACGCGGTGGAGAAACTGATCTCCACCTGCCAGGAGGCGCTGGGCGAGCTGCGCGCGAAATGCGGACAGGAGACCGCTTCCTGACTCGACGCCGCTGCGCTGGTCGAGCCATCAGTTGGCCGGCCAGCACAGCGGCGTCAGCGGCGCGGGCGTTTGTTGGTGGTCTTGGACTTGGCGCGAGCCTGCTCCCGGCGCTCCCGCCGAGTCGTGCCGGACCGGCCGCCGTCGCCGTTGTCCTCGCTCTGCTCCTCCACGCCACCGGCCTCGGACGGGCCGGAGTACGTCAGCCGCTGCTGGCCCTGGTCGCCGAGACCCTTGCCGCGCAACGCCGGCGGCACGTTCCCGTCGACGGCCGGCTGCGCGGGCGGCGGCTCGGGGCGGGCCCGCCGGCCGGCCACCTGGCCCGCGGCCTGGCCGTTGCCGCCGACCGTCACCGGCACCTCGGCCGCTCCCTGCCCGGCCGCGACCTGCTGCGGCGCCGGAGTCGCCTCGACCTGAAGGTTGAACAGGAAGCCGACGGACTCTTCTTTCAACGCGTCCAGCATTCCGCCGAACATGTCGAAGCCCTCGCGCTGGTACTCGACCAGCGGGTCGCGCTGCGCCATCGCGCGCAGCCCGATGCCCTCCTTGAGGTAGTCCATCTCGTAGAGGTGTTCGCGCCATTTGCGGTCCAGCACGGATAGCACGACCCGGCGCTCCAACTCGCGCATCGCGCCCTCGCCGGCGATGGCCTCGATCTCCGTCTCGCGCTGCGAGTACCGGGACCGCGCGTCCTCCAGCACCGCTTCCAGCAACTGCTCCCTGCCCAGATCCTCGTCCTCGCCGGCGATGTCCTGCCAGCGAAGCTTCAGCGGGTACAGCGTCTTGAGCGCCGTCCACAGCTGGTCCAGATCCCAGTCCTCGGCGTAGCCGACGGCTGTCGCGCCGGTCACGTACGCGGAGATCACATCGGTGATCATGTGCTCGACCTGCTCGCGCAGATCCTCGCCCTCCAGCACCCGCCGGCGCTCGGCGTAGATCACCTTGCGCTGCTCGTTGAGCACCTCGTCGTACTTGAGGACGTTCTTCCGGATCTCGAAGTTCTGCTGCTCGACCTGGGTCTGCGCGCTGCGGATCGCCCGGGTGACCATCTTGTGCTCGATCGGCTGGTCATCCGGCACCCGCAACCGAGTCATGACGACCTCGACCATGCTGGCGTTGAACCGCCGCATCAGCTCATCGCCCAGGGACAGGTAGAACCGCGACTCGCCCGGGTCGCCCTGCCGGCCGGACCGGCCGCGGAGCTGGTTGTCGATGCGCCGCGACTCGTGCCGCTCGGTGCCCAGCACGTAAAGCCCGCCGGCCTCGATCACCTCTTCGGCCTCGGCCTTGGACTGCTGGGTGATCTCCTCGATCACCTGGTGCCAGGCGGCTTCGTACTCGTCGGCGGTCGCGACCGGGTCCAGGCCGCGTTCGCGCAGCTCGTGGTCGGCGATGATGTCCGGGTTGCCGCCGAGCACGATGTCGGTGCCCCGGCCGGCCATGTTGGTGGAGACCGTGACCATGCCCTTGCGGCCGGCCTGCGCCACGGTCAGCGCCTCCCGGTCGTGGTGCTTGGCGTTGAGCACCTGGTGCGGGACACCCATCTTGAGCAGCTGCTTCGACAGGTACTCGGACCGCTCGACGCTGGTGGTGCCGACCAGCACCGGCTGGCCCTTCTCGTGCCTGCTCTTGATGTCATCGGCGACCGCCGCGAACTTCGACTCTTCGGTCTTGTAGACCAGATCGGCCTCGTCGGCCCGGATCATGTCCTTGTTGGTGGGGATGGACACCACGCCGAGCTTGTAGATCTGGTGCAGCTCGGTCGCCTCGGTCTGCGCGGTGCCGGTCATTCCGGCCAGTTTTTCGTAGAGCCGGAAGTAGTTCTGCAGGGTGATCGTGGCGAGGGTCTGGTTCTCCGCCTTGATCTCCACGCCTTCCTTGGCCTCGATGGCCTGGTGCATGCCCTCGTTGTAGCGCCGGCCGGAGAGCACCCGGCCGGTGAACTCATCCACGATCAGGACCTCGCCGTTGCGGACGATGTAGTCCTTGTCCTTGGTGTAGAGCTCCTTGGCCTTGAGCGCGTTGTTCAGGAAGCCGACCAGCGGGGTGTTCGCCGCCTCGTACAGGTTGTCGATGCCGAGCTGGTCCTCGATGAACGCGACGCCCTGCTCGGTGACGCCGACCGTGCGCTTGCGCTCGTCCACCTCGTAGTGGGTGTCCTTGCGCATCATCGGCGAGAGCCGGGCGAACTCGGTGTACCAGCGGGACGACTGGTCTGCCGGGCCGGAGATGATCAGCGGGGTGCGCGCCTCGTCGATGAGGATCGAGTCGACCTCGTCCACGATCGCGTAGTTGTGGCCGCGCTGCACACAGTCGTCAATCGACCAGGCCATGTTGTCGCGCAGGTAGTCGAAGCCGAACTCGTTGTTGGTGCCGTAGGTGATGTCAGCCTCGTACGCCTCGCGCCGCTGCGGAGGCGTCATCTCGTTGATCACGACGCCGACCTTGAGGCCCAGGAAGCGGTGGATGCGACCCATCCACTCCGCGTCGCGCTTGGCCAGATAGTCGTTGGTGGTGACGACATGCACGCCCTCGCCACTGATGGCGTTGAGATAGGCCGGCAGCACACAGGTCAGCGTCTTGCCCTCACCGGTGCGCATCTCGGCGACCTGGCCGAGATGCAGCGCCGCGCCGCCCATCAGCTGCACGTCGTAGGGCCGCTGGCCCAGGGTGCGCTTGGCGGCCTCGCGGGCCACCGCGAAGGCCTCGGGCAGCAGCTCGTCCAGCGACTCGCCGTCGGCGTGCCGGCGGCGGAACTCGTCGGTCTTCTCGCGCAGCTCGGTGTCGGAGAGCTCGACCAGCTCATCCTCAAGGGAGTTGATGGCCGCCGCGATGTTGCGCAGGCGCTTGAGGATCTTGCCCTCGCCCGCGCGGAGCAGCCGGTTCAGCACCATCTGGTCGACCTCACTCGCAGTTCGTCACACGCTTCGTCGCACGCCTGGACGCCGGCGCCTTCCGCCCATCGTAGGACCACAGGGAGGCGCGGTCCCCCGTGGCCAACGGGGAACCGCGCCGGAGAGTTCCCATCTGCGCGCGTGTTGACGTTCTCTGCGCGTGTCGTCGTTTCAGACTGACAGTTCAGACCAGACGGATCACGCCGTAGTCGAACGCCCGCCTGCGGTACACCACGCTCGGCACACCGCTGTCCTGGTCGGAGAAGAGATAGAAGTCGTGCCCGACCAACTCCATCTCGGAGAGGGCCTGGTCGACGGTCATGGGTTTGCTGGGATGCTCCTTCTCCCGCACTACGCGGCCGGGCTGGCCGTCATCGACACCGTCATGCCACCGCTGCTCGGGCACCTCGACATCGCCCGACATCGCACCCTGCTCCGACTCCGCTGCCGGAGCTTCCGCCCTGGTGAGCACCGCTGCCGGCGCACCCTGCCCGCCGCTGAGATCACCGCGGGTGTCCAGCACGCCCGGCGGTGGCGCCACCGCCGGCAACCGACCCGCGGTCGCCTCGCCAACGGACGCCGGACTACGGCGGCCGTAGTGCACCCGCCGACGGTCGTGCATCCGGCGCAGCCGGTTTTCCAGCTTGCTCACCGCGCAGTCGAGCGCCGCGTAGAAGTCGCCCGCCGCGGCCTGGGCCCGCATGGCCTGGCCCCGCACCCGGGTGGTGATCTCGACGTGCTGGCAGCTCTTGTGCTGCCGACGGTTGGGCTCGTGGAACAGTTCCACGTCGATTTGGGACAGCTTGCGGTCGTAGCGCTCCAGTCGACGGAGCTTGCCGCTCACGTGGATCCGGTAGTGCTCAGGCACCTCGACGTTACGGCCCTTCACAACGATGTCCATACACGACCTCCCTCGCACTTTTCGCGAGTTGGCGGGTTGGGGACGTCGGCGGTTGCGAGCGCGCACTCCCACGCTCTGCGATCAGCGCACCACCGGCGTCACGGTCATGGGCTGGTCGCCTCCTTCCGTCTGACGGAAAGGCTGATAGCGGAGCACGTTAGCCGTTCGTGACCCTTCACAACAGCCCCTGAAACGGGCCATCTGGGTGAGGTACGCGCAGTGACGGAGCACGGACGGTGAGAGGGCCTGTTCATGGGGAATTCACGGGAGGGCCGCAATCGCCCACCAGGCACGATCGCACCCTTTTCACCCACACGGCCTAGCCGGGGCACTGCCTCGGTAGTAGTCGGCGCTGGTCCGTTCGGTCCTGCCGACATCCGCATACCCTGCCAACGACCCAACGCCCGCCCCGGTTCCGACTCGGCCGCGTCACCCGGTTGCCGTGAGCACCAGCGACGCGCTCACCGCCAGCCCGGCGGTTGCCAGCGCGGCGACGCAGGCCGCGACCGTGACGCCGGTGGTCACCACGTCATCCAGCAGCACCACCGGTGTGCCTGGCGGCGGTGCGCCGTCGGGCCGGACCCGCACCCGACCGGCCAGGTTCGCCGCTCGCTGCGGCCGGGCCAGCCCAACCGAATCGGCCACCCCGGCCGACAACGCCAACGCGGGCGCGACCGCCGCCGGTGTTCCGGAGCGGGCCAGCGCCTCAGCTGTAGCCCTGGCCAGCCGGAGGAGATGCGAGCCGCCGCGTTCGCGGGAGGCTCGCGCCCGGGACGGCGCCGGCACCAGCCACCAGGTGCCGTCCTCGGCCGGCCGCGCGCCGCGCAGCCAGGGCAGGACGCCGGCCAGCATCCGACCCAGCGGCCCGGCCAGATCCCGCCGGCCGCGCTCCTTGTAGGCGAGCACCAGAGTGCGCGCGGCGCCGGCGTAGTCGGCGAGCGCGTAGACCGGCGGCCCGTGCGCGGTGGCTGCCCGACGCACCTCGTACGGGCCGTCGAGCATGCCGCCGCAGCGCACGCAGAGCACGTCACCGCGGGCGTCGCAGCCGGCGCACCGAGCCGGCAGCAGAAGGTCGAGTAGCAGGTCAAGTGTCATGCGGTCGATCATGCACCCGCCCACCGACATCGCTGGGCGGGTCAAGCGACGACACACCCGGGCAGCGTGGAGCTCGGATGCCGGCGACCGGTGTCGCCGACCACCGCCAGCGCGGTCACGCCGAGGGCGATCCGGCGAGCAACGCCACCAGTTCGTCCGGCAGCCCCTCGTCCAGTGGCCCCAGCGGAACGAGCAGCCGGTACCAGATCACCCCGAACACGACATCCATGATCGTGCTCGCGGGCACCCCCTCGGGCAGCTCGCCCTTGGCGTCGGCCCGATCGACCAGCACGCTCAGCGCGTCCCGGCGGCGGCGCACGAAACCGTTCCGGAACCGCTCGCCGAACGCGACGTCGACCTGCGCCTGCGCCATCACGGCGCGGAGCACCTCGCGGACCTGCGGATAGCGGCCGAGCGCGAAACTGGCGGCCAGAAACGCGCGGAGATCGGCGGCGAAACTGCCTTCGTCCGGGATGGGCACCTGGAGGTCGGTCTTGTCGGCGAGCGCGTCCAGCAGCACATCGGCTTTCGACGGCCACCAGCGGTAGATCGTCTGCTTGCCGGTGCCAGCCCGAGCCGCGATCCCCTCGATGGTCAGCCCGGCGTAGCCGACCTCGCCGAACAACTCGGCGGCGGCGGTCAGGATCGCCTGCCGGCTCGTCTCGCTGCGCTTGCGACCCGGCCGCGCCGAATCTGGTTGCTCGCCCACGGCCACCGATGGTAGCTTGAATTGAAACGAGACGATACGTACCGATTTGGAAAGGACCGAAGATGAGTGACCGCACCGCACTCGTGGTCGGCGGAACGTCCGGCATCGGCCTGGCCACCGCCCGCCAACTGCTCAATCGTGGGGCCGATGTGCATGTCACCGGTCGGGGCCAAGCCCGGCTGGACGAGCTGACCGCCAGCGATCCCGGGCTGCACGGCCATCGGGCCGACGGCGGCGACGGGGACCAGATGGCCGCGCTGGTCGAGAGCATCGGCCAGCTTGACTGGCTGGTGATCGCGCTGTCCGGCGCGCAGGGCGCCGGGCCGATCGGCGAACTGGATCTCGGGGTGCTCCGCAACGCCTTCGACGCCAAGTTCTGGGCACACCTCACTACTCTCCAAGCGGCCCTACCGAGGTTGGCGCCAACCGGCTCGATCACGTTCATCAGCGCGGCCTCGGCTCGCGCCAGCCTGCCGGGCACGGCCGGGTTAGCGGCGATCAACGGCGCGTTGGAGGCGATCGTCAAGCCGCTGGCCGTGGAACTGGCGCCGATTCGGGTGAACGCGGTGTCACCGGGCATCACCGATACGCCGTGGTGGAGCGGCCTGCCCGCCGACGACCGAGCGGCCTACTTCGTCCAGGCGGCGCAGTCGCTGCCGGCTCGTCGGGTGCCCACCGCCGACGAGGTGGCCGAAGCCGTGGTGCTCGCGGCCACCAACCCCAACATCACCGGCACCGTGCTGGAGACCGACGGCGGAGCGAGGTTGGTGCAGATGGGCTGATGAGCCTGAGTCGACAGCGTGCCAGTCAGCCGGGGTAGAGCGGGACGGCGCCGGCGCCCTGCACCCGAGGCGCCGGCTGCCAGACCTCGTTGATGTCAAAGGATTCCCACAGTCCGCCGGCATCGGCCACGATCACCGGGCCCGCGCCGACAGCCGTGATCGCGACGGTCGGCGCGGTCAGGTTGGCCGTGTTGTAAGGGTCTTCCCGCAGCCCGTCCACGGACAGCTTCACCACGGGCGTGCTGGCCTGGCTGGTCGCGACCGCGAGGGTGTCCTGGCCGAGCCAGTCCAGCCCGACCGCCTTGCTCACCGCGTCCGGCCGCAGCACCGTGGGGTTCTGGATGGCGACCGCGCCCTGGTTCGCGACCACCACGCCGACCACCACATGCCCGCCGGCGACCACCGCGACCCGCACGCCGTCTCTGGACAGCCGGAGGTCGGTGATCGGGCCGAACGGGGCCAAGGCCGTGGCGTCGACCGTGGTGACCGACCAGGCGCCCTGCTGGTTGGCGACCGCCCGGAGCACCTGGCCGTCGGCGACCGTCCACAGCTCGTGGCCGGCGCCGCCGACCTCGTATCCCGGCGACCAGCTCGGCCGGGTGAACTGGCCGGCGCCGTACACCACGGTGCTGGACTGATCGGCCCAGTGCTGCACCCGCAGCTGTTCGCCGCCGGCGATCTGGCCGATCAGCGCCAGCTCCGACTCGGCGTCGGTGAGCGTCACCGACTGGGCCGCGCTGACGACCTGGTACGCGTTGCTGCCGGCCGGGCCCGGCACCGGCGAACCGTCCTTGAGCGACAGCAGCCGGCCGTGCTCGGCCACCAGGCCAGGCTCGCTCTCGTTCAGGTTCGTGCCGCCGGAGTAGGACGAGGGCAGGTCGGCGGGCCGCCACTCGGGACGGCCGGGATACAGCGGCACGCCATCGGACTCGATGCGCACCGGCGCCGTGCTGTTCACCCCGGCCAGCGAGGAGACGATCTGCGCGATCATCAGGAATCGATCGTGCTCGGTCATCTTCGGCAGATGGGCGAGGTTGACCACCAGCGCGCCGCTGTCGTCCTCGGTCACGTTTGTCTGGGTGCCGACGTCGGGCGGGATCAACGTCTTCGCCGCGTTGGACAACGGCGCCGACGGCCCTTCGAGCAGGGAGTCGATGACCCGGCTCGGCAACCCGCTGATCGGCTCCTGGGCGACGTACCGGATGTCGGGCACCAGCACGCTGAAACTGGGGTCGAAGTAGTAGACGTCCACCGGCTGGAAGGAGCGCAGGAACGTGGCTTGAGTGGTGACCACGCCGTTGGGCAGCCCGACGATCCGCCAACTGCCATCGGGTTCCTGGCCGACCTGGACGGCGCGGTCAAGGCCGCCGGTCGCCGGAGCGAACCCGTGGTTCACGCCGACCTGGCCGATCAGCTGCCCGTGGAGCTGCACGGTCCACGTAGCCGGCTCGCCGGCGTTGGCGTCCCGCAGGTTGAACGATGGTGGCGTGGTGCCGAAGGTCTCGCCGATCAGCGTGATCGCACCGTCGGCTCGCCAGCCGTCCTTCGCCGGGCCGCCCAGGTAGGCGCGGGCGCTGGCGTAGTTGTTGGCCGGATCGGCGCTGGCGTAGACGAAATCACGCACGATGTCCAGCGGCCCGGCGTCCTTGGGCGGCTGCGGAACGCTGGTCGCGGTGCTCTGCCCGCCGCCGAAGTCCAGCACCTGCGGCAAGGTCTGCTCGGGGATGTCGGCACAGCCGGCGAGCACCAGCACCAGACCGACCAGCACCGGCACCATCCGGCGCAGGCTGGACCGTCGCTTCGGCTGCGCGATCAGCTGCCGCTGCCCGATCACGTGTCGCTGCCCGACCAGGTGTCGCCGCCTCATCCGCCGTCCTCCGGACGGTTGCCGGGCGTCAGCACCGCCTGCTGGTCTCGCGCGACCGGCTCGGCTTCCGTGCGCTGTTCCAGGGTTTCCGGGTCGGGGCTGGTGGCATCCACCTCCGCCACCTGACCACGCTCGGCGGCGGCATCCAGTTCGGCGGGCTCCGGTTCGGCCGGGTGCTCTGGTTCAACAGGCGGGAGTTCGACAGGCGGGGGCTCGACCCGCGGGCTGGCGTCGGCCGGCGGCAGTGGCAAGGGGCTGTCGGTGATCTCATCCCGCGGATGCCGGGGCAACGTGAGCCGGAAGCACGCGCCGGCCCCCGGTTCGCCCCAGGCTTCCAGCCGGCCGCCGTGCAACCGCGCGTCCTCCAGGCTGATCGCGAGGCCGAGTCCGGTGCCGCCGGTACGCCGGTTGCGGGACGGGTCGGCCCGCCAGAACCGGTTGAACACCAGCTCTTCCTCGCCCGGCCGCAGCCCGACGCCGTAGTCGCGAACGGCCACCGCGACCGCCCGCTCGTTGGCGGCGACCGTCACCCGAACCGGCTCGCCCTCGCCGTGGTCGACGGCGTTGGCCAGCAGGTTGCGCAGGATGCGCTCGACTCGGCGGGCGTCCACATCGGCCGGCACTTCCTCGTCCGGCAGGTCCAGCACGATCCGGGTGGTGGCGCCGATGATGCCGCGCACCGAGTCGGCCGCGGTGCGCGCCAGCCCGCGCACGTCGACCTGCTCGGGCGCCAGTTCCTCGACACCGGCGTCCAGTCGACTGATCTCCAGCAGGTCGCCGAGCAGCGCCTCGAACCGGTCCAACTCGTCCACCATCAGCTCGGTGGACCGGGCCAGGCCGCCGGGGAACTGCTCACGGGACGCGTGCAGCACATCGGCCGCCATCCGCACAGTGGTCAGCGGGGTGCGCAGCTCGTGCGAGACGTCGGAGCTGAACCGGCGCTGCAACTGGCCGAACTCCTCCAACTGGTGGATCTGCGTCTGCACGCTCTCGGCCAGTTGGTTGTAGGCCTCCGCCAGCCGGGCCATGTCGTCCTCGCCGACCACCCGCATTCGCTCGTCCAGGTGCCCGTCGGCGAACCGCTCGGCGATGCCGACGGCCTCCCGCACCGGGCGCACTACCTGCCGGATCACCAGATTGGTGATGCCGGCCAGCAGCAGCACCAGCACGATCCCGCCGACTACCAGGGTGTCCCGGACGACCGCGATGGTGTGCTGTTCGGAGGTCAGCGGAAACAGCAGGTAGAGCTGCATCGGCTGGCTGGCGCTGGTGATCGGCGCGCCCACCACCACATAGGTGGTGCTCACACCGGCGGTGGTGACGGTCGTGATCTGGGCGGCCGCCTTGTCCGCCTGCACGTCCGCCCGCAACTGCGCGGGCACGTTGTCGTACGGCCCGGCGGACACCACCTGGCCATCCGGCTGCCCGGCCGCGTCGGCGAGCACCGGCTCGAAGGCGCCGGCCGCCGAGCTGGCCACCTGCTGCTGATCGTCCGAACTGGAGCTGGTGAGGCTGTTCAGCGCATTGGCCAGCCGACTGGGCAGATCGTCCGAGCCCGGATTGACGCCGCGCAACTCCGTGTTGACCGTGCGCTGTGCGGTTGCGGCCTGCGCCTCGGCCGCCTGTTCCTTGGCGGTGAGCAGCCGGTCGGTGATCTCGTTCTGCAGCACCATGCCCAACACGAACACCACGGCCGAGGACAGCGCCAGCACGCTGGTCACCACCCGGACCTGCAGCGAGCGCCGCCACAGCTCGCCGAACGCCACCCAGCGCCGCCGGATGAAGATGGCGGTGCGGGCGGCGACTGGTCTGGCCCGCCGGGCCAGTCGGGCCGCGCGCCCGGCGAGGCGGTTCGTCCGGCTGGCCAAGGTCACCGCGGGGACTCCACCAACCAGGTCACGGAGGACCAGCCTTGTAGCCGACGCCGCGGACCGTCAGCACGACCTCGGGGTGCTCCGGGTCACGCTCCACTTTGGACCGCAGCCGCTGGACGTGCACGTTCACCAGCCGGGTGTCGGCTGCGTGCCGGTAGCCCCAGACCTGCTCCAACAGCACCTCGCGGGTGAACACCTGGCGCGGCTTCCGGGCCAGCGCCACCAGGAGGTCGAATTCCAGCGGGGTGAGCTGGATCGGCCGACCCTCCCGCAGCACCTCGTGGCCGGGCACGTCGATGGTCACGTCGCCGATCGCCAGCGACTCGGCCGGCTCGGACTCGGTGCGCCGCAGCCGCGCCCTGATCCGCGCGACCAACTCCTTCGGCTTGAACGGCTTGACCACGTAGTCGTCGGCGCCGGACTCCAGGCCGAGCACCACGTCGACGGTGTCGGTCTTGGCGGTCAGCATCACCACCGGCACACTGGACTCGGCGCGGATCGCCTTGCACACGTCGATGCCGTTGATGCCGGGCAACATCAGGTCGAGCAGCACCAGATCGGGTTTGAAATCGCGCAGCACCGGCAGCGCGCGGGCGCCGTCGCCGACGACCGCGGTGTCGAACCCCTCACCACGCAGGACGATCGTCAGCATCTCCGCCAGGGCCGGATCGTCGTCAACCACCAGCACGCGCGACTTCATGGGCAACATCGTCGCACTGCGGGCCGGCTGTCCATACGACACCCGGTGATCTCGGGCCGGCGCGTTCCCGCCGCCGTGCCAGGCCGGTCCAACCGGATGGCCGACCGCGGTGCTCATAGCGTTACTCACCGGGTTACCCACGCCGCTGCCCACGGTCCAAGCCCCAGCGCCACTCGGCTGCTCAACCATGCCGTCCACCTCACGCTCGCCGCCCGACACCCGACCGCTCGCGTGTCGCCCATCTGGGTGTAATACGCCGACGGTCGACGCAATGTTACGGAGGGGCCACTCGGGCCATTCGGTGGCTATCCCGTGAGGAGGGCTTCGGCGAGCCGGGCGTGGTCCGGCACCGATCCGCCGTCGGCCACGCGCCAGGGCGCGAGCCAGCCGATCGCCGCCAACTGGTCGTAGACCTCAGCGCAGCGGGCCTGGAGGCCGTCGTCGGATTCGAACGCGTCCCGGGCCCGGCCGGGCTCGGCGCCCTCCCGCCGCGCGGCACGTCCGGCGGCGACCGCGACCGGCACCCGCAGCAGCAGGTGCAGGTCCGGGACCGGCAGCGCGAACCGGTCCACCTCCAGCGCCCGGACCCAGCCGACGAACGCGCCGTCCACGTCCTGCCGCAGCCGGGCGGCGCCATAGGCCGCGTTGGAGGCGATGTAGCGGTCGACCAGCAGCACGTCGTGCCGGTCCCGCAGGTCAGCGATGCGCTCGCGGGCCCCGAGCCGGTCCAGCGCGAAGAGCACGGCCATGCCGTGCACCGAGTCGGCCAGGTCGCCGAGGCCGCCGTGCAACGCGTCCCGCACCAGGTCGGCCGGCGTGCTGTCACCGTATCGGGGGAACGCCAGCCCGGCGACCGATGCGCCGCGTTCGCGCAGCGCCGCGGTCAGCGCGTCGGTGAGGGTGCGCTTGCCGGCACCGTCCAGCCCTTCGACCACGACCAGCTTGCCCACAGCATCAGGGTAGAGCCCGCGATCATGCTCAACTCGGCCGACCGAGTCACTGCCGGCTCAGTGGCCACCGAGCAGTCCGGTGACCGGATGCAACAGGCCGTCCAGCACGCCGCCCACCGTGCCCAGCACGCCGCCGCTGCCGGCCGAGGTGGTCGTGGGCGGCGCGGACGAGGTGGTCTGCGCCGGCGGCTTCGTGGTGGTGCCGGACTGGGTGCTGGCGCCGGTCGGCTGAGCCGGCGGCGGCGCGACCGCCGTCGGGCTGGTGGTGATCACCGGAGCGGACGACCCGGACGAGGCCGCCCGGTTCGAGCCGGCGGCCTGGCCGACCCCGGCGGGGTTCGCGGCCGGCTTCGGCGCGGTGCTGGTCACCTGGGCCACCGACACCACGTTCGGTGTGCTGGTGCCGGAGACGGGCGCGCCAGCCGCCGCCGGAGCGCCGCCCGCCGCACCGCCAGTGCCGCCCGGTGAGCCGGCCTGTCCGCCGTTGCCCGAGTAGGGCGCCGGGGCGTCGGCCAAGTTGCCGCTGACACCGGCCGGCGCGGCTCCGGCGTGCTGCAGCACGCCGCCGACCACCGCGCCGAACGCCAGCACGGCACCGGCCGCGACACCGCCGAGGGCGCGCCGGGTGGGCGGAACGGTTGGTTCTAGCGGGCAGCCTTCCCGCCGCAACAGCTCGGTGACCGGAATCCGTCGCTCCAAGTCACCCGTTTGGCGGTAGTACTCGTAACCGCTCGCAACCGAAGACACTTCGTGTACCTCCATCCAGGGGGAAGCCTCCCCCGCGGGTGGGACCGGCACGAAGAATAACGGACAGAGCGTCGCCGTGACCGTGTCGTGATGTGACATGCGCCACGGCAGGGTCACGGCGCGCCCTACTGTCAGTATCGGTAGTGCTCAGGCTTGTACGGGCCCTCAACGTCCACGTCGATGTACTCGGCTTGTTCCTTTGTCAGCACCGTCAGTTCACAGCCCAGCGCCTCCAGGTGCAGCCTGGCCACCTTCTCGTCAAGTTTCTTCGGCAGCCGGTACACCTCCTTGTCATACTCGGCGCGCTTGGTGAACAGCTCGACCTGGGCGATGACCTGGTTGGAGAAGCTGTTGGACATCACGAACGACGGGTGGCCGGTGGCGTTGCCCTGGTTGAGCAGCCGGCCCTCGGACAGCACCAGGATCGAGTGTCCATCGGGGAACACCCACTCATCCACCTGCGGCTTGATGTTGATCCGCCGGATGCCGGGGTAACGGGCCAGGCCGGCCATGTCCAGCTCGTTGTCGAAGTGGCCGATGTTGCCCAGGATCGCCTGGTGCTTCATGCCGGCCATGTGCGCGGCGGTGACCACGTCCTTGTTGCCGGTCGTGGTGATCACGATGTCGGCCTCGGGCAGCACCGACTCCAGCTTCCGCACCGGGTAGCCGTCCATCGCCGCCTGCAACGCGTTGATCGGGTCGATCTCGGTGACCGTCACCCGCGCGCCCTGCCCGCGCAGCGACTCGGCCGCGCCCTTGCCGACATCGCCGTAACCGCACACCACCGCGACCTTGCCGCCGATGAGCACGTCGGTGCCGCGGTTGATGCCGTCGATGAGCGAGTGCCGGATGCCGTAGCGGTTGTCGAACTTGCTCTTGGTCACCGAGTCGTTGACGTTGATCGCCGGGAACAGCAGCTCACCGGCGGCGGCCAACTGGTACAGCCGGTGCACGCCGGTGGTGGTCTCCTCGGTCACCCCGCGGATCTCGGCCGAGAGCTTGGTCCACTTGGCCGGGTCGGCCGCCAGCGACGCCCGCAGCACGCCCAGCACCACCCGCCACTCCTCGGATGTCTCGGTGTCGTCGTCGGCGATCTCGGGCACCACGCCGGTCTTCTCGTACTCCACACCCTTGTGCACCAACAGGGTGGCGTCGCCGCCGTCGTCCAGGATCATGTTCGGGCCGGCGCCGCCGGAGCTGTCCGGCCAGGTGAGCATCCGCTCGGTCGCCCACCAGTACTCGTCCAGGGACTCACCCTTCCAGGCGAATACCGGGACACCTTTGGGCTGTTCCGGCGTGCCGTGCGGGCCCACGACGGCCGCGGCGGCAGCATGGTCCTGCGTGGAGAAGATGTTGCAGGACGCCCAGCGCACATCCGCGCCCAACGCCACCAGCGTCTCGATGAGCACCGCCGTCTGCACCGTCATGTGCAGCGACCCGGACACCCGCGCGCCCCGCAGCGGGTACACCTCGGCGTACTCCCGGCGCAACGCCATCAGACCGGGCATCTCGTGCTCCGCCAGGCGAATCTCCTTCCGCCCGAACTCCGCCAGCGACAAATCCGCCACCGCGAAGTCAATCCCGTTGCGGGACTGCAGCCGATCCGATTCCACCACGGTCATGGCGCCTTCCTTCGATTCCACGTCAGGACGGTGCCCACCCTACCGATCGGGCGCCGTCCGCCTGTCCCGCTGAACGGGCGGTTGTCCACGATCAGCGTCACAGCGATCACAGTCACAGTCATGGAGGGATCAGTGCTCATCGCCGGACCCGACACCCGGGTCGTCGAGCTGCGCGTGCCCGGAACTCCCGGCACACCACCGGAAGTCCTGGTCGACGCGGTGGCAGCGGTCGATGTCGGAGGTGACGGGGTCGGCCGGCTGGTCCGCCCGGCGGACCGGCTGCGGCGACCGGCGCCCGGACCGGTGCTCAACGCCGGCGGCCGGCCGCTGCCCCGGCTGGTGGAGGGCTACCTCTGGGGCGGCATGACGGCCGGTGGGCCGGCCGCCGTCTCGTGGGCGCTGCTGTTCCCGTTCACGCTGGTCAACGCGGCGACCTGGATGCTGCCGCCGGTGCCGACGGACAGCCCGGCAGCGCGTCGGCTGGCGGCCGCCGCCAGGGCCGTGCTCAGGCTCGCCGGGCTGCTGCTCACCGTGCTGCTGGTCGGCCAACTCGACGCACTGGCTCAGGACCTGGTGGCGACGACTCGGCTGCTGCCGTGGGCGCGGGTGCTGTGCGCGGCAACGGTTCCGTTGCTGGCGATCGGTGTGCTGGCCCGGGTTTCCGCGGTGCGCTGGAGCGCGCCGGCGGATGGCCAACGGCCGGTTCGGCGGCCGGCAGCGCTGTCCGGGCTGCCCGGCGTCGGGCCGGCAGGCGAGCCGGCCGCGCCGGCGCTGCGCGCCACTCACCTGGTCGCGGCGCCGGCCGCACTGGCCTGGCTGACGGTCGGCGATCCGGCCGGGCCGATCGGGTTGGCCTGCTGGGCGGCCGCGCTGCTGCTGCTCGGACTGGCCGCGATCGGCGCCCTATCGCTGCGCGACCCCGGCGGCAGCGGACCGCGTCGGGCGCTGGCCGCACTGCCTCGCCGAATCGCTGTCGGGCTCACCGTCGCCGTGCTGGCCGCCGCGATCACCATCCGGTGTCTGCTGCCCGGCGGAGCACCGAAGGCGGGCTGGTTCGTGGCCGTGGTGGCCATCGCGCTGGCCGGCTGCTGTCTGGTGTTCGGCCTGTTGCTGGCGCCGATGGCGTTGTTGGCGCGGCACCGCTGGGCCGGTTTGCCGACCGCGTTGCGGCCGTGGGCCGGTGGCTGGTTGGCCGCCCCGGTGCTGACCTTGGCCGCGCTGCTCGGTTTCGGGCTCGGCGCGGCGCTCTCGATCACCGCACGGTTCGCGACTCGACTCACCGCGCCGGTGGGCGCCGCACCCGTTGGTGACGTCGATGTGTTGATCGGCTGGGGTGTCGCCGGTGTGCTCTGCCTGTTGCTGGCGGCCTGGATCGGCGGCGCGGCATTGCTGCGCGGCTGGCCGGCGGCTCGGCGCGGGCGGTCCGTGCCGCCGGAGGTGTCGCTGCTGCACCCCGATCAGCCGGCCGACGCCGAACTGGCCGCTCGGGCCTGGTGGTGGGCGTCCTGGCAGCGTCGACACGCCCATCGCGCGGTGCTCGCGCTGACCGCCGCGCTGCCGGCAGCCACACTGGCGTCCGCGCTGCTCCCGCACCGGGTGGCGGTCGGGTGGGTACCGCCGCTCGTGTCGCTGGGCGTGCTCACCCTCGTCGTGCTCGTCGTTGTCCTGCTGCGCAGCGGATATCTGGCCGGGCGCCGGCCACTGGCGAACCGGCGCGGCGGCGCGTTGACCGACCTGGTGCGGCACTGGCCACGAGCCGCGCATCCGGTGGTGCCGCCGTGCCCGGCGCTGAAAGCGGCGCCGGAGTTGGCGCAGCGGGCGGCGGAGCACCTGGACGATCCGAACACCCGGGTGGTGATCGCGGGCGATGGTGCCAGCGGGGTGTTGGCGGCGGCGGTGACCAGTCGGCTGCTGGCGTCGCTGCCGGACCGGGACCGGGCCAGGGTTGGCCTGCTGACGGCCGGTTCGCCGATCCGGTGGGCGTACGCGCGGGCGTTTCCGGCGGTGCTGCCGCACGACGAGCTGGCCACGCTGTACGGCGATCTTGGCGGCCGGTGGCGGTCGCTGTGCCGGGGCACCGATCCGGTGGGCGGCGGCACGACGACCTGGCGGCGGCAGGAGTTCGACGGCACGCTGATCGGCGTCGGCCTGCGGCCGGACAGCACGGATGGCGCGCTCGCACCGGCGACCGCCGGGCCGACCGGCGCGCTGGTGCTCGGCGGGGATCACTGGCTGCCCGACCCGCAGCACCGCCCGGTCGCCGGTCGCCGGTGGACGCCCGGCGTGCGCGGCCACGGCGACTACTGCGCCGACCCGGAGTGGGACCGGGCGGTCGCCTGCGCGGCCGGACTCGTCACCGCGGACCAGGCCGCCAGCGAGTTCCCGGTGTTCCGGCTACCCACCCGCCGACCCGCAGCCGCCGGGTAGCCGATCAGCGGAGTGTGATCATTTGTCGAATTCCTTGGCCGGACTCCACTTCGGGGGCAGGTCATCTGTTCGCCACTCCGCGAGATCACCTTCCCAGGCAACGGTGCCCGCGAACTTCAGCACCTCGCGCAGTTGGTGTCGCCGGACCACCACCTTCACGGCCGCCTCGATCAGATCGGCATCGATGTCGGCGATGTCAACCTTCATGAGCTGGCCCAGGAGCCCTCGACCACCGGGCTGCGGTCGCGCAGCGGCTCCCACCAGTCGCGATTCTCGGCGTACCAGCGGATCGTGGCGCGCACCCCGGCGTCGAACTCGATCGTCGGCGCCCAGTCCAGCTCACGGCGGATCTTCGCCGAGTCGAGCAGGTAGCGCCGGTCGTGGCCGGGCCGGTCCGGCACCTCGCGCTTCAGCGACGCCGGCAGGCCCAGTTCGTCCAGCACGAGATCGGCGATCTGCTCCACACTGGCCTCCACGCCGGTGCCGACGTGATACGTCTCGCCGACCCGGCCACGATGCAGAATCGCCTCGATCGCCCGCACGTGATCCAGCGCGTGAATCCACTCGCGACGGTTGTGTTTGGACCGGTACACCGGCAGTCGCACGCCGTCCAGGGCGTGCGTGGTGAACAGCGGGATGACCTTCTCCGGGAACTGGTGCGAGCCGTAGTTGTTGGCGCAGTTGGAGATGGTGATCGGCAGGCCGTAGGTCTCGTGGTAGGCGCGCACCGCGTGGTCGGCGCCGGCCTTGCTGGCGTTGTACGGCGTCCGCGGCGCGTACGGCGACTCCTCGGTGAACGCGGTCTCCGCGTCCAGCGGCAGGTCCCCGTACACCTCGCAGGTGGACACGTGGTGGAACCGGCCGACGCCGACCTGCCGCGCCGCCTCCAGCAAAGCCTGGGTGCCGAGCACGTTGGTGCGGAAGAACCGCGCCGGGTCGAGCACGGCCAGGCTGTTGTGCGACTCGGCGGCGAAGTTCACCACCACGTCCACGGCGTGCTCGCGGAGGGTGCGCTCGACGGTCGGCTGGTCGCCGATGTCGGCGTGCACGAAGGTGATCCGCTCCCGGACGTCGGCCAGGTTCGTCTCGGTGCCGGCATAAGTGAGCGCGTCCAGCGCGACCACGGAGTCGTCGGGATGGGCGGCCACCCAGTGCCGGACGAAGTGCGAGCCGATGAAACCAGCGGCACCCGTCACCACAAGCGTCGTCATGACCGCGACGCTACCGACCCGTTCCCGGAGCCGCGGTCCAGGTCCGGCTCAAGATAGATCAGCCTGGCGTGCGGCACGGCGGACCGGACCCGCGACTCGGCCTCATCGATGGCCCGCGCGACCTCGTGCAGCGGCAGCCCGGCGGTGAGCGCGATCTTCGCGGCCACCAGGAGCTCGTCCGGGCTCAGGTATTCGGTGCGGATGTGGATGACCCGCTCGATCTTGCCCTGGGCCAGCTCACCGGTGATCGACGCGAGCAGTTCGGGGCCGGCGCCCTCGCCGATCAGCAGGCTCTTCATCTCCATGATGAGGATCACCGCGATCACGCCGAGCAGCGCGCCGATGGCGACCGAGCCGATCCCGTCCCACACCGGGTTCCCGGTCAGCTCCGACACACCGACGCCGACCAGCGCGAACACCAGGCCGACCAGCGCCCCGCTGTCCTCCAACAGCAGCACCGGCAGCTCCGGCGTGGTGGCCGTGTGCACGAACCGCCACCAGCTCGCCGAGCCCTTGAGCGGCCGCGCCTCGCGGATCGCGGTGCGGAAGCTGTAGCCCTCCAGGCACAGCGCCACCGCCAGGATCACGACCGCCACCAGCGGCGAGTCCATCGGATGTGGCGAGACGATCTTGTTGATGCCTTCGTACAGCGCGAAAACACAGCCGATGGTGAAGATCAGCAGCGCCACCACGAACCCGTAGAAGTACCGCTCCCGGCCGAACCCGAACGGATGTTCCGCGCTGGCCCGGCGCCGCGATGCCCGTCGGCCCAACAACAGCAGGAGCTGGTTGGTGGTGTCCGCGATCGAGTGCACCGCTTCGGCGAGCATCGCCGAGGATCCGGTGACGACGAACCCGACGATCTTCGCCACCGCGATGCCGAGATTGGCCGCCAGCGCGGCCAGCACCGCCTTGGGACTGTCGTGGCCGCCTTCGCCGCCTCCACCGTCGCGGCTGTCTTCGCCGGGCGCCATCAATCGGTTCCGGTCGTGGCGCGGAACACCTGCGTCTGGCCGACATCGACCGGGTTGACGGTGATCGGACCCGCATGGCAGTCATGCGCCGGCACCCATGCGGACTCGCCGCGCCCCAGTTTCAGCTCGGTGCCATCGGGCGCGTGCAGCAGCACCGATCCGGCCGTGCAGATCAGCACCTGCGGCCCGGAATCGCGCAGGGCCACCACATCCCGGTCCGCCGGAGCGAACGACCACTCCAACCGGCTCAGGGTGAACTCGGGGGCGTTGGTGCGATACGCGAACACGTGCGCGTCGACCTCCTCGCCGCGCAGCACCGGCATGTCGCCGTGCGAGAAGTCGACCACCCGCAACAACTCCGGCACGTCCACGTGCTTGGGAGTCAGCCCGCAGCGCAGGATGTTGTCCGAGTTCGCCAGGATCTCCACCGCCGTGCCGCGCAGGTAGGCGTGCAGGTTTCCGGCGGCCAGGTAAACCGCCTCGCCGGCGCCGAGCACGATCCGGTTCAGCAGCAGCGCGGCCAGCACGCCCGGATCGCCGGGGTACAGCTCGCCCAGTTCCAGGATCGTCCGGCATTCCAGGGCGAATTCGCCGTGCTCCCGAACGTGCCGCACGCACACGTCCAGCAGCTCGGGCAGCAGTTCGTCGAACACCGCCGCCGGCAGCGTGATCCAGGTGGTGAACAGGGTGCGCAGGCCGTCGGCGTCCGGTTGCCCGGCGAGCAGCCCGATGTAGGGGGTGAGCCGGGGCGAGTCCAGCGCGCGGAGCAGCTCGACGGTCCGCCGGGGATCACGGAATCCGGCCAGCACATGGAACTCCGACAGCGCGCAGACCAGTTCCGGCTTCGCGGTCGGGTCGGGATAGTTGCGGTTCGCCGCCTGTCTCGGCACGCCGGCGGCCTCCTCGCGGGCGAAGCCCTCGCTGGCCTGCGCGGCCGACGGGTGCGCCTGGAGGCTCATCGGCTCATCGGCGGCCAGCACCTTGAGCAGAAACGGCAGCCGGCCCAGCCATCGTTGCGCACAGTCCTCGCCGAGCTGCCCGATCGGATCGGCCTCCACCAGCTCCAACAGCGACCGCTCACCGCCGTCGGGCGCGACCACAGTGGACGGATCATTGGGATGGGCGCCCATCCACAACTCCGCCTCCGGATGCGGCGCCGGGCTGGCCCGTCCCTGCAGTTCGGCGATGACCGTCCGTGATCCCCAGGCGTACGGCCGAACCGAGTTACGCAGTATCTCCACTGTCCCGCTCACTTCCTCACGCGCCGCCCGACCTCGATATGCGCGGTATCGAGCGGCATCGTCATTCTGTTGCACGGCCCCCTCGCCGGTGTTTACGGCGGGTTACACCGCTGCGGACGCCCGCATCCCCGGCCCGCCGAGCGCTCCGCTCGCCAGGCCGAGATACACCGCGGCCATCTCGCACCGGAGGGCAAGCACGGCCGCACGCACCGCCGGCCCTCCGGACGTTTCCTCCGCCGGCGCCAGCACATCGGCTCCGGGCAGCATTTCGGTGGCCGCGTGCCGGGTTGCCAGCGCGGCCGGATCGTCGGCGACGGCCAGCAACAGCACCCGCAGCAGGCCGCCCGGCGAGTCCTCCGGATCGGCGAAGATGTCCGCCCCGGACGACCCGGACACCGCCGCCCGGTGCAACGCGGTCCTGGTCAGCACCTGCGGATACCCGGCGGCCTCGGCGACCATGCCGGCCAGTTCGCCGAGCGTGTCGACGGCGTGCTCGGCGACGGCGGTGGCGACCGGGTCCAGCCCGCACAGCAACGGAGTGCGGTCGGCCAGCCGCAGCGCCAACGACTTGGCCGGGTTGACGAAGGACTCGTAGTTCGAGTGGTCGCGCTCGGCTTCCCGGTCCAGTTCGTCGGCCAGCACGTCCAGATCGGTGCGGTGCAGCCCCAGGGTGTTCAGCAGCAGCAGGCCGGCCGCCAGCGCGCGTGGGAAGGACGAACCCGCCGGCACCCGTGGCGGCAACAGCACCGCGTCACCGGCCGCGGCGGCGGCCACCGGACCGTCCGCCGGGCCGGTCAGCACGATTCGGGCGCCGCGCCGGCCGGCGAGGTCGACCGACTCGGCCAGCACCGTGTCGCCCGGATCGTCGCCGTGTGCGAGCACCACGTCCAGCGGGCCGATCCAACTCGGCACGGCCTCGGCGACCACCAGCGGCACCGGGCAGGACGGACCGAGCAGCCCGACCAGCAGCCCGGCCACCGACGAACCGACACCCGGCCGGGTGACCAGCACGATCGCCCTGGGCCGGAAGCCGGTCAACTCGGTGAGGTCGTGTTCGGCGGCGGCTTCGGTGGTGGCCCGCACCTGGGCTCCGGCCAGGGCGGCGGCGCGCAGCCGACCGCCGGTCTCGCCGTCGACCGCGGCCAGTCGTTCCGGGCTGTCCAGCAGGCTGTCGTCGAGCATGGCGGTCATCCGTCCGCGGAGCCGGTGTCCGGTGCTGACGAGGTGGTGACCGGGAGGGTGGCCTCGTCCAGCAGCAGCACCGGAATGCCGTCCCGCACCGGGAAAGTCCGCCCGCATTCGGTGCAGGTGAGCGCGTCGGCGTCCGGGTCGTCGGCGGAACCGGGCCGCAGCGGCGCGTGATCCGGCGATGGGCAGGCCAGGATCTCCAGCAGCCGCGGGTCCAGCTCTACCGCCACGATTCCCTCCTCGACTTCGTTGTCAATTCGCTTCTTCAGCCTCGCACGATGGCCAGCACCTCGTCACGCAGCGCGGCCACCCCGTCGGCGTCCGGCGCCTCCACATTCAACCGCAGCAGCGGTTCCGTGTTGGACGGACGCAGGTTGAACCAGGAACCGTCGGCGAGGTTGACGGTCAGCCCGTCCAGCTCGTCCAGGGTGACGCCGGGACGGGCGCCGAACGCCTCCTTGACGGCGGCCAGCCGGCCGGCCTGGTCGTCCACCGTGGAGTTGATCTCACCGGAGGCGGCGTAGCGGGCGTACTCGGCGGTCAACTCGGACAGCGGGCGGTCCTGCTCGCCGAGCGCGGCCAGCACGTGCAGCGCGGCCAGCATGCCGGTGTCGGCCCGCCAGAAATCCCGGAAGTAGTAGTGCGCGGAGTGCTCGCCACCGAAGATCGCGCCGGTCTCCGCCATGGTCTGCTTGATGAACGAGTGGCCGACGCGGGTGCGCACCGGCTTGCCGCCGTGCTCGGCCACGATCTCCGGCACGGCCTTCGAGGTGATCAGGTTGTGGATCACCGTGCCGCCCGGCTCCTTGACCAGCTCGCGCACGGCGACCAGCGCGGTGATCGCGCTCGGGCTGACCGCCTGGCCGCGCTCGTCCACCACGAAGCAGCGGTCGGCGTCGCCGTCGAAGGCGAGCCCGGCGTCGGCGCCGACCTCGGTGACCTTGTGTCGCAGGTCGACGATGTTGCGCGGGTCGAGCGGGTTGGCCTCATGGTTGGGGAAACTGCCGTCGAGTTCGAAGTACATCGGCACGATCTCGACCGGCAGCCCGTCGAACACCCGGGGCACGGTGTGCCCGCCCATGCCGTTGCCGGCGTCCACGACCACCTTGAGCGGCCGGATGCCGGACAGGTCGACCAGGTTGCGCAGGTAGGCGGCGTACTCGCCGAGCAGGTCGCGCTGGCTGACGGTGCCGGGGGTGACCTCGGTCGCGTCGGGGACGCCCCGCTCGACGTCCGCGCGGATCTGCGACAGGCCGCTGTCCTCGCCGACCGGCGACGCCCCGGCCCGGCACAGCTTGATGCCGTTGTAGCGGGCCGGGTTGTGGCTGGCGGTGAACATCGCGCCGGGCAGGTTGAGCGAGCCGGAGGCGAAGTAGAGCATGTCGGTGCTGGCCAGGCCGATGGAGATCACGTCGAGGCCCTGCGCGGTGACACCCTCGGCGAACGCGGCGGCCAGGCCCGGCGACGAGTCCCGCATGTCGTGGCCCACGACCACCGCCGCACCGCCGACCAGCCGGGCGAACGCGGCGCCGAAGTCACGGACGAGCGCGGTGTCGAGCTGTTCGCCGACCACCCCGCGAATGTCGTATGCCTTGACGATTCCGCTCAGATCGCGCACGCCTGCTCCCGCGGTTCCTGGGTCGACCGGTTTTGTCCGGCAGCCTACCGGGACCGGCTGAGGACACGCTGTGCGCGGACCAGCATTGTGAGCATGGTGCGCATCGACCGGACGTCAGTCGTCAGCTCAGTCATCGACGGGGTCGGGGAGCACCCGCAGGTGCCCACGACGACCCGAACCGACCGGCACCTCGGCCGGCGGTTCGATCGGCCGGTCCGCCCGGCCGGCCTCGCGCACCGCTTCGGCCAGCGCCGTCAGGTCATCCACCGACGGCTCGGCCGGTTCGAACTCACCCTCGTGTCGGACGACATCCCAGCCACGGGGGGCGGTCAGCCGCAACGCATGCTCCTCACACAGGTCGTAACTGTGTGGCTCGGAGTAGGTGGCGAGCGGCCCGACCACCGCGGTGGAGTCGGCATACGCGTAGGTGAGTGTGGCGACCGCCGGGTTGACGCACCCGGTTCGCGAGCACCGTCTCACGCTCCGCACACCGGTGACGATAGCCCTTCGGACCGACACCGGCGGTGCGACACACGGGTGACCAAACGGCGTGACGCGCTGCGTAGGCTTCAACTAGACGAACAGCAGAAGACGTGGGCAGGAACCTTGGTACGGACAGCGGTGGTGCGACGGTGTATGGCGTGGTGTACGGCGCGGTGACCGGGCGGGGTGCCGGCCGGGCTGGCCGCCGGTCTCGCCGCGACCGGCACGGCCGTGGCCTGCGCGGGCTCCTGTACCCGGCGGACCTGCCGGTCGCCCGCAGCCGCGCCGAGCGGTTCGACGCGCTGGTGCTGGAGGCGCTGGAGCCGATCGAGGCCCGCTGGCGGACCGAGCTGACCGACCTGGATGTCGCCGTGGACGACGTGCCCGACCTGCGCGAAGCCAAGGACGACACGCTGGTGTGGGAGGACGGCGTGGTGGCCGACGGCGGAGTGCCACTGGCCCGGCTGGTGCCGGCCGGCGTGGACCGCTGGGGCCAGCCGACCCGCGCCCGGATCGTGGTCTACCGGCGGCCATTGGAAGTCCGCGCCAAGGACGGCATCGACCTGGCCGATCTGGTGCACGAGGTGCTGGTCGAACAGGTCGCCTCCTACCTCGGCCTGGACCCAGACGTCGTGGAAGGCGAAGGCTGACCCACACGCACGAGAGCCCCGCCGCAGCGGGGCTCAAGGCTCACCGGAGTTTCCTCCTAAGTGGACGATACCCCGTTCGCGCCGCGGCGGGCGGGCACGGCGGTGAGGGCGGTGAACAGCAGCACCGCCGCCTGGACCAGCAACAGCAGGTACCGGGTTGTGCCCGGAACCCAGATGCGGACGTCGACGGCCTGGATCGGCACGGCCACGCTGACCAGATGGCCCCAGGCTCGCACGATCGGCGCGGGCTGGCCGTCGACGGTCGCCTGCCAGCCGTTCTCGTCCTCGGCCGCCAGCACCAACAACCGGCCGTCGCCGCCCTCGGACACCCGCACGGCCACATTCGGTGGGGCGGCGCTGACCGGCGCCACACCGATCGGGTTCGGCGCGGTCGGCGGCGATCCGCCGGTGACCGCGTTCTTGGCCAGCGCCGCCGAGATCAGCGTCGCGGTGCCGCCGGTCAGGTTGATCCGCAGCACCGGCCGACCGTCCGACGTCGGCGGCAGCACGGACACCAGCTCACCGGCCTCGGCCCGCAATCGGTCCGCCACCGCCTGATTGGGCAACACGACCAGCACAACACCGGCCGCCACCGCGTGCGCGAGGGTCGCCCGGACCGTCGACGCATCGGCGGACCGCAGCCGATAGTCCCAAGTGGACAGACGGGTCGCGCTGCCGGTGGCCGGCAGCAGATCGTCGTCACCGAATCCGGGCATCCGGCCGGCGGCCTGCCGGGGCGGCTGCCCGTCCGCCGCGAGCACCAGTACGGACCGGCCGGTGTCGGCAAGCTCGGCGGAAACCGGCTCGGCCAGCTGCAAGCCGCCCTCGTCCGTCCGCAGCGGCCCGGTCCGGCCCAGTATCAGATCGCTGCCGGCCAACACCAAGACCGCCGCCACGCCCAGCCCAGCCAACGTCCGAATGGCCACAGTGGACAGTTGGAGCGCGCGTCGCGGACCGAGATCCGTTCGGCAGGCGGCCAACAACACCCACAACAGCCCGGCTCCCACCACGATCATCGGCGCGCCGGCCCACTGCCGCTGGCTGATCAGCAGGCCGACGCCAACCCCGCCCAACACCACGACGCCGAGTCCGGGCAGCGACAGCCGCGCCAACCGGGCCGGGCGAGACGCGGACCGCACCGTGAGCCCGATGATCACCGCGGCCGGCAGCAACAGATCCAACCCCATCGTGTTTGCCGGTTGCGGCCCGGCCGCCGCCCCGACCCCGCTCCACAGGATCGCCGGATGTTCGACCAGCACCGCCGGCCAGGGCACCAGCAGCACCAACGGAAGCAGCACGATCACGAACAGTCCGACGATCCGCCGACGGCCGCCCTCCGCACCGCCGGGCACGAACACGAACCCGGCCAGCGCGAACAACACCATGATCAGCTGCACCAGCGGCTCGAACGCGCCGATCACCGCCAGCCCGAGCGCGACACCGGCCGCCGAGGACAACCGAACCTGTTGCGCGCCAACAACACCCGGATCGACCACCGCGATCGTGCCGGCCAGCACACCGGGCAGCAGCAGGTGCACCACGATCACGTCCAACCGGCCCTGACCGACGGCGTCCGTCGCGATCGGCAGCAGCGCGTAACCGGCCGCCGCCAGCGCGCGCACCCAACGCCGAACCGGCAGCCGGCGGGTGGCCAGATAGGCGAGCACCCCGGCCAGTGGCACGTCACCGAGCAACAACACGGCCAGCGCGGCCGGCGGCCCACCGAACGGGGACAGCACCGCGCCCAGCACGCCCAGCACAGCGAGAGTCGGCGGGGCCGGCGCGATGGTGCCGCCACCGGCCGGATGCCAGGACGCCAGGTAGCCCGACCAGGTCTCGCTCAACCCCGACGCCGGCAACAACCCGCCGCCGGCAAGGTGATCGCCCATTCGGCTGGCATTGATAGCGAGCCCAATGGCGGTGAGCAGCACGACCAGCAACACCGGTGGCGCCAACAGCAGTTGCCGCACGATCCGGATCATCGCGACATCGACGACCACGAGTTCGGGCGCCCGCGCTGTCACGCCGCGCGGAGTCGGCGACGGACGCCGGCCGCGCAACGGCGGCCGGGCCGGCTCGACGTCCTGCTCGGCCAGCGGCACCACGACCGTGGTGGCCGGCCGCCGCAACCCGGCCGGCCCGCGCCGAACGGATCGACGCAGCGCGCCGGCCGGCAACGCGGCCGGACCCACCGGACGACGGGCAGCCGAGTCCGCCGAGGCAAGCCGCCGCCCAGCCTCGTCGGCCGGCAGCTCACCGAGTACCGCGTCGGCCGCGACCCGCCGACGCACCCAGCCCACGACCCCACCGTGCAGCAGATTGCGCAACCGGGTCAGCCGGGTGGTGAGCAGCCCGCGCACCGGGGTCGTGCCGGACTCGCGTGCCGTGGCCCGAGCGGACCGCAGCCCGGCCCGGCCGGCCAGCAGATAGCGCAGTGCCCGCAATTCGGCGTGTGCCGCGTCGAATCTGCGCAGCACAGCGAATCCCAGACAGCGCAACAGACCGAGAACGACCAGCCGGGGCAGGCCGAGCCAGATCGCCGTTCGGCCGCCGTGCACCAGCAGAGTGCGCAGCGCGTGCGACCGGTCGACCGCCCGGACGGACGGGCCCGGAAAAGGGGCGAGCGCGTCGGCCGTCCGCAGGCCACGGCTGACCGCGCGGGCATGTCGCAGCCGCGCCGAGGGCACGCACAGCACCAGCCGCCCGGCCCGGTTCGCCCGCCAGCCGAAGTCGATGTCGTCCCACAGCATGGGCAGCGCGGGGTCGAAACCGCCGAGTTCCCGCCACCCGTCCCACCGGATCAGCGCGCCCGCCGAGCCGACCGCCAACACATCGGTGTTCTGCTCGAATCGGGTGCGAGTGGTCGAACCGCCGTACCGACCCCAGTCCAGTTCGGTCGGCCCGATGCCGGTCTGCCGGTTGCCGGCCGCGTCGGTGGACAGGCCTGCCTCGACGACCAGTCGCGGGTCGGCCCAGTCGACGGCCAGCGGTCCCAGCACACCCACCGACGGCGACAGTTCGGCGGCGGTGAGCAGCACGCCCAGACAGTCCGGCTCAGGCGCGGAATCGTCGTGCAGCAGCCAGATCCAGCGACCCGGATCATCACCCCAACGGGTCACAGCCTCGTCCACCGCGGCCCGCACGGCCGCGCCGAAACCGACGTCACGACCGAGTGTGAGCACCCCGTCGAGAACATCGGACTCGGCCAGCAACGACGTGGTGCCGTCCGTCGATCCGGTGTCCACAGCCAGCACATGCGCCGGTCGCGGCGTCAACTCACGAAGCGCGGACAGCACGGCAGCCAACCACCGCTGCCCGTCATGGCAGACCAGCACCGCCAGCACCGGCGCGGACCGAACGCCCGGAAGCAGCACCCGAGTCACCTCGTGAACCGCCTCCCGACAACCTTCCGCCGCGCCAGAGCACCGCGGCGCGCTGGCGCACTACACAGCGCGCTTCTTCAGTTTTCGCCGCTCGCGCTCCGACAGGCCACCCCAGATGCCGAAGCGCTCGTCATGCGCCAAGGCGTACTCCAGGCACTCGGCCCGTACGTCACAACCCTGGCAGATCCGCTTCGCCTCCCGAGTGGACCCACCCTTCTCCGGGAAGAAAGCCTCCGGATCGGTCTGGGCGCACAGCGCGCGTTCCTGCCAGTCCGGCTCCTCATCGTCGACCTCGAACAGGTCGACGATGACACCCAACTCCTCAGTCGGGTTCTCGTCCCACTCCACGGCGCGGTCGTCCTGCTCGCTCCACATCCGCGTCCGCCTCCTCGCTTCCGACTCCCCGATGGCGGACACCATTCGCCGCCCTGGGTACGACCCCTTCATCGGCGAATGACACCACTGTGATTACACCCGTGTAGTCCCGGTCGGTCAAGTCGAGCCCCCGGGTCGGGGGATACGCGAGGGGGTGAACGGGCAGACTGTGCGCCGTGTACCGATCAGGGTTTCGGCCGAGTCCGGTGTTCCTCGCCATCCTGGCCGCCGCGATCATCGGCGGCGTGCTGCTCGCCGTCTCCACGTCGACGGCGGCTCGCTGCTGCTCATCCTGGGTGGCTGGGGGGTGTCGCTGTGCCTGCACGAGTTCGGCCACGCCGCCGTCGCGTACAAGGGTGGCGACACCGCGGTCCGCGCCAAGGGCTACCTGACCCTCGACATCCGCCGATATACCGATCCGGTGCTCAGCCTGGTGCTGCCGCTGGTGTTTCTGGTGTTCGGCGGAATACCGCTTCCGGGTGGCGCGGTGTGGATCAACCACCACGCACTCCGTAACCGCAAGGTGCAATCGCTGGTGTCCCTGGCCGGACCGGTGTCCAACCTGCTGATCGGCATCCTGCTCACCATCGGCGTGCGACTGGCCTACCCCGGTATCGACGGCCTGTTCAGCCCGCTCGCCCAAGGGTTGTCGTTCCTGGCCTTGCTGCAGATGCTGGCCTTCCTGCTCAACATCCTGCCGGTGCCGGGTCTGGACGGCTTCGGCGTGATCGAGCCATGGCTGTCCTACGAAGCGCGTCGGTTCGCGGCGCAGGTGCGGCCGTGGGCGCCGTTCCTGCTGTTCGCGCTGATGATCGCGTTCCAGCCGTTCCGCAACGCGTTCTTCGGCGCCGCGAACCACATCTTCGACACGTTCGGCGGCAACGACCTGCTGTCCAGCATCGGCTACAGCAACTTCGAGTTCTGGCGGCGATGACCGGGGTGGTCACACCGGCATGTAAGGATTCCTGCTCGTGAAGGTGGTCGTACTTGTCGGCGGCGTGGGCGGGGCGCGGTTCCTGCTCGGCGTGAAGGCCGCACTAGGGATGTCGGCGGTCGGGGCAACCGAGAACGCCGAGCACGAAGTGGTCGCGCTGGTCAACACCGGCGACGACGTGTGGATGCACGGCCTGCGGATCTGCCCGGATCTGGACACCTGCATGTACACCCTCGGCGGCGGGATCGACACCGGTCGCGGCTGGGGCCGGGCCGGCGAGACCTGGGCGGTGCGTGCCGAACTCGCCGCCTACGGCGCGGACCCGACCTGGTTCGGGCTCGGCGACCAGGACATCGCCACCCACCTGGTGCGCACCAGGATGCTGAACGCCGGCTACCCGCTGTCGGACGTCACGGCCGCGCTGTGCCATCGCTGGCAGCCGGGCGTGCGGCTGCTGCCGATGAGCGACGACCGGGTGGAGACGCACGTGGTGGTCGACACCGCCGACCTGCCCCGGCAGGAATCGACTCAGCAGGGATCGACGCAGCCCGATCCGGACGAGCATCAGCGCAAGGCGATCCACTTCCAGGAATGGTGGGTGCGCTATCACGCCGAGGTGCCGGCCCAGTCGTTCGTCTCGGTCGGCGCGGATGATGCCAAGCCCGCGCCCGGCGTGCTGGACGCGATCAGGGACGCCGACGCAGTGCTGCTCGCGCCGTCCAATCCGGTGGTCAGCGTCGGCACCATCCTGGGCGTGCCGGGCATCCGCGCGGCGATTCGGGACACCAAAGCCCACGTCGTCGGGGTCTCCCCCATCGTCGCCGACCGTCCGGTGCGCGGCATGGCGGACGCCTGCCTGACCGCGATCGGCGTGCCGACGACGGCCGAGGCGGTCGGTCGGATCTACGGCTCGCGGCGCGAGTCCGAGGGCGGCATTCTGGACGGCTGGCTGATCCACACCGCCGACAGCGCGGATGTGCCCGGCGTCGACGTCCGCTCGGTGCCGCTACTGATGTCCACTGTGGATGCCACGGCCACCATGGCGCGCACCGCGCTGGACCTGGCCGGGACGCCGGTATGACCGATCACGCCGCCGACCGGCTGGAGATCCTGCCAGTCACCGGCCTGCCCGAGTTCCGGCCCGGCGATGACCTGACCGCCGCGATCGCCGCCGCCGCGCCCTGGCTGCGCGATGGCGACGTGCTCGTGGTCACCAGCAAGATCGTGTCCAAAGTAGAAGGTCGGCTGGTGTCCGTGCCGTCCGATCCGGCGGCACGGGAGAAGGCCCGTCGGGCAGCGGTGCTGGCCGAGGCTCGCCGCATAATCGCCCAGTACCGCGATTTCATCATCACCGAGAACAAGCTGGGCATCGTGCAGGCGGCCAGCGGTGTCGACTCGTCCAATGTGGCCGGTGACGAGATCGCCCTACTGCCACTCGATCCCGACGCCTCCGCGCGCCAGCTGCGGGACGGCCTGCGGGCTGCGCTGAAGGTTGACGTGGCCGTAGTCATCACCGACACAATGGGCCGGGCCTGGCGGATCGGACAGACCGACGCCGCGATCGGCTCGTCGGGCCTCGCCGTGCTGCACGCCTATGCCGGCAAAATCGACGCGCAGGGCAACGAACTCGCCGTCACCGAGGTGGCCATCGCCGACGAGATCGCCGCCGCCGCCGATCTGGTCAAGGGCAAGCTCGGCGGCACGCCGGTCGCCGTGCTGCGCGGCTTCCCGGTCACCGACGACGGTTCCACCGCACGCAAGCTGATTCGCCCCGCCGACGAAGACTTGTTCCGGCTGGGCACCGCCGAGGCAATCGCGCTCGGCCACCGGAACGCGGTGTTGCTGCGCCGATCGGTACGCGCGTTCACCGACGAGCCGGTGGACGCTGAGGACATTCGACGGGCGATCGGCGTCGCGCTGACTGCGCCGGCCCCGCATCACACCCGTCCGGTGCGGTTCGTCTGGCTGCGCAGCGTGGCGGCGCGCGGCAAGCTGCTGGACGCGATGCGCTCGGCCTGGCGGGCCGACCTTCGGGCTGACGGTTGGGATGCGGACCGGATCGACCGCCGGGTGGCTCGCGGCGATCTGCTGTATCAGGCGACCGAGATCGTGCTGCCGTTCTGCGTCACCGAGGGCGCGCACGACTATCCCGATGAGCGGCGGAGTTCCGCCGAGCGGACCATGTTCACCGTCGCGGCCGGCGCGGCCGTGCAGGGTCTGTTGGTGGCGCTGGCCACCGAAGGCATCGGTTCCTGCTGGGTGTCGTCGACGATCTTCGTGCCGGAAGTTGTTCGATCCACATTGGACCTTCCAGAATCCTGGCAGCCGATGGGCGCCGTCGCGATCGGCTATCCGGCGGACGGGCCGATCGAGCCGAGGCCGCCGCGCGATCCCGGCGACGAGTTGGTGGAGCGGTGACCGGTCCGCACGCCGACGCGCTGCGCACGCTAGGCGCGTGGCAGCCGGCTGACCATGGCCAGGAGTCGTTGCGCCAGGCGTATTTGGGCTTTCTGGATGCCCGCGAGGACGCCTGCCTGCGGGCGTGCGTTCCCGGCCATCTCACCGCGTCCTCGGTGGTGCTGGACGAAACCGGCCGCCGGGTGCTGCTCACCCTGCATCCGAGGATCGGGCGCTGGCTGCAACTCGGCGGCCACTGCGAGCCCAGCGACGAGACATTGGCCGGCGCGGCAATCCGGGAAGCCGTTGAAGAATCGGGCATCGACGGCCTGACCATCGATCCCCAGCCAATTCACCTGGACGTGCATCCGGTGACCTGTTCGCTCGGTGTGCCGACCCGCCATTTCGACGTCCGGTTCCTGATCCGCGCGCCGCACAACGCGCAGCCCGTGCGCAGCCCGGAATCGCTTGACCTGCGGTGGTGGCCGGTGGATGCCCTGCCGGACAGCGAGAATCCGACCGACCTGGATGAGCTGATCAGCAGCGCACTCGCGCGCACGATCTGAGCCGCTTTCACCCACATGGGTTACGGGAATTCACGTTCTAATTTTCATGGTGAGGATCATGGTCTGTAAGCGCGGAGATCTGGAGGATGCATGTCTCAACCCGTCAACAGGCCAAGGATGTTGCAGCGCCGGCTCGGCCGCGTGCTGACCAAGCTGCGCGAGGAAGCCGGCATGACACAGGACCACGCCGCGCAGCTCATGGAGTGGTCGGACAGCCGACTCAGCCGAGTCGAGAACGGACAGTCCAAGCCGGACATCCACGCGGTCAAGAGCCTGCTGGATATCTACGACATCGTTGGCCCGGAACGAGCGGACATCGAGGACCTGACTCGCGAAGCGAAACAGCCGGGCTGGTGGAAGTCATACGGCACCGACGACCGTGGTTACGTGCCATTGGAGGACGAGGCGAGAGTCGTTTCGGAGTATCAGACGATGCTCATACCTGGCCTGTTGCAGACCAAGGCTTATGCGCGGGCAACCTTCGCCGAGAGCGGCCTGCTCAGGCACCGCATCAACAACAACGTCGCGGTGCGGATGCGCCGCCAGGAACGGCTGACCAACGACCGTCCGCTGCAACTGAACGCGATCATCGAGGAGGACGTGCTGCTTCGACCTGCCGACGACCACGCAATGATGCACGCCCAACTCGACCATCTCATCGAGGCCGTCGCCCTGCCCACGGTCAGCCTGCGGGTATTGCCGAGGTCCCGCGGCATTCACCGTGGGAAGGAAGGCGCGTTTATCTTCCTGGAGTACACAGATTTGGAGGACCCGGACCTGATCTACGTCGAGCACTGCGCCGGCTCGCTGGTCATGGAGAAACCGGACGAAGTTGAGGCCGGTAAGGTTGTCTTCACGGACCTGTCGAAAGTCGCGTTGAGCGAGGAAGACTCGCTCTCGCTGATCCGGCAGGTGAACGACGAGGTATGGAGCGTGGCGTGACCGGACGAACCTGCGCCGTGGACCTGGCTCTCGCGGTGTGGCGGAAGTCGAGCCGCAGCACGGGCGGTAACAACAGCGCCTGCGTAGAGATCGCGTATCCTGGCTCGGTGGCCGCCGTCCGGGACTCCAAGAACAGCGCCGGCCCGGTCCTCGCCTTCCCAACTCCCACCTGGACCAACTTCCTCACGGCCCTGCACCGAACATGAGCGGATGGCAGTACCGGCGCACCATCTGGCAGGAATGGTTGCGGAACAAACCGGACTCGCTCGATGACCACCTTGCCGAGATGGCTGACGCTGGGTGGGAGCTCGTCTCCGCAACCACGACCGCCGTGGGGCCTTACAACGTCACCCACCACTTCTTCTGGAAGAAGCCTCGTTAATCAGAAATTGACGCGGGGCCGGTGCGGGACCGGCTCGCCCACTCATAGGCGTGGTAGCCAATGTGAGTGGCCCACGGACACACCCGCCTTCAACGCCCGCGCGTGCGGCCGTAACTCATCAGGCGTCGGTGGAGAACCGGATCGCGCACTCGGGCAACTCAACACCGGGCCAGACCCGGGCGCCGGCCCGCAACTCACACCGCGCGCCGACGATCGCGCCGTCGCCGATCACCGCGTCCGACACGACCGCCCCCGCCTCGATGCGAGCGCCCGCACCGAGCACGCTTCGCTCCACCACCGCGCCCGCACCAACCGACGCGCCGTCGAACAGCACCGAGCCGGAAACCTCAGCGCCGGCAGCGACTTCCGCGCCCGCGCCGACCGTCGAGCCGCCGGTGATCACCGCGTCCGCCGCCACCTTCGCGCCGGCCAACACCAGCCGATCACCGGTCTCGCCGGGCAGCGCCGCCGAGGGCGCCACGCCGAGCACCAGGTCCGCCGAGCCGCGCACGAACGCCTCCGGCGTACCGACATCGAGCCAGTAGGACGAGTCGACATAGCCCTGCAACCGCCGGCCGGCGGCCAGCAGGCCAGGAAAAGTCTCGCGCTCGACCGACACCCGCCGGCCGGCCGGAATCGTGTCGATCACGTCCCGCCGGAACACGTAGCAACCGGCGTTGATCTGGTCGGTCGGCGGGTTCGCGGTCTTCTCCAGAAACGCGGTCACCCGGCCGTCGGCATCGGTGGGCACGCAGCCGAAGCGGCGCGGATCGGGCACCTTGACCAGATGCAGCGTGACGTCGGCGGCGGTCTCGCGGTGCGTCGCGACCACCGCGCGGAGGTCGACGCCGGAGAGGATGTCGGAGTTGAACACCAGGACGTCGGGCTCGCGCAGCTTCTCGGCGACATTGCGGATGCCGCCGGCGGTGTCCAGCGGCTCGGCCTCCACGACGTAGTCGATCTCCAGGCCGTATTCGGAGCCGTCGCCGAAGTAATTCTGGAACACCTCGGCCATGTACGACGTGCCGAACACGACATGCTTGATCCCGATCGCGCTGATCCGGGACAGCAGGTGCTTCAGGAACGGCACGCCGGCCGTCGGCAGCATCGGCTTCGGCGCGGACAGCGTCAGCGGGCGCAGCCGAGTGCCCTTGCCGCCCACCAAAACCACGGCTTCAACGCCGTCAACTGGCTCTTCGTCATTCACCCGTTCGTGGGACGCGCGAAGTGACATGCGGGTTTCCCTCCTGGGCTGACGGCGAGCCTGCTGAGGGAATAGTCTTACAGGGCGTCCACTCCGGGTGGGCGTCGGGCCGCCCGCAAAGGTGCTGGCAGCGCCGGCATAGCTGCCGCGGAACGTAAGGATGTCGGTGTTGCCTGACGGCACGGCACGCAGGGGAGGTCGAGGTATGGATCCCCGCGACCGGGCGGACGCCGCGCTCGCGCGCGCGCGGGCCCGTGGCCCATTCGTGGTGACCCCCGAGGACGCGGTCTCGCCGATGGACGCGGCGAGCACCCAGCAGATTCCCCGGGTCGTGGTCAACGCGCTCGACGCCGAACAGCCCACCGAGGCCACCAGAATCATCCGGCCGGTTTCCCCGCCGCCGGCCCGGCCCCAGGCGCCACAGCAAGTCCAGCAACAGGCGCCGCAACAGGTCCAGCCTCAGCCGCCCGCGCAGGCGCCACCACCCGTACAACCACCCGCGCAGGCGCAGCCGACCCAGCCGCTGCCAAGGCCGGCGGCCCAACCCGCCCAGGCGAAGCAGCCCGCCCAGGCAGCGCAGGTGTCTCAGCCGGAACAGCCGACCCCGCCGGAGCAGTCGCAGCCCACGCGCCAGGTCGACGGGCTGGTGCCGACCGTCCAGCAGCCCGCCACCCAGCGCAGCCTGCTGTCCCGCCGACTCGACGGGGAATAGCCGGGTTCGCCCGCCTCAGCGGCGGGTTTCCAGCCACAGCCGCAACCGCAGGCCCAGCTTGATCACCGCGAGCAGCGGAATCCACTGTGGACCCTTGTGTCGGTCGGCGAGGTACTGGTAGGCGCTTCGGTGGTGGGCGGCCAGCATCCGCTCCGACGCTCGCGAGGTCGCGTGGCCGCCGACGTGCACGACCTCCGCGCCCGGCACGTACACGTTCAGCCAGCCGGCCCGGCCCAGCCGATCACCGAGGTCGACGTCCTCGAAGTACATGAAATAGCGCGAGTCGAAGCCGTCCACCGAATCGAAGGCCGTGCGCCGCAGCAGCAGACAGGATCCGGACAGCCAACCGGCGGTGCGCTCACTCACCGCGCTGTCCGACTGGCGGTACGAACGCGTCCACGGATTGTTCGGCCACACCCGTCCGAGCACCGCGTGCCCTATCCCCCGTCCGAGTGACGGCAGCAGCCGCGCCGAGGGGTACACGTCGCCGTTCGGCTCGTGGATCAGCGGGCCGAACGCCCCGCCGCGCGGCCAGCGTTCCGCCGCGTCCAACAGGGTGTCCAGCGAGTCTTCGGCCCATTCGATGTCCGGATTGGCGACGACGACCCAGCCGATATCGTCCGGCAGTTCCGCGACGCCGCGATTGGCCGCCGCGCCGTAGCCCAGGTTCTCGCCGGTGCGCAGCAAGGCAACCTCGGGACGTTCCTCGGCCTTCTCCGGCGCGCCGTCGGTGGATCCGTTGTCCGCCAACACCACCCGCACCGGTCGGCGGGTCGCGGTGGCCAGCGTGTCCAGGAACCGGTCCAGGGTCTCGCCCGGCGAGTAAGTCACTGTCACCACGCCGAGCCCGTCGCCGTAGTCCTGGTCCGAGCCGGTCCCAGCCTTTTTCCTCTGCGTCACGGCCGCCTATTCTGCCGCGCGCCGATCCGGCTACCGGCCCCGGCGGTGCAGCGTGGCCGCCCGCGCGTAGGCGACGCGGTGCCGCTCGGCGCTGCTGGCCCAGGAGAACTCCTTGGCCCGGCGCTCCGCGGCCGCCGACAGCTCGGCCCGCCGGACCGCGTTGTCCAGCAACTGACCCAGCGCGACGGCGATGTCCCCGGCGCCCACCCCGCAGTACGCCACCGCGTCCGAGCCGACTTCCGGCAGGCTCAGCCGGTGGGTGGTCAGCACGCACGCCCCGCTGGCCATCGCCTCCAGCACCGGCAGCCCGAAGCCTTCGCCGAGGCTCGGGTAGGCGATCAGCTCCGAGCCGCCGAGGAAGCCGGCCAACTGGCGGAACGGCAGGTAACCCGATCGGATGACGCGCAACCGGTGCGGCACCGAGTCCAGCGCCCGCTCGACCTGACCGTCCCAGCCCGGTTGGCCGGCGAGCACCAGGGCGGGCGGATCGGTTCGCCCCCGACACACCTGGGCGTAGCCGCGGATCAGCGCGGGCACGTTCTTTCGCGGTTCGAGCGCGCCGAGGAAGCCGATGTACGGCATGTCGCCGAGGTGCAGGGCGGCGCGCACCTCGCCCACCTCCTCGTTCGTCGGCGGGTGGAACCACTGGGTGTCCACGCCGTGCGGGGCGACCTGCAGCGTTCGCGGATCGGCGCCGGCGACCCGCACCAGCTCGTCCGCGGTGGCGCCGCTGGGCACCACGCACAGCTCGGCCCGTCTCAGCGACGCTCTGGTCCAGGTCCGGAAGAACCGCGCCTTCACCGATGAGTGCAGCGAGGCGTCGGTGAAGAAGGTGGCGTCGTGCAGGGTGACCACCGAGGCCGCCGGGCAGGCCAGCGGAAAGGTGTAGTGCGGCGAATGCACGACATCGACGCGCAGCCGGCGGGCCAGCATCGGCAGCGTCGCCTGTTCCCAGCTCAGCCGGGACGTCCGGGTGGCGACCGAGGTCACCGCCGGCACGATTCGGGAGCGGGGCGCCAGCCGGTGGTACAGCTCGGCGTCTCGTGGCTGGCACACCACGGCCAGCCGGGCGCCGTCGACATCCAGTGCGGTGACCAGCGAATCAACGTAACGGCCGACGCCGCCGCGGTCGGCGGGCACCGCGGTGGCGTCGATCAGCACCCTGGGTTCGGCGCGGGACACGAGTGGCACGGTATGACCGTAGCGCCGGCCGATGATCGAGGATGGCGGAATCGGCCGGTTGTCAGGTGTTTGCCCGGCCGCCGGCCCGGGTCGCCTGGTAAAGGCCCAGGTGCAGCTGCCAGACCTCGCGGGCGGCATGCTCCCAGGTGAACCTGGCCGCGCGTGCTTTCGCGGCGGCGACTCGGGCTTCGTTGCCGGCCGGATCGGCGACCACCTTGCGCAGCGCGCGCAGCAGCGAGACCGGGTCGTTGCGGCCGGCCAGCACGCCGGTGCCGCCAGCCACCTCGACCAGCGCGGGCGCGTCCGAGTGCACCACCGGCACGCCGACGGCCATCGCTTCCAGCAGCGGCAGCCCGAAACCCTCGGCGCGGCTGGGCACGACCAGCGCGGTGGCACCGCGCAGCACCACCGCCAGTGCCGCGTCCGAGCACTGGCCGAGAATCCGCAGCCGGTCGGCGGGCAGGCCGTGTTTCTCGGCCAGCGCGGCCAGGTCGACGTCGCCCCAGCCCGGCTGGCCGACCACCACCAGCGGCAGATCCGGCGCGGTGGGCCGGGCCAGCGCGTCCACCAGCACGTCCAGCCCCTTGCGCGGTTCGACCGTGCCGACCGCGAGGAAGTACTTGTCGGGCAGGTCCAGTCGCTGGCGGATGCGGTCGGTCGCGTCCTCAGCCGGTGGCTCGGTCAGCGTCCGCGGCACGCCGTGCCCGATCGGGTGCACGCGGACCGGGCCGGGGGCGTGCCTGCTGAGTTCGGCGGCGACCGCCGTGGTGGGCACCACGATCGCGCTCGCGGCGCCGACCGCCCGGCTGATCACCTTGCGGTGCCAGCGAACCCCGCGTGCGGTCAGGGTCTCCGGATGGGTCCACGGCACCGTGTCGTGCACGGTGACCACCAGGTTGCGGCCGCGCTTCGGGCCGGCGGGCGCCAGCGGGGTGGGGGCGTGCACCGAATCGCCGCCGGGCCACGGCATCGAGCCGCGCTCCCAGGCGGCGATCAGGGCACGCGGCCCCAGCGGCAGCACCCGAGGACCGTCCACTCCGGGCAGCACGGCCGCGCTGGGGTCGGCGTGCCGGGCGATCGCGCCGCACACCGTCCAGCCGGGCGGCGCGCTCGCCGCCAGCGCGGTGGTCAGCTCGCGGGTGTACCGGCCGGTGCCGCCGGGGACCGGGGCCAGCAACTGCTCGGTGATCACGACGAGCTGGGGCACGGTGATCAGCCTCCCACGGGCCGGGCCGCCTTCGCAGTGCCAGCCGGCTGGGTGACGCCGGTGTCGTCGGTACAGTCTGCGGGTGGCCGGCGAGCGGAGCACCGTCATCGTGGTGACCTGGCAGGGCGGTGCGCATCTCGCCGCGTGCCTGGACGCACTGGCGGCGCAGAGCCGTCCACATGCGACTGTGGTGGTGGACAACGGTTCCACCGACGGCACCGCTGAACTGCTCGCCGCGCGTGCGGCCGACCTGACCGTGCTGCGGTTACCGCGCAACCGGGGCTATGCCGGCGGGCTGGCCGCCGCGTTGGCCACAGGGTTCAGCACCGGGCTGGGCACAGGGCTCAGTACTGTGCGCACGCCGTTCGTGGCCTGGCTCAACGACGACACGGTCCCGGACCGGAACTGGCTCGGCGCGCTGGAAGACGCGCTGGACGACGATCCGCGGGCCGCGGCCGTCGCCGGCCCGCTGATCCGCCCGGACGGCTCGATCCAATCCACCGGCGTCCGGCTCACCGATCAGGGCTACGGCGCGGACGCGCCAGCCGGCGGCCCGCCGGCGTTCGGATTCTGCGGCGGCGCGGCCCTGCTGCGAACCGGCGCGCTGGCCGACGCGGGTGGGGTGCCGGCCGGCTTCTTCTGCTACTACGAGGACACCGACACAGCATGGCGGCTGCGATTGGCGGGCTGGGACATCCGCCGGGTCGACGGCGTTCCGGTCATTCATCTGCACGGCGCGAGCAGCGGCCTGGGCTCGCGCGCTTTCCACCGATGGAATGAACGCAACCGGTTGCTGATGCTGGTGCGCTGCGCGCCGCCAGGGGTCGCCATGCGCGAATGGGCCCGGTTCGCGGCGATCACCGTGGCGCTGCCGCTGCGCCGGCTGCGGGGCGTCGGGGTTCCGGACGAGCCGAACTTCGCGGTGTCGCTGCGGCTGCGGGTGCTGGCCGAGTTGCTGGTTCGCCTGCCGGCGGCGTTGATCGCCCGGATTCGGATCGGTCGCCGGGCGGAAGTGCGCCGGCGGGCCGTCTGGCGGGCGTGGTCCGGCCGCTGAATGGCTGAATTGCCCGCGCAAACTACTCATCTGGGTGAGCATTGGTTGTCCTGCCGCGCGGCACTCCCTCATGATGGTCGGATGGACGTCGTGTTACGGAGGCGAGGCGATGGCGGACCACCAACCCGAATCTGCCCGCGTTGCCAGGGATCTGGACTCGATCCTGGCGACCCTGAGCGACGGCGGTTCTGTCCGGTCTGCGGCGGCGCCGGCGATGTCCCGGCCGCGGTCCACGGAGCGGACCACCGAGCAGTCCCCGGCGCAGGACCACCCGCCGGTCCGGCCGGCCTGCGGTCTCTGCGAGGACACCGGCTACTTCCGGTGGACGCAGATGTGCCCGGACGGGGTGCTGCGGGAGATGACCCACCCGTGCATCCACGGTTGCGGCGGACACTGGCGGCAGCCGGCCGCCGAGAATGACCTCGTCGTTGATGTGATTGATTCCACTCCGATCCGGCCCTGACCCAGCTCACCTACCGGCGAAGCGACGACACGCCCGGCAGGCGGACCTTCTGCGCGCTCCGCGTTCAGCCATGGTGCAGGCTTGACCCCTCAGGTTTGCCGGCTGGAAGGGAGCGGGGCGTGGCGGATGAGGTGGTGCTGCCGACCGTCTCGGTGATCCTGGTGAACTACCGGGGCGCCGAACACACCGTGGCCTGCCTGCGCGCATTGCGCGCGGATCTCGACTATCCGAGCGACAAGCTGCAGATCGTCTGCGTGGACAACGGCTCGGGTGACGACAGCGTGGCCAGCATCCGGGCCGCCGCGCCGGAGATCACCCTGGTCGAAGCCGGTGCGAATCTCGGCTTCGCCGGCGGCTGCAACCTGGGCGCCCGGCACGCCACCGGCGACGTGCTCGCGCTGCTCAACAACGACGCCCGGCCGGATTCGGGCTGGGTCTCGGCGGCGGTGCGGACGTTGCGCGCCGATCCGACGGTCGCGGCCGTAGCGAGCAAGGTGCTGGACTGGTCAGGCGAGCGGGTCGACTTCGTGGACGGTGGGCTGACCTGGTTCGGCATGGGCTACAAGCGACACGCCGGCCGGCCGATCGCCGAGTTGGCGGCGGCCGAGCACGAAACGCCCCAGGACGTGCTGTTCGCGACCGGCTCGGCGATGTTCGTCCGAGCCGACGTGTTCCGCGAGGTCGGCGGCTTCGACGAGCGGTTCTTCATGTTCTACGAGGACGTCGACCTGGGCTGGCGGCTGAACCTGCGCGGCTGGCGGGTCCGCTACGAGCCGACCTCGGTGGCCTACCACCGGCACCACGCCTCAGTGTCCACGGTGGATGGCGAGGACGGCGCCCGCGAGCTGTACCTGTTGGAGCGCAACGCGTTGGCCGCACTGTACAAGAACTTCTCCGACGAGACGCTGGCGCGGGTGCTGCCGGCCGCGTTGGCCCTGGCGATCCGCCGGGCGACCGCGCGCGGCGAGCTGGACGCCACCTCGTTGGAGATCACCAGCGCCGCGCCGATGCCCGGTCCGACGGTGCCGGTGCCGCGGACGACCATGGCCGGGGTGCTCGCTGTCGACCAGTTCGTGGAGCTGCTGCCGGCGCTGCGGGACGCCCGAGCCGTGGAGCAGGCCGCGCGGGTGCGCTCGGACGCCGACCTGATTCCGTTGCTGCGCAAGGCGATCGAGCCGGCGTATCCGCTGCCGCGCTACCTGGCCGCGCACGAGGTCCTGGTCGACGTCTTCGGCATCGAGGACGTGTTCGGCCGGCCGCGCAAGGTGCTGGTGATCACCGGGGACGCCATCGCCGAGCGGATGGCCGGGCCGGCGATCCGGGCCTGGCACATGGCCGAGTCGCTGGCCGCCGAGCACGAGGTCCGGCTGGTCACGGTGAATCCGCGCGGCGAGCCGGTGGCCGCTCCGTTCGCGGTGCTCGCGGTCCGGCCGCGCGACCTCGGCGACCAGGTGGCCTGGGCCGACATCGTGGTGTTGCAGGGGCATGCGCTGGAGATGGCGCCGGAGCTGCGGCAGGCCGATTCCACCACGCTGGTGGTGTGCGACATGTACGACCCGATGCACCTTGAACTGCTGGAACAGGGCAAGCAGGACACCGAGGAGAAGCGCGCCCGGGACCTGATAGGCGTGACGAAGGTGCTCAACAACCAGTTGCGGCGGGGCGATTTCTTCCTCTGCGCGTCGGACCGGCAGCGGCATTTCTGGCTCGGCCATCTGGCCGCGCTCGGCCGGCTGACCCCCGAGTTGTACGACGCGGACCCGACGGCGCGGTCGTTGCTCGCGGTGGCGCCGTTCGGCCTGCCGGCCAAGCCGCCGGAGCGGACCGGCGCGGGCATTCGCGGTGTGGTGCCGGGAATCTCCGAGCGGGACAAGGTGATCCTCTGGGCCGGCGGGGTGTACAGCTGGTTCGACCCGCTGACCCTGGTACGCGCGGTCGCCGAGCTGAGCGCCGAGCACGACGATGTCCGGCTGGTCTTTCTCGGTATGAAGCACCCCAATCCGGACGTGCCGGAGATGGACATCGGCGCGCGTACCCGCCGACTGGCCGCCGAGTTGGGCGTGGCGGGCACGCACGTGTTCTTCAACGACGGCTGGGTGCCCTACGGCGAGCGGCAGAACTGGCTGCTGGACTCCGACTGCGGGGTGACCACGCACTTCGAGCATGTGGAGACCACGTTCGCGTTCCGCACCAGGGTGCTGGACTACCTGTGGGCGGGGCTGCCGATCGTGACCACCGACGGCGACTCGTTCGCCGACGTGGTGCGCCGGGAGGGTCTGGGTGCGGTGGTGCCGGCGGAGGACCCCGGGGCATTGGCGGAATCGCTGGCTCAGGTTCTGTACGACGCCGACTTCGCCCAAGGGTGCCGGGATCGGATCGCCGCCGTTCGGGACGATTTCACCTGGGACCGCACGCTTGCGCCGCTACTGGCGTACTGCCGGGACCCGAGACCGGCGGCGGATCGGCTGCCGGGCCGGGAGCCGCTGACCCGCGAAGCTCCGCTGGGCGTGTCCGGTGCGCTGCGCCGCGATGCGAGCCTGGTGCGGGAATATCTGGATGCCGGCGGGCCGCGCGAGGTGGCCCGGCGGGCGCTGGGCCGAGTGCGTCGGCTGGCCGGCGGTCAGGCGGCTGGCACGCGGGACTCGTCGGATGGCTGACCGGCGACTGCGGGTGCTGATCGACGGGACTCCCCTGCTCGGCCAGCGCACCGGCGTGGGCCGCTACACCGCGGCGCTGGCCGAGGAACTCGCGTCGATGTCCGATGTGGACATCAGGGCGGTGGCGTTCACGTTGCGCGGCTGGCGGGCGCTGCGGTCGGTGCTGCCGCACGGTGTGTGGGCGCGCGGGCTGCCCTGCTCGGCGCGGGCGCTGCGGCAGTGCTGGCTGCGGTCGGCGTTTCCGCCGGTCGAGCTGATCGCCGGGTTCACGGACGTGGTGCACGGCACGAACTTCGTGTTGCCGACGCCGGCGCACGCCGGCGGCGTGCTGACCATCCATGATCTGGCCTTTGTGGACGCGCCGGACGAGCTGCCGCACAGTGATCGGGACCTGCCGGCGTTGGTGCGGCGGTCGGCACTGCGGGCGGATGTGGTGTGCACGCCGACCGAGGCGGTCGCCACGGCGGTGGCCAGCCGGCTCGACGTGCCAACAGACCGGATCATGGTGACACCGCTGGGTGTGGATCCGGCGTGGTTCGCCGCCCGGCCGCCGACCGACGAGTTGCGGCAACAGTTGCGGTTGCCGGCTGAGTATCTGCTGTTCGTCGGCGCCGAGGGTCCGCGCAAGGGCCTGGATCACCTGCGGAAAGCGCACGAGAGCATGCCGGACCTGCCGCCGCTGGTGCTCACCGGACCGGGGCGACCGAGTTCGGACGGACGGATCCTGCGCACTGGCTACCTGCCCGACGGCGAGTTGCGCAGTGTGGTGGCCGGCGCGGCGGCGGTGGTGCTGCCGTCCCGGGACGAGGGTTTCGGGCTGCCGGTGTTGGAGGCGTTGGCCTGCAACGTGCCGGTGGTCTGCTCGGACATCCCGGCGCTGCGCGAGGTGGCCGGCGGCCAGGCCGCTTTGGTGCCCTACGGCGACGTGCCGGCGCTGGCAGCGGCCCTGGCCGCGGCCTTGGCGGACCCGCCGCCGGCCGCGGTGCTGGCCGGCCGCCGCGCCCACGCAGCCGGCTTCACCTGGCGCCGCTGCGCCCAAGCCACCGTCGCGGCCTACCGCCGCGCCGCCACCGACCGCAGATAGTCTCGCTATACCAGGAAATCGCGCACGCCGCCGGATCTGTCCACAGGCTTACCGGCTGTCCACAGGCGACACTTTCCCACTTGGTCCCCCTGCCCCAAGCCGATAGACTGGCCGCAGGGGCGCCCCCCAGTTGGGAGGGTGGGGGCTGGGCTTGGGCCGATGACGACGAAATTTGACGATTTTCGGGCGATATCGAGCAATGTGGTCAGGGTTTCAGCGGAGCACGTCGGTGTGCTCGGTGGCGAAGGTGGCGAGCGCGTCGCGCCAGTGCGGCAATGGGGCCAGCCCGGCCTTGCGCCAGGCGGCGTCGGAGAGCACCGAGTAGGCGGGCCGGGGCGCGGGTCGCGGATACTCGGCGGTCGTGCACGGGTGTACTCGCTCCGGATCGGCGCCCAGTTCCTCGAAGACCGCGCGGGCCAGCCCGAACCACGTGGTCTCGCCGCCGTTGGTGGCGTGCAGCGCCCGCTGCGCCGGGCCGCGTCCGTCGCCGACGGCGGTCGCGAGCTCCAGCAGGCCGGCCGCCAGATCAGCCGACCAGGTCGGCGAGCCGCGCTGATCGTCCACAACAGACAAAGTGTCCCGGCTTCGTTCCAGCCGAGCGACCGTCTTGACGAAATTGCCGCCGGCCGCGCCGTAGACCCACGCGGTCCGCACCACCCAGGCATCCGCGCCGGATTCCAGCACCGCGCTCTCGCCGGCGAGCTTGGTACGGCCGTACACCGAGGCCGGACCGGTGCGGTCGTCGGGCTCGTACGGCCGGCTGCCGTCGCCGGGAAACACGTAGTCGGTCGACACGTGCAGCAATGACACGCCGTGCTCGACACATGCCCGCGCGAGCAGGCCGGGGCCGAGCGCGTTCGCCGCATGCGCCCGGCCGACGTCCGACTCGGCGGCGTCCACGGCCGTGTAGCCGGCGGCGTTGATCACGACCGGCCGGCGGTCGGCCGCGCCGGCCACCAGCGCGGCCACCGCGCGTCGCACCGCTGCCTCGTCGGCGATGTTCAGCTCTGCCGAGTTCGGCGCCCACACCGTGCCGTGGCGTGGGCCCAGGACGGCGAGATCGCTGCCGAGCTGGCCCCGGCCGCCCGGCACGAGCAACGCGAGTTGGACCATGCGGTGCATCCTCGCACGCCAGCCGCGGCAATCCCGCTAGCCTGGTAGCACGCCGTAGCGGGACTGAGACGGGGGCGTGCGAGGCTTGTTGTGCATGCCCCGGTCGATCGGGTGCGGGTGTCCCGCAAAGATACTGAGGGACGGCACGCAGGGATGGGGCGGAGGACGGGGCGGCATGACGGAGGGGCAGCACGACGGGGCCGAGCCGGTGTCGGACGAGGCGCGACCGCGCCGCGGACGCCCCGGGCTGCTCGCCGCCCGGGTGCTGATCGCGCTGCTGTCCGCGACCGCTCTGGTGGCCGTCGGCGTGATCTGGTTCAACGTGGAGCGGTTGCGCGGCAACACGAACACGACCGACGCGTTGCAGCAGCTGCAACACGAACTGGCCACCGTCCCCAACCAGCCGCCGGTCGACGACGGCGCGACGGACATCCTGCTGGTGGGCACCGACAGCCGCACCGATCTACAGGGCAATCCGCTGCCGAACGGCATGCTCAAACAGCTGCGCACCGAATGGGACGCCGGACTCAACACCGACACGCTGATTCTGCTGCGCATTCCCAATAATGGCGGCCAGGCATTCGCCGTGTCGATTCCGCGGGATTCCTATGTGTCCATTCCCGGTGTCGGTATGAACAAGATCAATGGCGCTTACGGGATCACCAAAGAAAAATTCGAGCAACAGTCGCGGGACGCGGGCGAGACCGACCTGGCGAAGATCGAACGGGACTCCGACGAAGCCGGGCAGGTCGCCCTGCTGGCGACCGTGCAGAACCTCACCGGCGTGCACATCGACCATTACGCTGAGGTCGGACTGTACGGGTTCTACCTGATCAGCCAGGCCATCGGCGGCGTGCCGGTGTGTTTGCTCAACGCGACCCAGGACAAGGATTCCGGCGCCGATTTCCCGGCCGGCTATCAGGTGATCTCGGGCGGCGACGCACTTTCGTTCGTCCGGCAGCGCAAGAATCTGCCCGACGGCGACCTTGACCGGATCATCCGCCAGCAGGTGTTCCTGGAATCGGCGGTGCGCAAACTGCTGACCGCCGGTGTGCTCGTCAATCCGACCGCGCGGGCCGGAATGGTCGACGCGGTACGGAAATCCCTGGTGACCGATCCGGGACTGGACATTCTGGGCCTCGCCCAGCAGGCTCAGGCGCTCACCTCCGGCAACGTCACGTTCAAGACCATTCCGGTGGCCAACAGCAACGGCCGCAGCCCGATCGGGCAGAGCATCGTGGTGGTCGACCCGCACCAGGTACGCCAGTTCTTCACGAGCATGGTGCCCAGTTCCCCCGCGCCGACCGGTCCCACCTCGTCGTCCCGGCCCACGGCGGCGGGACCCGCGACACCCGAGATCGCTCCGGCCGCCTACATTGCGGAACCAGCCAGTATCAACGGAGTGCGGTGCGTCTCTTGACTGTGACCGAGAAGTTGTTGCGACCACTGCTAGCCACCCCGGCCACGCCGTTGATCACCTACTACGACGACGCGCTCGGCGCGCGGGTCGAGTTGTCCCGCGCCACGACGGCGAACTGGGCCGCCAAGACCGCGAACTGGCTGCGCGACGAATGGGATGTCGAGCCCGGCGCCCGGGTCGCGGTGTGCCTGCCGGCGCACTGGCAGACGGTCGGCGTGTTCCTTGGAGCCTGGTGGTGCGGCGCCACGATCACCGACGATCCGGCCGGGGCCGAGGTCGTCTTTGTGCCGCCGGACCACACGCCCGGCCTTGACCCGATCAGTGCGCCCGCGGTCGCGGTGGTGGCGCTGGACCCGCTCGGCCGTGGCCTGGCCGCCGAACCGACCGACGGCACCCTGGACTACCTCAACGAGATCCGCGCCCACGGCGATCACTTCGACCCGCCAGCGGTGTCCGGGGGCGTCGAAGCATTTCCAGGTTCCACTGTGGATGATGCGCTGGCCGCGGCCCGAGAGCGGGCGGAAGAACTGGGCATTGGTTCGGCGGACCGGGTGTTGTCCACTCAGGACTGGTCGATTCCGGACGGCGTGCTCGGCGGCCTGCTCGCCGTGCTGGCCGCCGGCGCCTCGCTGGTGCAGTGCGCCAACGTCGACCCGGCCGCGCTGGACAACCGGCGGATCGCCGAGCGGATCACCGTTGACCTGGGCTGAGCGCGCCAGGCCGACGGTGATCACCGGTTACCGCTTGGCGCAGTCGAACAGGACGCCGGCCTGAGCCGCGTCGGGACCGATCGCCCTGGGCGGGACCGGCCGGCAGTGCTCGCTGACCCAGCCGATTCGCTGTGTCAGCGAGTCCACGACACTGGACTGCACCTCGGAGGACGACTTGTCGCTGCCGCGCCCACTGCTGGCGGCGTTGCCGATGTCAATGAACACCTTGGGCAGCACCACGAACCGCAGCCGGCCATCGGCGGTCCACGCGGCCAACTGGGCGATGCTCGGGCTGGGGTCGAAGCCCATGTAGCCGCCGAAATCGACCACCGAGGCATCCGTGTTCAGGACATACGGATCGGCGCCGTAGGTGCCACCCTCCACGGCCAGCGTGATCGGGGCGTCCGGTTCCTGTGCTCGCTCGGCGTAGTCGAGGACCTGCCGCTGTCCGGGGCTGAGCTGGTACGCGTCCTCCATGAACGTGACGTACAGCAGCGCGATGCTCGCCCCGCCGCCCGGGGCGTCCAGAGCGGACTTGACCGCGGCCAGCACGGATGAGGTGCTGGGGCCGCCGCTCGGGTCGCCGGCTTCGAGCACGTCCGGATGGGTCGACACGGTGTCGACGTCGAACGCCATCGGCCCGGCGATCAACGCGACCAGCGCGACAATCGCGGTCGGCACGAGGATCACCCCGGCAGGCCGAACCGACCTGCCTCGCCAGCCGGGGAAAGCCAGGAGCAGGCCAAGCACCGAGACAACGGCCGCGACCACGATCGCCAGCCGCAGCCACGGCAGCCAGGACGCCTGGTCGAGCACCGCGTAGGCGATCGCGGCGCTGCCCGCGACGGCGGCCGGCAGCAGCAGGCCGAACCGGCCGCCGGCCCGGTACGCACGCCAGCACCCGGCCAGTCCAGCGGCGGCCAACGCCGCGACCGCGGGCGCCAGTTCGGCGGTGTAGTAGGAGTGCATGATCCCGCCGGTGAAGGAAAAGACACCGACGCAGGTCGCCAGCCAGACGCCCCAGAGCACCCAACCGGCCAGCTGACTCCGGCCGCCCACCCACCGCCGCAGCCCGGCCACCACCGCGAACAGCAGGGAGCACACGGCCAGCGGCAGCAGCCAGGCGATCTGCCCGGCCATCTCGCTGCTGAACAACCGCAGCGGCCCGGGCGAGCCGGCCAGCACGGAGCCGAACGAGCCGCCGAAGTTCGCCAGACCGCCGGCGGTCGAACCGGCGACGCGGCCGAAACCGTTGTACGTGAATATCAGCTGCCAGATGGAGTTGTTCGTGGTGCTGCCGATGAACGGGCGGCTACCGGCCGGCCAGGAGCTGACCAGCACCGGCCACCACAGCGACACCACCGCGACCACCGCGCCGGCCCCCAGCAACTGGCCGATCCGCCGCGGCCAGCTCACCGGCGCCGCGAGGTAGGCCAGCGCCAGCGCGGGCAGGACCAGCCAGCCGGCCAACATCTTGGTCAGGAAGGCCGCCCCGACGAACGCCCCGGCGGCCAGCAGCCAGCCGGTCCGGCCGTGCTCCACCGCCCGCGTGACGCAGTAGGCCGCGAGCAGCACCAGGAGCACCAGCAGTGCGTCCGGCACGTTGTCCCGGTTGATCGCGGTGGTCACCGGGGAAATCGCCAGCAACAGGGCGGCCAGCAGCGCGGTGCGCTCGCCGGCCCAGCGCCGGACGACCCGGTTCAGCACGTAGACGGCCGCGAGGCCCTCGATGAGCTGCACCAGCGCGATCGCCCACCAGTGGTAGCCGAAGACCCACACACCCAGCGTCTGCACCCAGAACGCCATCGGCGGCTTGTCGACGCTGAGCACGCCCGCTGGGTCGTACCCACCGAACAGGAACGCCCAACCACGCCGCGACATCGAGTGCACGGCGGACGCGTAGTAGGGCTGGAGCACTCGGGCGTTCAGCGACCATCCATAAAGGACGGCCGCGCCGGCCAGGATGCCCAGCAGCGCCGTATGCTCCCACCGCCATCGGCGAACCTTTGTCGGCTGGGTCACATTCG
>DASZLR010000250.1:0-5483 GCA_035552275.1 Pseudonocardiaceae bacterium | reverse complement strand
GGTGACGGTCTGTGCCGCGGCGTCGGAGCGGGCCAGGCCCAGCACCTCGTGACCGGCGGCGATCAGCTCGGGGACGAGCAGGGAGCCGATCCCGCCGCTGGCCCCGGTGAGGAACACCTTCATGTCAACCTCCGTGATAGCAGTGACTGCTATCAGCGTAGCATCGCGATAGCAGTCACTGCTATCGCCTAGACTCGGGACCATGGGCCGATGGGAGCCGAATCCGCGCGGCCGGCTGGCCAAGGCCGCGGTCGAGTTGTTCGTCGCCCAGGGCTTCGAGCAGACCACCGGGGCCCAGATCGCCGCCCGCGCCGGCATGCACGAGCGATCGTTCTTCCGGCTGTTCCCCGACAAGCGCGAAGTGTTCTTCCAAGCCTTGGAAACGGCGCAGCGGGAGGCCATGGCCGCCATTGTCGACGCGCCCGAGGACACCGCGCCCATCGATGCCGTCGCCGCCGCCCTCGAACAGCGCTGCGCGGTCATCCAGCAGCACCCGGGCGCCGCCCTGACCCGACACGGTCTCATCGCGGCCAACGCCGAGCTGCGCGAGCGAGACCTGAGCAAACACGCCGAATTCGCCACCGGGATGGCCGAGGCGCTGCGCGAGCGCGGCACGCCCGAGCCGGCCGCGACGCTGGCCGCGGACACCGCGATGGGCGTGTTCCGCATCGCGTTCGACCGTTGGATCGGCGAGCCCGAGCACCAGGATCTGCCGACACTGTTCCGCGACGGCCTCAGCGAGCTCGCGTCGATCCTCGTCCACCGCGCCGGAACGGCACGCCGATCACGGTGAACCTCGACGCGCCGACCATGCCCCGGACCCAAAAACGCTGAGCCCGAGGCGTGCGGCGTCAGCGGTCTACATCGCGGACGGCGCCGGTGGACGCCGAGGTGGCCATCCGGGCGTAGGCGCGCAGCGCGGCGGTGATCGGCCGCTGCCGATCGCGCGGCTGCCACGGCCGCTCGCTGGCGTCCATCTTGGCCCGCCGCTCGGCCAGCACCTGCTCGTCCACCAGCAGTTCCAGCTTCCGTGCGCCGACGTCGATGAGGATCTGGTCGCCCTCCTCCACCAGCCCGATCGCGCCACCGGCGGCGGCTTCCGGCGAGATGTGGCCGATGGACAGGCCCGAGGTGCCGCCGGAGAACCGGCCGTCGGTGATCAGCGCGCACTGCTTGCCGAGGCCGGCGCCCTTCAGGAACGCGGTGGGGTGCAACATCTCCTGCATCCCCGGACCGCCGGCCGGCCCCTCGTAGCGGATCACGACGATGTCGCCGGGCTGGATCTGCTTGCCCAGGATCGCCGAAACGGCCTGCTCCTGGCTTTCCACCACCCGCGCCGGACCCTGGAAACGCCACAGGTTCTCGTCCACCCCGGCCGCCTTGATGATCGCGCCCTCCGGAGCGAGATTGCCCTTGAGCACCATCAGGCCGCCCTCGGCGGTGTAGGCGTGCGCGAAATCGCGGATGCAGCCGGACTCGGCGTTGGTGTCCAGTTCGGACCAACGGTTTGCCGTGGAGAACGCCTTGGTGGTGCGAACTCCGCCGGGTGCGGCGTGGAACAGCTCGACGGCCTCCGCGCTCGGCGACTCGGCGCGGATATCCCAAGTGGACAGCCAGTCGGTGAGTGCGTCGCTGTGCACCGAGTGCACGTCCCGGTTGAGCAGCCCGGCGCGGTCGAGCTCGCCGAGGATCGCCGGGATGCCGCCGGCCCGGTGCACGTCCTCCATGTGGTAGTCCGAGTTCGGGGCCACTTTGGACAGGCACGGCACCTTGCGGCTGATCGCGTCGATGGCGTCCTGGCTGAAGTCGATCTCGCCCTCGCGGGCCGCGGCCAGGATGTGCAGCACGGTGTTGGTCGAACCGCCCATCGCCATGTCCAGCGCCATCGCGTTCTCGAACGCCTTGTGGTTGGCGATCGAGCGGGGTAGCGCGGCCTCGTCGTCGCGTTCGTACCAGCGGCGGGACAACTCCACCACGGTTCGCCCGGCCGCCTGGAACAGCGCCTTGCGCGCGACGTGGGTGGCCAGCGTCGAACCGTTGCCCGGCAGCGCCAACCCCAGTGCCTCGGTGAGACAGTTCATCGAGTTCGCAGTGAACATCCCGGAGCACGAGCCGCAGGTCGGGCACGCCGACCGCTCCACGATGCTCAGCCCGTCCTCGTCCACGCCGGGGCTGGCCGACGCCGAGATGGCGGTGATCAGGTCGGTCGGGGTGTGCGCCACGCCGTCGACCACGACCGCCTTGCCGGCCTCCATCGGCCCGCCGGAGACGAACACCGTCGGGATGTTCAGCCGCAGCGCGGCGTTGAGCATTCCGGGGGTGATCTTGTCGCAGTTGGAGATGCACACCAGCGCGTCGGCCTGGTGCGCGTTGACCATGTACTCGACCGAGTCGGCGATGATCTCCCGGGACGGCAGCGAGTACAGCATTCCGCTGTGGCCCATGGCGATGCCGTCGTCCACCGCGATGGTGTGGAACTCGCGGGCGATGCCACCGGCCTCGGCCACCGCCTCGGCGACCAGCTCGCCCATGTCCTTGAGGTGCACGTGACCGGGCACGAACTGGGTGTAGGAGTTGGCGATCGCCACGATCGGCTTGCCGAAGTCGCTGTCGGTCATGCCGGTGGCCCGCCACAGGGCCCTGGCCCCGGCGGCGTTGCGGCCATGCGTGGTGGTTCGGGAACGAAGAGGAGGCATCGCTGTCCAGTCCTAGGCACGAAAATGGGCGCTGAGGCGAGGGGGTTCGACACCTCATGGGCGTCCGGTTCGGCGGGTGTCGCCCAGGTTACTCCGCCGGGTCGGGCTGTTCCGAAGGCTTATCAGGGTCTGCCGCAGCGACGTCCTGGACCGGCTTCTCGGCCGCGAGCGGATCATCGATGCGGCCGCTGACCAGTGCCAGCACCGATAGATGGCGGGTGCGGACGGTGGGCAGCACCACCTCGGCGCCGTCCGCGAGCACCGCGGCCACCCACTTCCGGTCTCGCATCCGCAGCGACGAGACGCCCGACCAGGGCAGCGTCCGGGTGGTGAACGCCCGGCGGACCACGATGCTGTCCGCGTCGACCGTGGTCCGGGTGCGCAGCAGCCACCAGCCCAGGCCGATCGGGATCAGGTACAGCACGGCCAGCACCGGCGCGGAGAACGCCACCCACGATTCACACAACGCGAGGAACAGCACGCCGAGTAGAGACACCAGCGGTATCCGGAACACCAGCTTGCGCGGCAGGGTGATCGGTCGGGAGGCGGTCTGCTCGGGCACGTGTTGATGGTGCACGCAGCTGAACAAGCCAATGCGGCCGGGGTTGCCGTGGGTGACAAGAGTTCACCGCGTGACTGACGCCACGGTCAGGGCAATTTGACGTGGCGGTCACGGCCCCTATACCGTCAGCTTCGTGTCCAGCAACAACGTCCTCGTACTTCGCAGGCGCGTCGACGCCTGATCGAAGTCGGGCACGTCGACGCGCACCCCTCGTACGACCAAACGTGGTCGGCGGGGGTTTTTTGTTGCCCAGATCGCCGTGATCTCCAGCCAGACGTGAGGCGAGAACTTCATGACCACCGCAACGCCGCGACCCACGCCCCCACCGGGGGCGCCCCAACCGCCGTCCGCGACCCGGCCCAAGCCGGCCCCGCCGACCGGCGCGCCGACCCGCTGCTCCGGCGCCCAGTCGATCGTCCGCTCGCTTGAGGAGCTTGGCGCCGAGGTCGTGTTCGGCATCCCGGGCGGGACGATCATGCCGAGCTACGACGCGCTGCTCGACTCGACCGCGGTTCGGCACGTTCTCGTCCGGCACGAGCAGGGCGCGGGGCACGCGGCGACCGGGTACGCGCAGGTCACCGGCAAGGTCGGCGTCTGCATCGCCACCTCTGGACCGGGCGCGACGAACCTGGTCACCCCGCTGGCCGACGCGTACATGGACTCAGTGCCGGTGGTCGCGATCACCGGGCAGGTGGCCCGGCCGCTGATCGGCACCGACGGCTTCCAGGAAGCCGACATCTGCGGCATCACCATGCCGGTCACCAAGCACAACTTCCTGGTCAACGACCCGGCCGAGATCCCGGCGACCATCGCGGCCGCGTTCCACATCGCCGCCACCGGCCGCCCCGGCCCGGTGCTGGTGGACATCCCCAAGGACGTCCAGCAGGCGGAGACCTCGTTCGTCTGGCCGCCGGAGGTCAAGCTGCCCGGCTACCGGCCGACCACCCGACCGCACGGCAAGCAGGTCCGCGAGGCCGCCCGGCTGATCAACACCGCCCGTCGGCCGGTGCTGTACGTGGGCGGCGGCGTGATCAAGGCCGATGCCTCGGCCGAGTTGCGCGAGCTGGCCGAGCTGACCGGCATCCCGGTGGTCACCACGCTGATGGCGCGCGGGGCCTTCCCTGACTCGCACGAGCTGCACCTGGGCATGCCCGGCATGCACGGCTCGGTGGCCGCGGTCGCCGCGATGCAGCGGTCCGACCTGCTGATCACCCTGGGCGCCCGGTTCGATGACCGGGTGACCGGGCAGCTCGCCACGTTCGCGCCGGACGCGGCCATCGTGCACGCCGACATCGACCCGGCGGAGATCTCCAAGAACCGGCACGCCGACGTGCCGATCGTCGGCGACGCCCGGGAGATCCTGACCGAGCTGATCCCGGCGGTGCGGGCCGAACGCGACGCCACCCCGCCGGCCGACCTGCGGCCGTGGTGGGACCAGCTCGAAGAATGGCGCAAGACGTTCCCGCTGGGCTACGAGTGGCCCGACGACGGCTCACTGTCGCCGCAGTACGTGATCGAGCGGATCGGCGAGCTCGTCGGCCCCGAGGGCGTCTACACCGCCGGCGTCGGCCAACACCAGATGTGGGCCGCGCAGTTCGTCGGCTACCAGCGGCCCCGGTCGTTCATCAACTCCGGCGGCCTGGGCACCATGGGCTACGCGGTGCCGGCGGCGATGGGCGCCAAGTTCGGCGCGCCGGACAAGCAGGTGTGGGCCATCGACGGCGACGGCTGCTTCCAGATGACCAACCAGGAGCTGGCGACCTGCGCGATCGAGGGCGCGCCGATCAAGGTCGCGGTGATGAACAACGGCAACCTGGGCATGGTCCGGCAGTGGCAGAACCTGTTCTACGACAGCCGCTACTCGCACACCGACCTCGGCACCCACAAACACCGCATCCCGGACTTCAAGCTGCTCGCCGAGGCGCTGGGCTGCGTCGGGCTGCGCTGCGAGTCGCGGGACGACGTGGACGACACGATCCGCAAGGCCATGGAGATCAACGACCGTCCGGTCGTCATCGACTTCGTGGTCGGCGCGGACGCCCAGGTGTGGCCGATGGTCGCGGCCGGCACCGGCAACGACGAGATCATGGCCGCCCGGGGCATCCGGCCCCTCTTCGACGAGGAATGAGCGATGAGCAGGCACACACTGAGCGTGTTGGTCGAGAACAAGCCGGGCGTGCTGGCCAGGGTCGCCGGCCTGTTCTCCCGGCGCGGCTTCAACATCG
>DASZLR010000249.1:0-2715 GCA_035552275.1 Pseudonocardiaceae bacterium | reverse complement strand
CGGCCTGGCGCTGGAGCACCTGGTGGCCGCCACGCAGGTCCGTTATCCCTCGGTGAGCGACCTCGCCCGCGGTGTGGTGTTCCGCTGGTTCGCCCAGCCGCTGCTGCGCCGGGCCCGCGCCGAGGTCTACGCCGGGGTGCGCCGGAACCTGCGTCACCTCGACCAGAACCCGGACTCGCCGGACCGCGCCGAGCGGATCGCCGCCATGGTCGCCGTGTCCGAGCCGCTGGTGCGGCTGCTCGGCCAGCGCATCGGCCGGCCCGGCACCGACCCGGCACCGTTGCTGGAGGTGCTGACCCGCCGCTACTACGGCAACAAGGGCCTGTCGCAGATCCGCTCGCGGGACGTCGCGGGCTGCACGTTCGTCACCGCCGAGCACGTCGAGCCGGCCCGGGTGGTCACCACCGCCGTCGACTTCGCGCAGCTGGCCGCCGCCGTGCGCGCTGTCGGGGAGCTGGCCGCGGGCGTCCCGGCCGGCGCGCACCTGGTCGCCGACATCTATGTGCGGTGGGCCGGCCAGCCCGATGTGGATGCGATGGCGGCCCGCCTCGGCGAGGTGATCACGGCGGAGCCGCTGCCGGAGTGCGTCGACCGGATCACCACCACCGTGGCCGGGGGGGGCGGCGCGCTGATGCACCACCACTTCACCTTCCGCCGCGGCGCGGCCGGGGCGGTGCGGGACGGGGCTGTGCCGTCCGGGGCTGGGCCGTCCGGGGCTGGGCCGTCCGGGGCTGGGCCGTCCGGGTTTGGCGAGGACCGGCTGATCCGCGGCCTGCACCCGCGGGTCGCCGAGCGCATGCAGCTGGAGCGGCTGCGGGAGTTCGACCTCACCCGGCTGCCGTCGGCGGACGAGGAGGTGTACCTGTTCAGGTGCGTCGCACAGGCCAACCCGGCGGACGAACGCCTGGTCGCGATGGCGCAGGTGCGTGACCTCACCCCGCTTCGCGAGGCTGACGGACGGCTCGTCGCGCTTCCCGCGGCCGAGGACGCGCTCGCCGCATGCCTGCACGCGATCCGTACCGTCCAGGGGCAGCGGCCGGCGACGAGGCGCTTCGACACCAACCGGGTCGCCATCTACGTCTGGCCGCCGGTCGAGCTGTCCATGGACGAGCTGAACCTGCTCATCCAGCGCGTGCTGCCGACCACGGCGGGCGCGGGCCTGGAGGAGGTCCTCTTCCTGGCCCGGTGGCGGAACCCGGAGACGGGCGAACTGTCGGATGTGGCCGTGACGATCCGCGACGACGTCGGCGCCGGCGTCCGGCTCTCGGTGGGCCAGCCGTCGGCCGAGCCGGTGCAGCCGCTGGACGACTACCGGCAGAAGGTGCTCCGCGCGGCGGGCCGCGGCACCGTGTACCCGTACGAGCTCACCGGGATGCTGGCCGGCACGGGCTGGTTCGCCGAGCACGACCTCGACGGCGCCGGCACGCTGGTGCCGGTGGTCCGGCCGCGGGGCCGGAACAAGGCCGCGATCGTCGCCGGTGTGGTGAGCACCCCGACCAGGCTGGTGCCCGAGGGCATCCAGCGCGTGGTGCTGCTGGGCGACCCGACGAAGGCGCTGGGTGCGCTGTCGGAGCCGGAGTGCGCCCGGGTGATCGCCGCGCTCGACCTGGCCGAGCGCAAGGGCGTGCCGCTCGAGTGGTTCGCGCTCTCGGCGGGCGCGCGGATCTCGATGGACTCCGGCACCGAGAACATGGACTGGGTGGCGGCCGCGCTCAAGCGGATCGTCGGGTTCACCCAGGCGGGCGGCGAGATCAACATCGTCGTCGCCGGTATCAATGTGGGCGCGCAGCCGTACTGGAACGCCGAGGCCACGATGCTCATGCACACCAAGGGCATCCTGGTGATGACACCGGACTCGGCGATGGTGCTCACCGGCAAGCAGGCGCTGGACTTCTCCGGCGGCGTGTCGGCCGAGGACAACTTCGGTATCGGCGGGTACGACCGGGTGATGGGGCCGAACGGGCAGGCGCAGTACTGGGCGCCGAACCTGGCCGGGGCACGCGACATCCTGATGGCACACTACGAGCACACCTACGTGGTGCCGGGTGAGCCCGCGCCGCGGGCGTCCACCACCACCGACCCGGCCGGCCGCGACGTGTCGGACTACCCGCACGCGGTCGACGGCAGCGACTTCACCACGGTGGGCCAGATCTTCTCGGCCGAGCACAACCCGGACCGCAAGAAGCCGTTCGACATCCGCACCGTGATGCGGGCCCTGTCCGACCAGGATCACCCGGCGCTGGAGCGCTGGGCGGGGATGGCGGACGCGGACACGGCGGTGGTCCAGGACGTGCGCATCGGCGGCCGGCCGGTGTGCCTGCTGGGCATCGAATCCCGCTCCGTGCCGCGCCGCGGCTTCCCGCCCACCGACGGCCCGGACACCTACACGGCCGGCACGCTGTTCCCGCAGTCATCGAAGAAGGCGGCCCGCGCGATCAACGCGGCCAGCGGCAACCGCCCGCTGGTGGTACTGGCCAACCTATCCGGCTTCGACGGCTCACCAGAGTCGATGCGCAGGCTGCAGCTGGAGTACGGCGCGGAGATCGGCCGGGCCATCGTCAACTTCGACGGCCCGATCGTGTTCACCGTGATCTCCCGCTACCACGGCGGCGCGTTCGTGGTGTTCTCCAAGGCGCTGAACCCGGACCTGACGGTGCTCGCCCTGGAAGGCTCGTTCGCCTCCGTGCTCGGCGGCGCCCCCGCCGCGGCGGTCGT
>DASZLR010000248.1:0-9322 GCA_035552275.1 Pseudonocardiaceae bacterium | reverse complement strand
ATTCTGCACGATGGCCGCGACCGCACGCGGATGCAGCGCCTCCAGGAAAAGGCTGGTGAAGCCGGCGATCACCATCGCCGGGTCGGCGTGCAGTTGCCACGTCACGGAGTCCGGACCGAACAGACCGACATCGAGCGGGGCGTCGTTTCGTAAGGCAGCCGTCACAGTCGTCCTCCAGTTACCACGGGGTTTATTCGACTGTGCCCCAACGACTACCCGCAGGTAAAGAGCCCGAACGGGCGACATCCTCCCGGTGGACAGGGCAGGTCGTCCCGCACGAGTGCGACTTGCTTCACAGTGACGCGCGCCACGATCTTCTTACCACAGACGTCGTTCGGCTGATAAAAATCTCGGCGGGAGCAAGGATCGAGCTAATTTTCTAGAGGGGGATGAAATGTGGTCAGGCATTCGTTTGACTGTTCTACCTGCGGTTATCGCAACTATGGCCGCCTCCGGTCTTTTCAGCGCCGCTGCCGCGCATGCCGACGATAGTCAATGCATAGGAGGAATGGTGTGCGTGTATCCGCAATACAATGAGCAGGGCGCGCACGAGACATACCCACCCGGGACACCAGGCGACTGCACCAATGTTGATGACGTTGTGGCACCCTTCAACTCGGTCTACAATAATTCCGGCCGACCGGTACTCGTGTGGACCAACATATCGTGCAATAGCGCCGCCAGCCAAGTAGTGCAACCACAGTCAGGCATCAACTTCAGTCCGATCTTCAGTTTCAGCAATTTGCCCTGCACGGTTCCGGATCCGCCGTCATGCTGACCTGACGACCTTCAACCATCCTCAATACCGCGTGTCGGAGTTGATGAGCAGTTGGCCGTTTTGAGCGCGGATGATCTGGTAGACCTTGTGTTGCGCCTGCCCGCTGCCGCCAGAAGTTCCGCCCAGGACGGTTAGATTGAACGGAACGCCGGCCGAGCCATCAGGGTTGTCGTACACCTGGTGGGCGTCCTGGGCGTATACCTGTGAATAGCCGCTCCAATAGGCGATGAACTGCTGTTCCGTGCCATAGAAGGCCTGAGCGGTCGGAGACAATTCGTTCCATGCGGTGCCGGCGTTCGCCGCCACCGCCGAAGGGTTGGTCAACAGTTTGTTGTAGAAGTCGATCACCATGTTGCCGGCTTGGCTGATGTCGACCACACCGGAACCGCTGGGCGCGCTCGTCGTGGTCGGCGCGGAGCTGGAGGACGTGGGCGGGGCGCTGGTGTTCGTGCTCGGTGTGCCGCCGCCGGCCTGCGGCGAACCGCTGGACGAGCTGACCAGCCAACCGATCAGCCCGCCGGCGACCACCACGACCAGCACTACCACCGTGATCAGCACGGTTCGCTTCCGACGGTCCACACTGGACGGTGTAGACCCCGCCGACGGAACCGCAGCCGTGGGTGGAGCATCCGTCCGTTCGCCGAACAGACCGGCCAGGCCCGTCATGCCCTGCTGGGTCGGCGGCGGCAACGGCGCCGATGGTCCCGGCAACGGTCTCGGCGACGCGGGCGCCGGCTGGGCGGGCGCGTCATCGACCCGCGCCAGGTCGGGCAGTGTCGGCCGGCTCATGCTGGACAGCACCGCCGGCCGCAGCGGCCGGGCGCCGCCCAGCTCGGCGAGCATCGAACTGGCCTGCGCCATGTTGGGCCGCTCGGCCGGATTGGCCCGCAACAGTTTCATCAGCAACGATGTCAGCTCGCCGGCCTGCTTGGGCGGCTCGATCTTGCCCTCGGCGACCAGGTGCAGCAGCGCCAACTGGTTCGTCCGCTCCGGGAACGGTGGCCCGCCCTCGACCGCGTCGTACAGGGTGGCGCCCAACGAGAACACGTCCGAGGCCGACGTCGGGTCCTGGCCGCGGGCCACCTCCGGCGCCAGATACGCGGGCGTCCCGGCGAAGGTGCCGGTCTGGGTGAGGGTGAGATCGCCGGCCGCGCGGGCGATGCCGAAGTCGGTGATCTTGGCGACGCCGTCGTCGTTGATCAACACGTTGCCCGGCTTGATGTCCCGATGCACGATGCCGGACGCGTGCGCGGCGGCCAGCGCGGCGGCGATCTGGCTGCCCATCGCGGCCACGTCCGGCACCGGCAGGCTGCCACGCTCGGTCAGCACGGCGGCCAGGCTGCGCGCCGGCAGATACTCCATCACCAGACACGGATCGCCCTCGTGCTCGGCGACGTCGAAGACGACGATGGCGTTGGAATGGTGCAGCCGCGCGGCGATCCGGGCCTCGCGCATGGCCCGTTTTCGGGCCTCCTGGCGCTGTTGCTCACCCAGCCCGGGCTGCAACAACAGCTGTTTGATCGCGACGATCCGCTCCAGGCGTTCGTCGCGGGCCCGCCAGACCACACCCATCGCGCCACTGCCGATGCGTTCCAGCAACCGGTAGTGACCAGCGATCAACTGACCCTCGTCGATGACCGATTACTCCTCGTTTGCGCAGCTCACCCAAGCCCTTGAGGCACGTGGGAATCCCGTCCACCCTATCGGACGCGCCGCGCGGCCCAGCGTTGCCGACCCGCGTTTCAGGCAACCGTGACCGGTTGCCGATCGAGCCGGACGAGCAGCCGGTCGAGCAGCATCGCGCCGAACGCGAGCCCGATGAACAGCACACCGACAATCACGCAGCTCAGCGCCACTCGCACGTATCCGTGCGCGTGGGCGTCCAGAAACGGGTACGGATAGAAGTCCGTGATCGCGCCGCGAATGAGGGTGAACACCAGCCACAGCACCGGATACGCCAGCGACCATCCGGCGATGCCCGGCGTGATCGTCGCTGTGATCACCGGCCGCGGACCGAACAGCAACCAGCCGACCACGCACAGCAAGGGCGACACGGTGTGCAGCAACAGGTCGGCGAGCGCCGCCGCGCCTTCCAGGTCATGCAGGCCGGCCAGCGCGATATGGAAGACGACGCCGGTCACCGCGATGCCGATGAGCGCGTCCAGCCGCAGCGTGCGGAATAGCCGGGACGGCCGGTTCAGCCGCAGCGCCAGCGCCGCGCTGGTCCCGCCGACCAGGATGTTGGACAGAATGGTGAAGAAGCAGAAGACATTCGCCACCCGGGCGGCCGGCGAATCGAACACGCCGCCGGTCGTTCGGGCCGTCACCACGAGCTGCACCACCAGGCCGACGAGCACGACCACGGCCGACAATGCGAACCAGCCACGTGCGATCTTGTCTCTCACAGCCGAAACCGTACTGTTTCAGCTCCGTTCCCGCAGGTGCAGGACACCCGATGGGCCACATGGCGCAGTGGCCGACGGCCGACGGCCTATCGGCATTGGGCCAACTCAGTGATCCTGCGCGAATGTGGTTTCGCACGTGATACCAACAACGACACCCCGAACGGGGTAGCTGCGCCCTGATCGGGCCGCGGCTGCCCGGAAGTCCTTTCCAGGTGGGCCAAGTGAGTTGAATGGAGGGGATTCGATGCTGCATGAGGAGCGATCGAATCCTGCGTGGCACGGGCGAACGCGGTGGCCCGGGCCGTGTGACGACCCGGAGGGCTCGTGGCGGACCGTGCGGGTGTCCGTCGTGGCCGACCGCGCGCTGGAACGGGGTGGCCTGGTCGCGTTGTTGGTTGCCGAACAGGGCATCCGGGTGGTGGCCCAGGGATCGTGCGTCGGTCAGGTGGTGACCATGGCGCTGCGCACCGTCAACGACTCGCCGGATGTCGTGGTGGTGGACGTGGACTGCGACGACGCGCTGTCGGGGCTGCCCGAAGTCCCGGCGCGGGCGCCGGCGTGCAAGGTGGTCGCGCTGACCGTGCGCCAACGGCCCAGCGCGATTCGCGGCGCGCTGGACGCGCGAGCGGCGGGGCTCGTGGACAAGGACGCCCCGCCGCAGGCCTTTGTCGAGGCGATTCGCCGGGTGGCGGCCGGACATCGGGTGATCGACCCCAATCTGGCGGTGGCCGCCGCCGAAGCTCCGTCCTGCCCGCTCACCGGGCGGGAACGCGAGGTGCTGCGGCTGTTCGCGGCCGGCTCGGCCAACTCCGAGATCGCCGCCGAGCTGTGCCTGTCAGCGGGTACGGTGCGCAATTATGTGGCGCGGGTGGTGCGCCGGCTCGACGCCAAGTCCCGGATCGACGCGGTGCGCATCGCCCATCAGGCCGGTTGGGTGTGAGAGCACCGAACACAGCCAGCGGCTCGTGGTCCCGCCCCGTCGACACCGGGGCGGGGCCATGAGGTTTTCCCCGATCAGGTGCAGGTTCCGAGCACACAGACCGTGTTGAGCAGGGTTAGCAGACCCACGCAGGCGCAGGTGCCGCCGCCGAGCTGGATGCCGTCGGTCTCGACGGGGTCGGTCTCGGGCAAGTCCTGCAACGACGCGACGAGCTCGATGTCGTGCAGTTCCATGGTGTTCACCTCCTTTCACCGTCAGGCGCTTCTGCACTGCCTCCGGCCGCGGGTGGCGCGACGCGGCGGGTGCGGCAGAAGCGGACGATCCGGCGCAGCAGCGGGGCCGGCCACTCGGCGATCACGCCGGCGTGATCGGCGTCCGGTTCCAGGTAGCCGAAGTCGACGCCCTCGACCCGACCGAGTTCGAGCAGCCGGCGGCGCAACACCCGGGACTGCACCACCGGAACCCGCTCGTCCCGGCTGCCGTGCACCAACAACAGCGGCGCGGTCAGCGAGGCGCACTGGCGCAGCACGTCCGGCGCGGTCGACGGGTCCTCGGCGCGGCCGAGTCCGCCCAGGGCGGCGACCCGGTCGCGCACCGCCTCCCCGGCGCTGGCATGCAGGCTGGGCCCGGACAGGAACGGCGCCAGCGCCACACAACCGGACCAGGTGGTCGCTTCGGCGCAGGCGGCGAGCAGCGCGAGATAGGCGCCGTAGCTGACGCCGAGCACCAGTGGGCCGGGCAGGCCGGCGTCGGCGCGGTCCCGGTGCAGGCTGCCGCCGAGAGCGGATACGTCGTCCAGGTCCGGGCCGCCCCAGCAGCCGATCGGCGCGCGCAGGTGCTGTTCGCCGTAACCGGTGCTGCCACGGTAATTCGGCGCCAGCACGGCCATTCCGGCGGCGGCCAGGCTGGACAGCAGCGGGTCGAATTCACACCGCCACGCCGACAGCGGCCCGCCGTGCAGGGCGACCACGAGTTGGTCGCGGCGCAACCAGTCCCGGCCGCCGTAGACGATCGCCTCGATCGGACCGTCCGCGCCGGCCAGCCGGACCAGCCGGGCGCCGGGCCGGTTGGCCGACCGCATCGTCGGTGCTGTCGGCACCGGCGATGCTGCGGGCGCCGTCGACACCGTCGACACAGCCGGCTCCGACCAGCGGGCCCGCTGCCGAACGGTGTGGCCGACCGGTTTGCCGCTAGTGCCACCGTGGATGGTGGCGAGGGTTCGGGGGTGGGCAGGGTTCGAGAACGGGACGTGCACTCGATTTCCAATCCAAAGGGCCGGCGTGGACACCGCGCCGGGCAGGGTGTGCACGGCCGCGAGTTCGTCGTCGGCCGGGGTGTAGCGGAACAGCCGGGAACGTGCGCCGTCCGCCTCGTGCACCAGTAGTCGTTCGCCGCTTTCGTCCCAGGTGAGGGCATGTCGCGGATAGCCGGGCCGACACAGGGTGTCGGGGAAGTGCGCACCGGGGTCGCCGAGCGGCGCCCAGCCGAGCCGGCTCGCGCCGGTGGCGTTGCTGCGGATCACCAGCCGTCGGGATATGGGCGAGTACAACAGGATCCGGTCGTCGCTGGCCGCGGTCACCGACCAGACCCGGCGCCACTTCCGGCGAACGAGGTCCACGGCGACGCCGCTGGCCGGACCGCCCGGTTCGCTGCGGTTGAGCGAGAGTGTCCTGCGCCCGAAATTCGGTGGATTTACCGCCATGATTTCGGGCGCAGGACACTGGCAGCCCGGCGTCCTCGTCCAGCCACACTCCCCCGGAGAGCACACCGGGCAGCCGCAGCACTCGTTCGACGCCGCACGGCGAATCCGACACACGGCGTGTCGTCCGCCGGGCGCGAAGGCGAAGCCCAGCCGGCCGGTGATCGCGTCCCGGGCCGGCGCGAGCGCATCAGCAATCACGCTGTCCGTCAGGCTGGCCATCTCGTCTCCCGGCCGGTGAGCAGTTCGTCGGCCATCCACGGTCGCGGGAACTGGTGGTGCAGCCGGAGCAGAAAGGACAGCACGCCGGCCAGGCCGTCGCCCCAGGTCGAGGTCACGCCGCCCCGCTCGTCCGGGAAGACCACCCGGCCGTCCCGGTAGGCACGGGTGGTGCAGGTGAGCCGGGCCAGCCGGCCGGCCATCGACCGGTAGTCCGGGTCGCCGGTGAGCTCGGCCAGATCCAGCAGGAACTCGCCGCCGCCGGCGACGCCGTGGCACTGGCCGAGGGCGTTGCGGCCGGCGCTTTCGGCGACCGCGCGGGCGGCCATCGCGGCGAGCCGGCCGAACCGGGCGTCGCCGGTGACCCGGTGCAGCCGGATCAGGAAGGCGCCGACCCCGGCCGAACCGTGGCACCAGTGCGGAGCGGTCGCTGTGTCGTCAAAACCCGCGCTCCACAACGCAAGCCCATCGTCCACGAGCACGGTGTCGGCGAGTGTGTCGCCGGCCCGGCGGGCCATGTCGAAGCAGTCGGAACGGCCGGTGGCCTGCGCGGTGGCGAGCAGGAAGTAGCCGACGCCGGCGGTGCCGTGCGCGAATCCCTGGTAGCGGCGGCCGGCCAGCTTGGACCGCACTTCGGCCGGGGTGGGCCAGCTCATTCCGGCCGGGCCGACGTCCACGCCCGCGATGAGCGCGTCGGCGCACTCGCCGGCCCGCCGGAGCAGCTCGCGATTGCCGGAGCGGTGGCCCAGTCGCAGCAGGGTCAGGCCGATGCCGGCCGCGCCGTGCGTGATGTCCGGGCTGTCGACTGACGTGGGGAGCGCCTCAGCCAGCGCCAGCGCCTCGTGTCTGAACCGTCGTTCGCCGATCGCCAGTCCGGTGTCGTACAGCGCCCAGGCGATGCCGGCGGTGCCGAAGTACAGGCCGGGCGGACGTTGCGGGCCGGCCTGGAGCCGGTCGATGATCCAGTCGCCAGCGGTGCGCACCGCCGACAACAGCCGGCAGTCCTTGCTGCCAAACGCTTCCAGATACCGGGTGAGCGGGGCGAGGACGCCGGCCGCGCCATGCTGGACGGTGCATGGGTCGGGCGCGCCGTGGGCGCAGGACACCGGCCACAGTCGTTCCGGGTTCGCCGGGGTCATCGTGTCCAGCAGATGATCGACGATGCCGTCGACGCCGCGCCGCCACTGCCGTTCGCCGACCCGGCCGCCCGGCCGGTCGATGTGCCGGGCCAGTCCGCTCGGGTCACGCATGCCGGCGCGAATGGTGGCCAGCACATCGCTGGTCGCCGCCGGGGTCGGCCGCTGGGCCGGGTCGTCGTCCATCAGCGCGGCGATCAGCGTGCGCAGGCCGGACGGCAGTCCGCAGCCCTGCCAGCGGGCGGTGAGCCATTCGGCCAGCCGCACTCGCAGGGCTCGCTTGGCGGGCACGTCGGGCAGCAGCGCGGGAACGCAGCCCAGGGTGATGAAGCACAGTGTCGCGCCGAGGCTGTAGTAGTCGGCTTCCAGAGCCGGTGGCGCACCGGCGAACTGTTCCGGCGCGCCGTATCCGTGGGTGCCGGCCGCCGTCGTCGCCGGGTTGCGCGGGCCGCGGGGTACGGCGAGTTCGAGGTCGATCAGCCGGACTTCGCCGTCCGGCCGCACCATGATGTTGTTCGGGTTGAAGTCCCGCAGCACCAGGCCGGCCCGGTGGGCGGCGCGCATCAGCTCGGTGACGCGGCTAGCCATCGGCAGCGCGTCCCGCACGGCGCGACGCCAGCCGCCGTCCCTGATCCGATCGCCGACCCAGTCGCGCAGCGGCACACCGGATATCAGCTCTTCGGCGAGAAAAAGATGCTGTCCCTGCTCGAAAACGTCGACCACGGTGGGCGCGATGTCCAGTGCGGCAACATGTTCGAGCGCCCTCGCTTCGGCTCGCAGCCGGTCCCGCTCGTCTTGGCCGGACATGTCCGCGCCGACGTGCGGCCGGACCTCCTTGAGCACGACGTCGGCGCCGGTCGTCATGTCGGTCGCCCGGTAGACGCCGCCCCGGTTGGAATGCCGAATCGCCTCGCGCACCTGGAATCTGCCGACGACGAGCACCGGCTTCCCTTTGCTGGTCCCGTTATCGTGCTCGCCACTGGTCGGGAATGGACAGGAAACCCAGTCCGGTTGGCGATAGTGGCCGGTACGAAGATCCTCGACCGGATCGCCGTTCGGGTCGTGGATCACCCAGGCATAGTGGCCGTCGTCAGACAACTGGCGCTGCTCGACAAAGGCGCCGTAGCGGTAGTGCACCAGGCTGGTCGGCGTGTACGGCCGGTCGGAGAGAATGCGCGGACCGGCCAGGCCCTCGGTCGCGCGGTGCAGCGCGTCGGCCAACCGGACCGCTTCACGATCGCTGTTCGGATAGACCGTCACGACTTTGCCGGAATGGCCACGGGCGGTGTGCCGATCATTCAGCGCGGCGACCTGATCGAGCGTGCTGACGAACTTGAACGCGGCGCCGCTGTCCAACAGCGGCGGCAGCGACCGGCGGAGCACAGCCTCCGCCGACGCCGGGGTGGCCGAGACATGCAGCTTCCAGCCCTGCCGACGTTTCGAGTAGCCGGCCGGGGTGACCGCGCACCACATGCCGGCGGTCTCGACCCGCCACAGGTCGTCCCGGCCCGAGTCGCGTAACGCCTGGTCCAGTGCCGCCACCAGAACTGAGCCGGTGACGTCGACGGCCCCCAACGAGGTGAACACGCTGAGATCGAACGGGGCCATCAGGCACCGATCCCGGGCTGGATTTCCGACCTGGTTCCCGGCTCCGATTTCGGCGCTGTCGCGAATGCTGTCACATCGACTGAGCATCCGGCAACGTCAAGTTACCGGCTAGTACCCCCGGTCATCGCTCACTGGTGACAAACACACACAGGGCGACCGCTGCTCACAGCGCGTCGGGCGGCGCCGAGATGTCCTTGCCCTCGCGTGCGTCAAGCCCCAGCATCGCCAACAGATGACCGCAGTCCTCGGCGTCGGCGGCATGGCCGGCGACCGTCCGAGCCGCCCGCGCGTTCTGGACGCTGCTGTGGATCTGCTCAACTTCACGGGCCCGCGTCAACCGGCCGTACTCCGGTTCGGGACTCGAGTGTCTTGCCAACATCAGGCCACACCTTCCGTTGCCTCCGTCGGGAGCACGCTGGCTACCGCGGCGGTGACTCCTGGTAAGCATACCTTCTGGACGCTGAGCAGCCCAGCTTGCCCCGTCTCCCGGACACCTTATGACGTTGCCCCCGGCTGGCCGAACTCGGGTTGCTCCGC
>DASZLR010000247.1:0-7309 GCA_035552275.1 Pseudonocardiaceae bacterium | reverse complement strand
GTGGCGCCGCTGTTCTACGGGCTGCTGATCAACAAGGCGCATCCGGACCGCGGGATGCTGTTCATCGGTTACATCGTCGGCGCGGCGGTGATGATCGTCGGCGGGGTGATCGCGGCGCTCCTCGGCATCGCAGCCGAGGGTCGCTCGCTGGAGGACATCGCCAAACCGTTGTCGGTGGTCAGAAAGGCGTCGGAGAAGGTCGCCGGCCTGGCCGGCGGTCTGAAACCACCGCCGCCGAGCGAACCCGGACCCGCCGCCGGAGACTAGCTGGAAGCCTGGTTGCCGGCCCCGTTGGCGGCCGTCGATTCTTGAGGTAACCTACTCGCGAGTAGCGTACCCGCGAGTAGGTTTCCTGGAGCGGGCTTCGACGGTGAAGTTCGACGGTGAAGGAGGCGGCACCCAGTGTCATCCAGGACGACATCCGGTCCCGGCCAGGGCGGTGCCCGCAAACGGGACGCCATGGGCCTTGGCATCGCCGCGCTGAACAAGCTGGCCGGCAACCCGCTGATGGACAGGTTCGGCCTGCGCAAGCCGGTCGAGAAGGCGCTCTACGAGTCGACCAAGACCGGCTTCCGCACCATTGCCGCGGCCAGCCGCAAGTTCGCGGCGGCGTCCAAGTCGTCGAAGCCGGCCCGGCTGCCCTCCAGCGGCGGCGGCAAGGGTCTCTTTGACCTGACGCCGACCGAAGACCAGCAGATGATCCAGGAGACGGTGCGCGAGTTCGCCGCCGAGCAGCTGCGGCCGGTGGCCGCCGACGCCGACGCCGCCTGCGCCGCCCCGGACGACCTGCTGAGCAAGGTCTCCGAGTTGGGCCTCACGCTGATCGGCGTGCCGGAGGAGTCCGGCGGCGCCGGCACCGAGCGGTCCGCCGTCACCAACGTGCTGGTCGCCGAGGCGCTGTCCCAGGGCGACATGGGCCTGGCCATCGCCGCGCTCGCGCCCTCGGCGGTGAGCACCGCGCTCGTGCTGTGGGGCGACAGCGAGCAGCAGGCCACCTACCTACCGTCCTTTGTGGGCGATGACGTGCCGGCCGCCGCGCTGGCGATCGCCGAGCCCCGGCCGCTGTTCGACCCGCTGTCGCTGAAGACGATCGCCCGCCGCACCGCCGGCGGCTTCGTCATCGAGGGCGTCAAGGCGCTGGTTCCGCGGGCCGCCCAGGCCGAGCTGTTCATCGTGGCCGCGCAGTTGGAAGGCCGTGGGCCGGCGCTGTTCGTGATCGAGTCCAGCACGTCCGGGCTGGCCGTCGAGTCCGACCCGGCGATGGGCCTGCGGGCCGCCGGCATGGGCCGGCTGGTGCTGGACAAGGTGACCGTGCCGGACACGGCGTTGCTCGGCGACAGCGAGAGCTACCGCGAGTGCGTCCGGCTGTCCCGGCTCGCGTGGTGCGGGCTGGCGCTGGGCACCGCCCAGGCCGTGCTCGACTACGTGATTCCCTACGTGAACGGGCGAGTCGCGTTCGGTGAGCCGATCAGCCACCGACAGGCCGTCGCGTTCAAGGTGGCCGACATCGGTATCGAGCTGGAGGGCATGCGGCTGGTCACGTACCGCGCCGCCAGCCGGGCCGAGCAGGGCAAGGCGTTCGACCGCGAGGTCGCGCTGGCCCGGCGGCTGTGCTCGGACAAGGGCATGCAGATCGGCAGTGATGGCGTCCAGTTGCTCGGTGGCCACGGCTACGTGAAGGAGCACCCGGTGGAGCGGTGGTACCGGGACCTTCGCGCGATCGCGGTGGCCGAAGGTGTCGTGCTCGTCTAAGGGGTAGCGATGATTAATCTTGAGATTCCCAAGAAGCTCGGTGCGCTGGTCGACCAGGCGCACCAGGCCGCGGCCGAGGTCTTCCGGCCCAACTCACGCAAGTACGACCGTGCCGAGCACAGCTATCCCGTCGAGCTGGACATGCTGGCCGCGCTGATCGACGGCCTGAACGCCTCCGGCGAAGGTGGCGCCAGCGCCACCGGCGTGCGTCGGGACGGCGAGAAGGACAAGGGCCGGAAGAAGGACGAGATCCGCAACGGCGGCAACCTCGCCACCGTGCTCGGCGCGATCGAGATGTGCTGGGGCGACGTCGGCCTGCTGCTGTCCATGCCCCGGCAGGGCCTGGGCAACGCGGCCATCGCCTCGGTCGCCAACGACGAGCAGCTGAAGCGGTTCGCCGGCAAGTGGGCGGCGATGGCGATCACCGAGCCGGACACCGGTTCCGACTCGGCGAACATCCGCACCACCGCTGTTCTCGACGGCGACGCGTATGTGCTCAACGGCGAGAAGATCTTCGTCACGTCGGGCGAGCGGGCCGACTGCGTGGTCGTCTGGGCCACTTTGGACCGCAGCGTGGGCCGGGCGGCGATCAAGTCCTTTGTGGTCGAAAAGGGCACGCCGGGGTTTGAGCTGGTCCGTCTGGAGCACAAGCTCGGCATCCGGGCGTCGGACACCGCGCAGTTCCGGCTGGAAAACGCGCGGGTGCCCAAGGAAAACCTGCTCGGCTCGCCGGAAATCGACGCCAAGGCCGGCTTCGCCGGGGTCATGCAGACCTTCGACAACACCCGTCCGCTGGTGGCCGCGATGGCCATCGGTGTCGCGCGGGCGGCGTTGGAGGACACCGCGAAGCTGCTGACGGACGCCGGCCAGAAGATCGACTACGACAGGCCGACGAACTCGCAGACCGCTCCGGTCGCGACCTACATCGGGTTGGAGGCGGACTGGGAGGCGTCGTACCTGCTGGCGTTGCAGGCCGCGTGGATGGCCGACAACGGCAAGCCGAACTCGCTGCAGGCGTCCTACGCCAAGGCGAAGGCCGGCCGGTCGGCGACCGAGATCACGCTGGGCTGCGTACAGCTGGCCGGCACGCTCGGCTACTCCGAGGAACTTCTGTTGGAGAAGTGGGCGCGGGACGCGAAGATCCTCGACATCTTCGAGGGCACCCAGCAGATCCAGCAGCTCATCGTCGCCCGGCGGCTCCTGAACAAGAGCAGCGCCGAACTGAAGTGACGATGTGACAGTCGAGGAAGGGTGCGGTGTTCGGTGGGGACGCCGCACCCTTCCCGTTCTCAGCAGTTCACGAACTCCGGGCGTTGGTTGAGCACCTGTTGCCGGGGGGACACGAAGTCCTGGAAGGCGTCTTGGGCCCTCGGGTCGAACAGCGCCAGCCGGTGGCAGTTCTGGTACGCCTCCCGGACGCCGAAGTGGCGCTCCACCGCGCCGCGCATGGCATCGCTGGCCAGCAGCCGCAGCAGTTCGCCACGGGCTGTCTCGTCCGGCGGCGGTGTCTGGTTGTCGGCGAACTCGCCGCCGCCCGCCGACAGCTTCTCGGCCACCTCGGTCACCACCGACCAGGCGTACGGCAACGACTCACGGATACAGGCAATAAATTCGGCGTCGCCGATCGACCCCTGATTCGCCTGCTGCAAAAGATTCGCGGGAACTTTGAGTGACATCGAGCCCTCCGAGCCGGAAAGATTAGGTCACGGCCCAGTCAACCCGCACTATTGGCCAGCCCGCAGCGGCCAATCGCGTGAACCTGCCGGTAACGGCCGGTTGCATCGCCGCATCGCTACACCACTACAGCTCCAACGCCAGCTCGGCGGCACAGGCCGGATGGCACGGCCACTTCTCGCCGCACGCGGAGCAGGTGGCGCCAGCCTGCAGGTGGCTGGCCAGGACCGTCACCGCTGTCCGGCGGTAGTGGTCCAGCAGCGCCGCCCAGGTGTCGGTGGGCAGGGTGGAGGACTCGATGTTGTCGGGCATCGTGTCCGGCATGACGATCACGTTCCTTCGGTTCGGGGCACCTGTTGAGGTGTCTCTCGTATTGTGACACCAGTCACCGACAGACCTGACGCAACGCGGCCCACTTTGGTGAAAAAGTCATCTCGATTGTGCGCTGGATACATATTGACCCGTTCGGCTTATCGGCTGCCCACGATCGGCTACCCCGAGTGCCGGATCGCAGCGCGGTCAGCCGATCGATACCTTCTCGCGTCGGTCCCGCGACTGCGATCGCAATGATCGGCGTGGGATGCTGACGTTCGTGACGGGTTCGCGCAGGGCGAAAGTGGGGGGCGTGGGGGCGATGAGTCGCGAATCCGTGCTGGTCGACGGCCGCGAGGTGCGCTACTGGCGGCTGGGCGAGCCGGAGGCCGCCGGCGATTCGACCGCCGACCCGGTGCTGCTGCTGCACGGCCTCGGCGGCGACCATCGCGGTCTGGCCGAGTTCGCCGGGGCGATCGGCGGCGCGCGGATCGTCGTCCCGGACCTGCCCGGCTACGGCGAGTCGGCCGAACTGGCCGGCACCCACTCGCTGGCCGGCTACGCCGAGTTCGTCGAGCAGTTCCGCAAGCGCCTGGGCGTGGACCGGTTCCGGCTGATCGGGCACTCGCTCGGCGCGTCGATCGCGCTGGTCTACGCCGGCCGGCACCCCGCCGCGCTCAGCGGCCTGTGTCTGCTCAACCCGGTGTCCACGGCGAACAACCTCACCGCGAACCTGGGCAAGCTGTACTACCGCATCGGCGCCGGGCTGCCTACCCCGCTGGCGAGGGTGTGGCTGGCGAGCCGGCTCGCGGTGTACGTGGCCGACGCGGCGATCATCACCACCAAGGATCGGGCGCGGCGGCGGTGGATTCTGGACCAGGACTACGAGAACTACCGGCGGGCCAGCATCCGGGCCATGGTGGAGAGCTACCTGAGCTACGACGACACGCCGTTTGACGAGTTGGCGGCGGCGATCACCGCGCCCACCCTGCTGGTCACCGGAGATCGGGACAGCATCGCGCCGGTCGCGTCGGTCAACGACCTCGCCGGACGGATCGGTGATGCCGAGACGCGGGTTGTCGCCGGCGGTGGGCACCTGCTGCCGATGGAGCTGCCCGGCGAGGTGGCCGGCCTGGTCAACGGGTTCCGCTCCCGGGACACCGCGCTGGGCAGGGCAGACTGAATGGTGTGACGGCTGCTCGGGTGGAGATGAGACTCGGCGGCGGAGAGTGCTGAACCCGGCCGCGCTCGCAACCGTCTTCGGGGTGATCTTCCTGGGCGAGTTGCCGGACAAGACCATGTTCGCCTCGCTGGTGCTGGCCGCGAAGGGCCGGGCCGGCCTGGTCTGGCTGGGTACCGCGGCGGCGTTCGCCGTGCACGTGGTCATCGCGGTGACCGTCGGCGGGCTGTTGATCACCCTGCTGCCGCACCGGTGGGTGGAGGGCATCGCGGCCGCGCTGTTCGTCGGCGCCGCTGTGTTCGCGCTGCGCGGGGACCACGATGACGATGCGGGGGAGGGCGAGCCGGCGGCGCGCCGGTTCACCGGCTGGCGCACGGTCGGCACCGCGTTCGTGGTCATCTTCGTCGCGGAGTGGGGCGACCTGACCCAGATCCTCACCGCGAACATGGCGGCGAAGTACGCGAACGCGCTGTGGGTGGGCCTGGCCGCGACCGCCGCGCTGTGGACGGCGGCGACCGTGGCCATGATCGGCGGCGGACTGCTGCGTCGGCTGCCGGTGACCATCGTCCGGCGGAGCACCGCGATCGTGCTGCTGGCGTTGGCCGGGCTCGCCGCGTACAGCGCGATCACCGGACACGCGACGATTATCTGAAGAGGATCGCCGGCCATGTTGCGTCTTGGAAGCTGGACCAGGCTAGTTTGGGAGGACATTCTCCCGGGCGAAGTAGGCGGCCGCCCGGGTTGAGGATCTCGTTCTCCATCTCCAAACGCCGCTTGTCACGACGCAGCCGGGCCAGTTCCTACTTCTCGCCGGTGGTCAACCGCGAGTTGCTACCGCCGTCGTCGGCATCGGCCTGGGCCATCCAGTTCCGCAGGCACGACTCGCTGATCGACAATTGCTTCGCCAACACAGAGATCGGTTGCTCGCCCAGACGGGCCAGCTCGACCGTTCGCTGCCGGAACTCCGGCGGGTAAGGCTTCGGCGCGTCCGACGATCTCCTTCACAAGATCGTCGGACCCTACGTCTCCTCACCTCCGTGTCCGCTCAACGGGGTCAACATCAATCACTTCACGACTTTGACGCCGCCCTGGGTGTGAACCAAGGACGACATAGTGCGCCGACCTGCTGAAATGCAACTTCCGCAGGTCGGCGCGGCTCCGTTGAGAGTCGTTGAATGCGGTTCAGAATCGTTCAACGCGCATGTTTGCTCCCCATTTGCTCCCCGCCCGCTCCCCAGCATCAGTAGCCGATGCATCTTGACATGTGCGGACCGGGGTCGGCGTGCATAGGTTCAGATCGTCCAGTCCTGCCAGTTCAATCCGGTGACCCGCTTGAATTCGCCGGTGTTGGCGGTGATGACTGTGAGGTCGCGCCGGAGGGCTTGGGCGGCGATGAGTAGGTCGTAGGCGCCGATCGGTGTCCTGTCCTTCTCCAGGTCGGCACGTATCCGCCCGGCGGTCTGGGCGTCTTCGTCGTCGAAGTCCAGGACATCCAAGTCCGCGGACAGCAGGATGCGAAGACGTTCGGTGTTCTCCTGGATGTGTCCGCTTTTCGCCACGCCATACCAGAGTTCGAACAGGACGACAGACGACAGTGCCAGATAGTCACCGGCCTGCTCCGCCTCCCGGTACCGTTCGCGCACACGGGTGGGCTTGTTTCGGAGCAGCGCGACCATCGCGTTGGTGTCGAGAAGATAGTTCACTCGAAGATGTCCTCGCCGACCGGTGTTGGTGGCTGGTTGCGGCCGTCGGTGAACAGCGGCACGTCGGCGAAACGGTCCAACTCGGCGAACCACGCGTCGAGGTCAGCGGCGATCGGCTCCAGCAGCACGCCCTCGCCGACGTGCCGTACACGGACTCGGTCACCGGGCAGCCGGAACTCCTTAGGCAGTCGCACCGCCTGGCTGCGGCCATGGGTGAACAATCGCGCGATCGCAGTGTCAGCCACAAGCCCTCCTCGGTTGATAGCTACCAACAGTGTCTATCATCGGTCGGCGGGTCACCCTCTCTATCGCTGGGACCTTGTACCTGTACGGGGACTGATCAACGAGCACCACCGAGCATCCTGCGGGGTTCCAGAAGTCGGTTCACGCATCTGACCTGCGGCGGCGGGCACGTTCGACGGCCAGGGCATTGGTCACCCCGGGCACGATCCTGCGCTTGCACCGACGGCTGATAGCCGCGAAGTGGACCTATCCACACCGGGTCGGCCGTCCACCCGTCGATGAGGCGATTGCCGGGCTGATCGAACGGATGGCCACGGACAACCACAGCTGGGGCTACAAAAGGATTCAGGGTGAGCTGCTCAAGCTTGGACACCGGGTCGGTGCCTCGACCATCCGGCGGATCCCGCAGCGTTCCGGTTCCTCATTCGTGATCGCGACACCAAGT
>DASZLR010000246.1:0-3196 GCA_035552275.1 Pseudonocardiaceae bacterium | reverse complement strand
CGATCGAAGTGAAGTTCACGCAGCGCGTCGCCATCGACGTCTCCCTGCACACCCCAGAAGGGTTGCGTCTGGGTGATCCGGTGCGGTTGTCGGTGCACTCCAACGCCTACGGCAAGGTCCTGTTCGCCATCACGCTGTCCGCGGCGGCGGTGCTGGTCTTGCTGGCCGGACGGCGGCTATGGCACCGCTTCCGCGGCCAGCCCGACCGCGCCGACCTGGACCGCCCCGACCCACCCGATGGCCGGCACGCCGCTGAATCCGGCGACGCGGATAAACGGGTCGAACAAGAGCACCGAGTATGACCCCCGCCTATCGGCAGGCCCAACCACACCACCGCCTGCCCGAGCCCCCGCGGCATTCCCGGCTGCAGGGCTCACCGCCGACCGGTCCGCTGCCGCCCGTTGCCGCCGAGATCGATCGTCGACGCCCCGAGCTGTCGGACGCCGCACTGGTGTCGCGCTCGTGGGCGATGGCCTTCGCCACGTTGATCAGCCGGCTCACCGGCTTCGCCCGCGTGGTGCTGCTGGCCGCGATCCTGGGTGCCGCGTTGTCCAGCTCCTTCTCCGTGGCCAACCAGCTGCCCAACCTGGTGGCCGCCCTGGTGCTGGAGGCGACGTTCACCGCGATCTTCGTGCCGGTGCTGGCGCGCGCGGAGCAGAACGACCCCGACGGCGGCGCGGCGTTCGTGCGCCGGCTCGTCACGTTGACGACGGCGCTGCTGATCTTCGCCACCGCGCTGTCGGTGGTGGCCGCCCCGCTGTTGGTGCGGCTGATGCTGGGCCGCGACCCGCAAGTCAACGAGCCGCTGACCATCGCGTTCGCCTACCTGTTGCTCCCCCAGGTCCTCGCGTACGGCCTGACGTCGGTGTTCATGGCGATCCTGAACAACCGCAACGTGTTTGGGCCCACGGCGTGGGCGCCGGTCCTCAACAACGTCGTCGCGCTGGTCACCCTGGCGGTCTACGCGCTGGTGCCCGGTGAGCTGTCGGTCGATCCCGTCCGGATGGGCAACGCCAAGCTGCTGGTACTCGCCGCCGGCACCACGCTGGGCGTGTTCGCCCAAACCGGGCTGCTGCTGGTGGCGCTGCGGCGACAACGCGTCGACCTGCGCCCCCTGTGGGGAATCGACCAGCGGCTCAAGCGCTTCGGCACGATGGCCGCCGCCATGGTGCTCTACGTGCTGATCAGCCAGCTCGGCCTGGTGGTCGGTAACCAGATCGCCAGCACCGCAGCGGCATCCGGCCCCGCGATCTACAACTACACCTGGCTGGTTCTGATGCTGCCGTTCGGCATGATCGGCGTGACGGTGCTGACCGTGGTGATGCCGCGGCTGAGCCGCAACGCCGCCGCCGACGACACCAAGGCCGTGCTCGGCGACCTGTCGCTGGCCACCCGGCTGACGTTGATCACGCTGATCCCGATCGTCGCGTTCATGACCGTCGGCGGCCCCGCGATGGGCAGCGCCCTGTTCGCCTACGGCCATTTCGGCAACGTCGATGCCGGATACCTGGGCGCCGCGATCACCCTGTCGGCCTTCACGCTGCTCCCCTACGGCCTGGTGCTCCTGCAGCTGCGGGTGTTCTACGCGCGCGAACAGCCGTGGACGCCGATCGTCATCATCCTCGTCATCACGGCCGTCAAAATCCTGGGCTCGGTGCTGGCCCCGCACCTCACCGACGACCCCAAGCTGGTCGCCGGTTTTCTGGGGCTGGCCAACGGCGTCGGATTCCTCGCCGGCGCCGTCATCGGCTACGTCCTGCTGCGGCGCACGCTGCTGCCCACCGGTGGCCACCTGATCGGCGTCGGCGAACTCCGCACGATCCTGGTGACGCTGACCGCATCCATGCTTGCCGGTTTGATCGCCCATGTGGTCGACCGGCTGCTCGGGCTGGAGGCACTCACCCAACACGGCGGCGCCGGTTCCCTGCTTCGCCTGTTCGTGCTGGGGCTGATCATGCTGCCGATCACGGCCGCGGTCATGCTGCGCGCGCAGGTGCCCGAGGCGAGGGCGGCGCTGGACGCCCTCCGCTACCGCATCACGGGTCGCGGACCACGTCCGCGCAAACCGAGTGCGAAGGATCGATCGTCTCACCGGCGCCCGGTCACGTACCCTGAGCAGAGGAATTCGTCCCCGTCTGGGGTAAATGCGGTCCAGGAGCCGATCCGGCGCAGGCCTCCGGAGCGGGCAAACCGAGCCCGGCAAGCGAAAGGACCGGAGGTGACCGACCGCCCGATGGAGAGCGCAGCCCCCAGCGCTGGGCCCGGCGCAGGCTCAGGTACTCCGTTGCCGCGGCCGGTCGCCGACGACTTCCAGCCCGACATTCCCGCCGACGAGCCTAAGCGGTCCGACCCGCGCCCGTCCGACCAGGCCAACGGCGGTACTTCCGGTGAATCCCGGCGCGCGCCGACCCCGTTCGAAGCACCGCGTGAGCGCTCCGCGGATTCCGCCGGAGACGACATGCACCTGGTCCCCGGCGCCCGCATCGCCGGCGGCCGGTACCGACTGCTGGTCTTCCACGGCGGCGCCCCGCCCCTGCAGTTCTGGCAGGCGCTGGACACCGCCCTGGACCGGCAGGTGGCGCTGACGTTCGTCGACCCGGACGGCGCCCTGCCCGACGAGGTCCTGCAGGAAATCTTGTCGCGCACCCTGCGGCTCAGCCGCATCGACAAGCCCGGTATCGCCCGCGTGCTCGACGTCGTGCACACCGGTGCCGGCGGCCTGGTGGTCTCCGAGTGGATCCGGGGCGGCTCCTTGCAGGAGGTGGCCGACACCGCACCCTCACCGGTGGGCGCCGTGCGGGCCATGCAGTCGCTGGCCGCCGCCGCCGACGCGGCCCACCGCGCCGGGGTCGCCCTGTCGATTGACCACCCCAGCCGGGTACGGGTCAGCATCGAAGGCGATGTGGTGCTGGCCTACCCGGCGACCATGCCCGACGCCAACCCGCAGGACGACATCCGCGGCATCGGCGCCGCGCTCTACGCCTTGCTGGTCAATCGGTGGCCGATTGTGGAGAGCGGGGTGCGCAGCGGGCTCGCGGCGGCCGAACGCGACTCCGCGGGCAACCCCGTCGAGCCGATGTCCGTCGACCGCGACATCCCCTTCCAAATTTCCGCGGTGGCCGTCCGAGCGGTCCAGGAGGACGCCGGAATACGCAGCGCCTCAACGCTTTTGAACCTGCTCCAGCTGGCGACCGCG
>DASZLR010000245.1:0-7036 GCA_035552275.1 Pseudonocardiaceae bacterium | reverse complement strand
GCAATCGATCTACACGAATGGGTGAACCTAGGGCAATTCCTGATGCGCAATATTGCAGACCAGACACAAGCTGGTGTCTACTTCTGCTGATCGCGAAGATGCTATCGGAAGGAGAGCAAGACATGGGTGGGTTTTTGAAGCAGGAGTCGTTCACCAGGGTGGAGGCTGGTTGCCCGGCCGAAATCGATGTGTCCAAGGGGAACGTGATCTTCTATCTCGGGCCGAGGGAGACCGTCACGGTGTGGTTCGAGTTGGCCGCGCTGGAGAAGTTCGCGGCCGAGGCGACGGATGCCTGCGAGCGGGCGCGATCCGGCGAGCACGGCCAGATCTCGGTGTCGCTGTAACCCCCATGGACGACACCGAGTCCGCCGCGCGGTGGTACCGGGATCGGTTGGGCTGGCCGGTGTTCGCGGTCGGCTCGATCGTGTGGACCACGCCGGGTATCGCGGTGTCGGGGCTAAACGTGCCGGCTGAGGTGGGTGAGCGGGTCGTGGTGGCGTTGCGCGCCCAGGGTGTTCAGCTGCCGGTCGTGAGTGTGGGGGCGCGGTGGATTCTGTTGGGGCGGGCGGATTCCGGCGAACGCCAGCAGATCACCGCGCTGGTCGAACCGCTCGACGTCGGCGTGGCGATGGGTGGCCGGGACTCGTGGGGAATCGACCTGCCTCCGACGCAACATCCCGGCCACCCGCCGCTGACCGGGGTCTGCTCGCCGGAAATCCCGCTGCCGGCGTTCATGATCGTGACTCAGGCCGTGCTCGCGGCGAGCCAATGACCCGGCGTGGTGTTTCTCGTGCTGTCGGCGCCGGAACGTGCAAGAGTGACAGGAACGGCGGCGAGTGAGGAGCGGGCCATGGCGCAGCTGGTTCGAGCGGGCCTGGTGCAGCAGAAATGGAGCGGCGACAAGGATTCCATGATCGCCAACGCGGTCACCGCGATCCAGGCCGCCGCGTCGCGGGGCGCCCAGGTGGTGTGCCTCCAGGAGTTGTTCTACGGGCCGTACTTCTGCCAGGTGCAGGACGCCGACCACTACTCGTACACCGAGCCGATCCCGGACGGGCCGACCACCAAGCTGATGTCGGAGCTGGCCCGGCAGCACGGCGTCGTGCTCGTGGTGCCGATGTACGAGGAGGAGCAGCCGGGCGTCTACTACAACACGGCCGCGGTGATCGACGCCGACGGCAGCTATCTCGGCAAATACCGCAAGACGCACATTCCGCAGGTCAAGGGCTTCTGGGAGAAGTTCTACTTCCGGCCCGGCAATCTCGGCTACCCGGTTTTCGACACCGCCGTGGGCCGGATCGGCGTGTACATCTGCTACGACCGGCACTTCCCGGAGGGCTGGCGGGCGCTGGGCCTGGCCGGCGCGACCATCGTGTTCAACCCGTCGGCGACCAGCCGCGGGCTGTCCCAGTACCTGTGGCGGCTGGAACAGCCGGCCGCCGCCGTGGCCAACGAGTTCTACGTCGGCGCGATCAACCGAGTCGGCGTGGAACCTTTGGGAGACAACGAGTTCTACGGCCAGAGCTACTTCGTGGACCCGCGCGGCAAGCTCCTCGGCGAGGCGGCCTCGGACAGCGGCGAGGACGTCATCGTCCGTGACCTGGACCTCGACGCCTTGCAGGAGGTCCGCGACCTGTGGGCGTTCTACCGCGACCGCCGCCCGGACCAGTACGAACCCCTCATCCGGCCCTGAGCTCCGCTCCAAGCACCGGAGGTGAGCAGACGATGCGAATCCTGATCAGTGGCGGCGAGGTCGTCACGGCCAGCGGCGCCCTGCGGGCCGACGTGCTGGTGGACGGCGAGCGAATCGCCGCGTTGGCCGCACCCGGCGGACTAGCCAGATCCACTGTGGATAGTGTTGTGGATGCGACCGGGAAGTACGTGCTGCCAGGCGGAATCGACGCTCACACGCACATGGAGATGCCCTTCGGCGGCACGTTCTCCGCCGACACCTTCGGCACCGGAACGCAGGCGGCCGCCTGGGGCGGCACCACCACGATCATCGACTTCGCGGTGCAGCCCAAGGGCGGCTCACTACTGTCCACACTGGACAAGTGGCATACCAAGGCGGATGGCAACTGCGCCATCGACTACGGCTTCCACATGATCGTGTCGGATGTCACCGACGCCAGCCTCAAGGAGATGGAGTCCTGCGTCGCCGCCGGCGTGAACAGCTTCAAGATGTTCATGGCCTATCCCGGCGTGTTCTACGCGACCGACGGTGAGATCCTGCGCGCGATGCGGAAAGCCACCGAGATCGGCGCGACGATCATGATGCATGCGGAGAACGGCATCGCGATCGATGAGCTGGTGGCGGAAGCCCTGGCGGCCGGTCGGACCGATCCGGTGCAGCATGGCCTGACCAGGCCGCCGGAGCTGGAGGCCGAGGCCACCAGCCGGGCCATCGCGCTGGCCGGGGTGACCGGCGCGCCGCTGTACATCGTGCACCTGTCCGCCGCGCCGGCGCTGGCCGCCGTGGCGCAGGCGCGCGACGAGGGCCGCAACGTCTTCGCCGAGACCTGTCCGCAGTACCTGTACCTGTCGCTGGACGACCTGGCCCGACCGGATTTCGAGGGCGCCAAGTTCGTCGCCTCTCCCCCGCTGCGGCCCAAGGAGCACCAGGACTCGCTGTGGCGGGGATTGCGGAGCAACGACCTGTCGGTGGTGTCGACCGACCACTGCCCGTTCTGTTTCGCCGAGCAGAAGGAGCTGGGCCGGGGCGATTTCTCCAAGATTCCCAACGGAATGCCCGGCGTCGAGCACCGGATGGACCTGCTGCACCAGGGTGTGCTGGCCGGCGAGCTGTCGCTGGCACGCTGGGTTGAGGTGGCGTCGACCACCCCGGCCCGGATGTTCGGGCTCTACCCGCGCAAGGGCGTCATCGCGCCCGGCTCGGACGCGGACATCGTCGTCTACGATCCGGCCGCGAAGCAGACCCTGTCCGCGGCCACCCACCACATGAACGTGGACTACTCGGCGTATGAGGGCATGGAGATCACCGGTCGGGTGGACACCGTGCTGTCGCGGGGCCGGATCGTCATCGACGGCGGCCGGTTCACCGGCGACGCCGGGCACGGGAAGTTCCTGTCCCGCGATCTCAACCAGTACCTGCACTGACCCGGGAAGGACATCAGCATGGACTTCGGTGTCGTGTTGCAGCCCGATCCGCCGGCCAGCGCGGTGATCGACACCTTCCGGGCGGCCGAGGACAACGGGTTCGACTACGGCTGGACGTTCGACTCGCACGTGCTGTGGCAGGAACCGTTCGTCATCTACTCGCGGGTGCTCGCCGCGACCAGCCGGCTGGTCGTCGGGCCGATGGTGACCAACCCCGGCACCCGGGACTGGTCGGTGACCGCCTCGCTGTTCGCCACGCTCAACGACATGTTCGGCAACCGCACGGTGTGCGGGATCGGGCGCGGCGACTCGGCGCACCGGGTGATCGGCCAGCCGCCGGCCACGCTGGCCACCCTGGCCGACGCGATGCGGGTGATCAAGGAACTCGCCGAGGGCCGATCCGTCGTGCACCACGGCACCGAAGTGCGGATTCCCTGGGTGCGCAACGGAAAACTGGACATCTGGATGGCGGGGTACGGGCCGAAGGCGCTGCGGCTGGCCGGCGAACAGGCCGACGGCTACATCCTGCAGACCGCCGATCCGGACATCGCCCGGTGGACGATCGGCGCGGTGCGCGACGCCGCGCGGGCCGTCGGCCGCGACCCGGAGGCGATCACGATGTGCGTCGCCGCGCCCGCGTATGTCGGCACCGATCTGGCGCATCAGCGGAGTCAGTTGCGGTGGTTCGGCGGCATGGTCGGCAATCATGTCGCCGATCTGGTCGCCCGCTACGGCGCGCAGGGCCCGGTGCCCCAGGCGCTCACCGACTACATCGCCGGCCGGCAGGGCTACGACTACGCGCATCATGGCCGCGCCGACAACCCGGCCAGCGAGTTCGTGCCGGACGAGGTGATCGACCGGTTCTGTGTGGTGGGGCCGGAATCCGCGCATCTGGACCGGCTGCGCGAGCTGGCCGAGTTGGGCGTCCGCAATTTCGCCCTGTACCTGATGCACGACCAGCCGGAGAAAACCCTCACCGCCTACGGCGACACGGTCATCCCAGCCCTGTCATGATCAGTACTGGCCGCCGAGCTTGCGGTGATCCCAGGTCACCGTGTGCGTCGGGGTGAACAGGATGCCGACCCGCTTATGTGCCTGGCTCTGGACGAACGCCCGCATGTCCGGGGTCGCTTCGGCGGGCGGGTGTTCGTCAGACAGCGCATGTTCATCAGACAGCGCGTGTTCGCCAGGCAGATAGCGCAGGGTCAGCGCGAGGCCGATGTCGGCGACATCCGCGACGTCGTCGATCAGCCGCGCGTCGCATTCCATGGTCGCGCCGCGCAGCTCCGGGTAGCTCTCGCCGGCCTCGAACTGCAGGGTCGCCAGCGGCCGGCGGCGCAGGTTCGCGGTTTTCTGCGAACGGGCGTAGGTCCAGCAGGCGATCGCCGGACCGCGCCGGACGTACCACAGCGGCACCAGGTGCGGCCGGCCGTTCGGCCCGATCGTCGCGCAGGTGACCACCCGCTGACCGGCCAGGAAACTGTCGAGCTCGGGCTCGCTCATCCGAATCTGATCACGCCGGGACACCGACCGAACCTACAACAGATCGCCGGCTGTCTGTCGGTGCTGCGCCGCCGGTCACGGTGCTCCATGCTGGACACATGTCGGAGGAGAGCAGGAAAATCGGTCGGATCGTGGTCGGCGTGGACGGCTCGGCCGGCTCGCGCGGCGCCCTGCGGTGGGCGCTGGATCTGGCCGGGCTGACCGGCGGCGAGGTGGACGTCGTGGCGGCGTGGACGCTGGGCGGTCATCTGGAATGGACCACGCGGATGACCAACTACGGGCTGATCACCCTGCCCGAGACGCCCGGACGGGAGGACGTCCAGGCCGCGGTCGAAGGGTCCGTCGCCGAGATGGTGGCAGCGGCCGCCGGATCGGCGGAGCCGGATCAGGTGACCCGGCAGGTCCACGAGGGCCGCGCGACCGCCGTGCTGCTCGACGCCGCCGCCGCTGCCGACCTGCTGGTGCTCGGCCGGCGTGGCCACAGTGGACTCGCCGCCGCGCTGCTGGGCTCGGTCAGCCGGCACTGTGTGGATCACGCGAGTTGTCCGGTCGTGGTGGTGCCGGCCGACGAGTGACGTCGCCGGCCGCACGTGTCGCCGCGGAATGGAATCGCTACGAGATGAACGCGACGCTGTGACAAGGAGCGGCTACGGTGAGATCAGTGCGTAGTTGACGTGGCCGAGAGTGATCGACGTGTCGGGCGGGAGGGATACCGAATGGGCCGGTGGCCGGGAGTGGTGGCGATCCTCATCGCGGCACTGGGTCTGGTGCTCGCCGGCTGTTCGCCGCAGACGGCTGGCACCGGCGGCACCGGCGCCGGGGCGGGCAGCACGCCGGCCGTACCGGACGCGAAGCTGACGATCACCCCGGCGACCGGCAGCCAGAACGTCGGCACCGACACGCCGATCACCGTCGCCGCGACCGGCGGCCGAATCCATGACGTCACCGTGCGCACCGCCGGTGATCCCGTCGCCGGGGCGCTCACCCCAGACGGCATGACCTGGCAGAGCACCGACACGCTGAACACCGCGCAGAGCTACACCGTCACCGCGACCGGCGCCAACTCCGCCGGCCGAACCGTGTCGGTGACCAGCACGTTCACCACGCTCACCCCGCCCAGTGTCTTCCACACCCACATCTTTGAGGGCGCGGGCGACACCTACGGCGTGGGCATGCCGATCGAACTCACCTTCACCAAACACATCACCAACGAGGCCGCCGTCGAACAGGCGCTGCACATCACCACCTCGCAACCCGTGGTCGGCGCCTGGTCGTGGATTGACGACGAGCACGTCGACTTCCGGCCGCGCGACTACTGGCCGGCGCACACCCAGGTCAGCTTCACCGGCCTGCTCAACGGCGTGCAGGGCGCGCCCGGCGTCTACGGCGCCGGCGACCTCACGCAGAACTTCAGCATCGGCGACTCGCTGATCGTCGTCGCCGGCGCGGCCAGCCACCGCATGCAGGTCTACGACAACGGCCAACTGCAGTACGACTGGCCGATCAGCACCGGAAAACCGGGCCATGACACCGCCAACGGGACGTACCTGACCATCGACAAGGCCAACCCGCAGGAGATGAAGCCCTCCGACATCGCCCCCGGCCAGCCCGGCTACTACGACCTCGAAGTGCCGTGGTCGGTGCGGTTCACCTGGAGCGGCGACTTCCTGCACGACGCCTACTGGTCCGTCGGCGAGCAGGGCGACACCAACGTCAGCCACGGCTGCGTGAACATGCCGCCGGCCGACGCGCAGATCTACTACCAGGAAGAACTGCCCGGCGATCCGGTCACGATCACCGGTAGCCCGCTGGCCGGGACCGTCGGCGACGGCTGGACCGACTGGTTCCAGACCTGGCCGCAGTTGCTGGCCGGCAGCGCCACCCATCAGGCCGTCCAGGCCGGCCCGAACGGCAGCACGTTCGTCCCGCCGACCACGTTGACGAGTTCGGCCGCGGCCGCCCCACTGACCACCTCGCCGTCGAACAACGCCGCCGCTTCGTAAATACGCTGCTCGGCTATTGCCGGGAATCGGGCGGCGGGCCGAACAGCTGGTCCTCGCTGGCGGTGAACCGCTGTCCATCGCCCAGTTGGTCGGCCACCGTTTTACCGAGCCCCATCGGACCTTCCGCCATGTCCCGGCCCACACCCGACCAGGTCGCCTTCGCGTCCTGCCCGGTCTTCTGCCAGGAGGCCGCGGAAAAGTCGGGCGTCGCCGCCGTGGACACGATCTGGCCGGCCGACTCGCCCTCGACCTGCTGGTCGCTGGCGTGCGGATCGCCGACGGCAGCGTTCTCCGCGTCCTTCAGCGCGCCGATCGCGTACTGCTCGGCGTCGTGATAGGCGCCGGCCGACAAGCCCAACCGCTGCGCGATCTCGTCGCCGTCCTTGACCAACGACCGCACACCCCACGACCAG
>DASZLR010000244.1:0-39391 GCA_035552275.1 Pseudonocardiaceae bacterium | reverse complement strand
GTCAGTCCACTGTGTCCCATCAGGCAACGGAAGCACGGTGTCCCGCCAGCCGCCGGCGCGGTCCAGCCCGATCGGCAACCGGGTCGCCACCGCGACCAGGCCGTCCCGGGCGAACGCCAGCACGTGCCCGGCGGCCGGGCCCTCGGCCGACAGCGGCCGGTAGCCGTGGAACAGCTCGGGCCGCTCGCGGCGCAGCCGCAATGCCCGACGCACCACCAGCAGTTTGGCGGCCCCGGTCTCGTCCACCGCCGGCAGCCAGCCGCCGCACACCCGGTCCAACAACGCCCGCCGAACGGCGAAATCTACCGGCCGCCGGTTGTCCGGGTCGACCAGCGAGTCCTCCCACAGCTCGCTGCCCTGGTACACATCGGGCACGCCCGGCCCGGCGAGCTGCGCCAGCTTCTGGCCCAGCGCGTTGGACCAGCCGGCACGCTTGATCCGCGCCACGAAGGCGGCCAGCGGTTCGGCGGTGTCCGGATCGCCGAGCACATCGGCGACCCACTGCCGCAGCGCGTCCTCGAATTCGGCGTCCGGCTCGGTCCAGGTGGTACGAAGTTTGGCCTCGCGCGCGGCCTTGAGCAGATAGTCGGTGAGCCGGCCGGCGTCGATCGGCCAGGCGCCGACCAGCGTCTGCCAGCCGAGCAGCTCGATCGTCGGCTCGGGCAGCCGATGGCGATTTCGCAGGCCCCGCACCAGTTCCGCGAACTCGTCGGGCAGTTCGGCGAGCACCGCCAGCCGGGCCCGGACGTCCTCGCCGCGCTTGGTGTCGTGTGTGGACAGTGCGGTCATGGTGGCCGGCCAGCCCGACTCGCGGGCCTGCGCGGCGGCGTGGAACTCGGCCACCGACACGCCGAACCGGCGCAGGTCGCCGCCGACCTCGTTCAGCCCGACCAGCCGCGGATACCGGTAGCACACGGTGTCCTCGACGCCTTTGGCCATCACCATGCCCGAGGTCTGCTGCACCCTGGTCGCCAGCTCGCCGTCCGGCTCGCGAGCCATGATCCCGGCGATCACGTCCAGCGCGTCGGCCAGCTCCGGCCGCGCTCCGCGCGCGGTCGCCAGCGCCTGGTCGAAATGCCCGCGCCCGGCCGGCAGATAGCTGCGGTACACCGGAAACGAGGCCAACAGCTCACCGACCGCGGCCACCGCCAGGTCGGCGCGAACCTCCGGCAGCAGCCGGGCGATCCGGTTCACCTCCGAGCGCAACGAGCTGGTCACCACCAGCCGCCGGCCCTCCCGTTCCAGCGCGACAACGTCCTGCTCGCCGCACAGTCGCGCGGCCAACGCGGTCAGTCCCGGCTCGCCGGCCTGATCGACGAACACCCCGCCGACATCCCGCAGCGCGTCGTAGCCGGTGGTTCCGTGCACCGGCCAGCCCACCGGCAACGGCTCCCCCACCGCGAGGATCTTCTCCACCACCAGCCAGCCGCCGGGCAGGCTCGCCCGCAGCCGACGCAGGTAGCCGCCCGGATCGGCCAGCCCGTCGACGTGATCGACGCGCAGCCCGTTGACGTCCCCGGCCCGCGCCCAGCGCAACACCTCGCCGTGCGCGGCCGCGAACACCTCCGGGTCCTCGACCCGCACGGCGGCCAGATTGGTGATGTCGAAGAACCGCCGGTAGGTCAACGAATCCGCGGCCCGCCGCCAGGACACCAGCCGGTAGTGCTGCCGATCGTGCACGTCCTGCGGACCGCCGTCCAGCGTTCCGGCGGCGATCGGGAACCGTAGCTCGCGCCAGGCCAGCTGATCACCGTCGATCTTCAGTTCCGCCAGCGGATCGCCGTCATCGGGCAGCATCGGCAGCAGCAGCGGGCCGGCGGCCCAGTCGATGTCGAAGTAGTGCGCGAACGACGAATCGCGGCCGTGCGCCAGCACGTCCCACCACCACCGGTTCGCCGCCGGATCGGACACGTCGACGTGGTTGGGCACGATGTCGACCACCAGGCCGAGCCCCAGATCGCGCAGCCGGCGGGCCAGCCGTTGCCGGCCCGGCTCGCCACCGAGCTGCCCAGACGCCCGGCTGGGATCGACCACGTCGTAGCCGTGCGTCGATCCGGCGGCGGCTTCCAGCATCGGCGAGGCGTAGACGGCGCCGACGCCCAGCGCGGCCAGATAGTCGGCCACCGCGGCCAGGTCATCGAAAGTGAAACGGGGTTGCAGCTGCACCCGGTAGGTGGATGCCGGTCGTCCCGTCACGGGAGCCTCTGCAACACCAGCAGCGACCGGGACTGGACGGTGATCGTGCGCTCGGCGGCCAGCGTCTGGCCCTCGGCCAGCTCGACCTGCTCCGCGCCGTATCCGTCGGCGGGATCGCCGGGCCCGGCGGTCGACTCGACCACCACCTTGCCGCCAGCGGTGTCCACCACCACCGCCCACTCCCGGCCGTACTCGACCGGCGGGGCGCTGAACTCCAGATCCTCGTAGTGGGCGTTGAAGCAGAGCAGGAATGAGTCGTCCACCACCGGCTCGCCGTACTGGTCGAGCTCATCGATCCCGTCGCCGTTGAGGTAGACCGCGATGGCCCGGCCGAACTCGACCTCCCAGTCCTGCTCGGTCATCTCCTGACCGTCCGGAGTGAACCAGGCGATGTCATTGATGTCGGCGCCGCGACTGGTCGGCCGTCCCTCGAAGAACCGGCGGCGGCGGAACACCGGGTGAGCGCGCCGGAACGCGATCATCGTGCTGACGAAGCTCTGTAGCTCGCCTTCCTTCTCCGCCGCTTTCCAGTCCAGATAGGACAGATCGTTGTCCTGGCAGTAGGAGTTGTTGTTGCCGTGCTGGCTGCGGCCCAGCTCGTCGCCGTGCAGCAGCATCGGCACGCCCTGGGACAGCAACAACGTCGCCACCAGGTTGCGCCGCTGCCGGCCGCGCAACTCGACCACCGCGCTGTCGTCGGTCGGGCCTTCGACACCGCAGTTCCACGATCGGTTGTCGTCCGCGCCGTCCCGATTGTCCTCGCCGTTGGCCTCGTTGTGCTTGTCGTTGTAGGACACCAGGTCGGTGAGCGTGAAGCCGTCGTGCGCGGTGACGAAGTTGATCGAGGCGAACGGCCGGCGGCCGTCGTCCTGGTAGAGATCGCTGGAACCGGTCAGCCGGGAGGCGAACTCGCCGAGCGTGCCGGGGCTGCCGCGCCAGAAATCCCTGACCGTGTCGCGGAACCGGCCGTTCCACTCCGTCCACAGTGATGGGAAGTTGCCGACCTGGTAACCGCCGGGTCCGACGTCCCACGGCTCGGCGATCAGCTTGACCTGGCTGATCACCGGGTCCTGCTGGACGATGTCGAAGAACGCGCTCAGCCGGTCCACATCGTAGAACTCGCGGGCCAGGGTGGCGGCCAGGTCGAACCGGAAGCCGTCGACGTGCATCTCGGTCACCCAGTACCGCAGCGAGTCCATCACCAGTTGCAGGGTGTGCGGGTTGCGCATGTTCAGCGAGTTGCCGGTGCCGGTGTAGTCCATGTAATAGCGGGGATCGTCCTCGACCAGCCGGTAGTACGCCTCGTTGTCCAGCCCGCGCATGGACAGCGTGGGACCGAGGTGGTTGCCCTCGGCGGTGTGGTTGTACACGACGTCGAGGATCACCTCGATGCCCTCGGCGTGCAGGGCGCGCACCATGCCCTTGAACTCCTGCACCTGCTCGCCGGTGCCGTCGCCGGACGAGAAACCGGCGTGCGGGGCCAGAAACGCCAGGGTGTTGTAGCCCCAGTAGTTGCTCAGCCCGCGTTCCACCAGGTGATGCTCGCTGACGAACTGGTGCACCGGCATCAGCTCGACGGTGGTGACGCCCAGCCGGAGCAGATGCTCGATCACCGCCGGGTGCGCCAGGCCCGCGTAGGTGCCGCGCAAGGGCTCGGGCACCTTGGGATGCGCCATGGTCAAACCCCGCACGTGCGCCTCGTAGATCACCGTTTCGTGGTACGGGATGCGCGGCGGGCGGTCGTTGTTCCAGTCGAAGAACGGGTTGGTCACCACCGCCATCGGCACGTGCCCGGCCGAGTCGGCATCGTTGCGGTTCTCCGGCTCGCCGAACTGGTAGCCGAACACCGACTCCTGCCAGTCCAGCTCGCCGACCACGGCTTTCGCGTACGGGTCGAGCAGCAGCTTGGCCTCATTGCACCGCTTGCCCTGCCGCGGCTCATACGGACCGCGCACCCGGTAGCCGTACTTCTGCCCCGGCCCGATGTTGGGCAGGTAGCCGTGGTGCACGAAGCCGTCCACCTCGTCCAGCGTCACCCGCTCTTCGGCCCCGTTGGCGTCGAACAGGCACAGCTCTACCTCCGCGGCGGCCTCCGAGAACACCGCGAAGTTCGTCCCGGTGCCGTCATAGGTGGCGCCCAGCGGATACGCCCGGCCCGGCCACACCCGCATGCGTGGTCCTCCGCTCGATCTGATCACGCTCCGGTGTTGGCGCGTCGGATGCAGCGTATGCGATCGAACGGAAGCCCACCGACAGCAACTGGGCCAACAAAGGAGTGAATGGTTGACCTCTTCGGATACGCACCAGCGGATGTTCGGGATCGTCCGCGTCGATCTCGCACGGCTGGGACAGGTCGTCGCACACCACAAAACTTGGCCGGCACATCGTTGTCTCCGGTGTTTTCCCAGTATCTACGGCAATCCTGCGGCTCTTGTTACCAGAGATTCCCAGCCACCGCCCGTTCAATCGCCCGTTCGACCAGTTCAGCCCCGGTACCCGGCGATCACCTCCCCAAGTGCCTCCATGTTGGGCCGGTGGGTGGAGATGCTGTCCAGGCCAAAGGCCTTCTGCCGGCGGCGCAGCTCGTCCGCCGCCCGCTCGGCGTCCTCGGCGAACAGCGCGAACGGCGTGTCGAGCACCTGCGCGACGGTCACTCCGAGTAGTTTCGCGGCCCACTCGGCCGCCGCCCGTTCGGGATCCGGGCCGATCACCACGGCCTGTAGCAGGATGTCGGACCGGTACGGCCGGCCGTCGGCCTGCTCGCGCACCAGCTCCACCCGTTCCGTGAGCTCCGCGGCCGAGCAGATCGTCAGTGTGCCCAGTGGCGCACCCTTGACCTGCCGCAGCCCGGCGAAGCCGATCAGCTCGGCGTGCCGGGCCGCGACGGTCAGCGCCTGCCGGGACATCGCGGCCACCATCACCGGCACCGGCCGCTGCACCGGTTGCGGCTGGTGCGACTCGTCGGCGAGCCGGCGACGCACCTCGATCAAGGTGTCCTCCAGCGCCCGCACCCGCTGCTCGAACGGCAACCAGGGCAGCCCGGCATCGTCGTGCTCGGCCTTCATGTGTCCGGCGCCCAGCCCCAGCTCGACCCGGCCGTCGGACAGCGCGTCCAGGGTGGCCACCTCGCGGGCGAGCAGCGCCGGATTCCAGAAGCCGACATTGAGCACGTAGCTGCGCAACCGCAGCCGGGTGCTGACCATCGCCGCGGCGGCCAGCACGGTGAACGGTGCGACGCCGCCGAGGTGATCCGGCGCGGCCAGCACGTCGTAGCCGAGCTCATCGGCCCGGCCGGCCCACTCACGCAGGTCCTGGCGCGAGGTCACGGCGCGCAGGTTCACGCCGAACTGGATCTCGGTCATGCCCCCATGCTGCCGCCGCCGGCGGGTGTCCGCACCGTAATCAGCTATGCGCGAACTGTCGTTTCGCGATCAGGTTTCGGGACCAGCATCAGTCCTGCCCGGCGACGATCGCCCGGACCTCCCGCACCGCGTAGAACACCAGCACATAGCCGGCGGCCGGGTCCGCCCACCACCAGCCCAACGTGGCGTTGAGCAGCAGACCGGCCAGCACGGCGGACGCGAGAACGCCATCGATCAGGGTGACCCGACCCTCGGTGGTGAGGACCGGATTGTCCAGCGCCGCGCCGGTGCGGGCCTTGCCGGCCGCGAGGGCGAACATCACCACGGCGGTCAGCGCGGTCCAGGCGATCCCGACCGGGCTGTGTCCGGGGCGAAAACCGGTGGCCAGCACGAGCGTGGACTGAACGATCAGATACACCGCGAGCAGGGCGAACCCGACGCCGATCAGCCGCAGGGCGCGAAGTTCGCGGTGCTGTCGGTGCTCACCGTGCTCGCCAGTGCCGGACAGTTCCCACACCACCACAACGGAAGCGCCGATCTCGATCAGCGAGTCCAGCCCGAATCCGGCCAGCGCCACCGAGCGGGCGCCGATCGCGCTGATCGCCAGCACCACCAGCCCCACGACATTCCAGCCCAGGGTGGCGTATTCCAGCGCGAAGCCGCGGCGCAGCAGAATCCGCCGGGTGCGCTGGGAATCCGTCACACCGGGCAGTCTGGCTCACGCCACGCTGAACCGTCCGGCCGGCTCGCCGCGCAGCCGGCCCGTTGGCAGCCGCCGGCCGCACAGCACCAGCAACAGATCGCTGGCCGCGCCGGACAGCGGGGCGCCGGAGCCATAGCTCCAGTCGAGATCGTCGGCGCACAGTCGCACGTCGGCCAGGTCGACGCCGAAGAACTTCACGCCTCGCGGGGTCAGGCCGTCCAGCACCATCCGCAGCCGGCTCTCGGGCACCCGACGGTCTAGGCCGAGCCCGACGGTGATGTCCATGCCGTGGATCACGTCGTGGCTCAGCGCGCCCTGGAACCCGCCGCCCGGGGGCTTCCACGGGTGGTCGATGTTGTCCGCGAGCGAGCTCGCCAGTTCGCCGGTCGACAGCGCGGCTGCGTCGCGACGGGCCAGCCGGTCGGCCATCTTGTTGAAGTTCCCGCGCGATGTGACCATTTCCAGCATGAACCGCCCGGACGAGTAGCGGAACGGCATCGTCATGTGGGCCACCACTTCGCGCACCCGCCAGCCGGCGCACAGCGTCGGCTGGTCCCAGATCGGCTCGGGCAGGCCGGTGACGATGTCGGCCAGGTCCTTTCGCTCGCCGGCGATCGCGGCCCTGATCTCGCTGATCTCGTTCGCTGTCATGGCTTTTCCTCCGATGAGCCGGACGATCGTCAGCGGACGTTGTCGAGGACCTCGCGCAGCCTGCGCGCGAAGGCCTCAGGCTGCCCGGCGTAGCCGAACTCGCCACCGACGAAGCCGCCGTGGTGGCTCGGGAACACCGTCGCCTGTTGACCGAGCAGCTCGGCCGTCGCCACGGCGGTGCGCCCGGTGAACGCGCCCAGGGACTCCTCGCCCACAGCGAGCACGACCCGCGTCCGCGCGGCGGTCAACGCGTCGACGTCGGGCCGGTAGCCGCTGACCGCCCACGACCGGTCGGAGAGCAGCGGGTCGTCACGGGAGCCGTCATCCTCGGTCGGCATCCCGAACGTGGCGGGATCCGGCGCGGGCTGGGCGAAGTAGTCGTCGGTGAACTCGCCCCGCCACGACGTCATCGTGATGAAGGCCGCCATGCCGGCATTCGAGCCCTTCGCCTCGTACGCATCCCGGAAGCCGGCTCGGGCACGCTCGGCGGCCTGGGCGTCGGGGAGCACCGGAATCATCGGCGGCTCGTGCGCAACCAGGGTGGTCACGTCATCGGGGTACGCCGCCACCAGGGCGAGCGCGGTCACCGCGCCGCCGCTGCTGGCGAACATCTCGACCGGGCCGGCTCCGAGCGCCTCGATGACGGCGTGCACGTCGGCGGCCTGGATCGTGGGCACATGGTCGACCCGGCCGTCGTTGCGGGTGCTGCGGCCGATGCCGCGCGGGTCGTAGGTGACCACGGTTCGGTCGGGGAAGAACGACGCCAGTGTGCTGAAGCCGCTGGCGGCCATCGGCTGGCCGATCATGACCAGCGGTGGGCGTCCGTCGACGGTGGGCAGCGGGCCGTGGACGTCATAGGTGAGGTCAACCTCGGGAGTCGCAAGCCTCTGGGTAGTCATAACCGGGCAGACCCCTTCCGCGCCAAGAACTCATCGGACCCTACGCCGATCCCAGTCACTTCGTGTGACTCCCGACACTCGACTGGCGAACTCGCCAAGATCGAACTAGTGTTCGATTAGAGCGCGAGAGGCGAGGTGTCATGAAGATCGGATTGCAAGGCTCCCTACTGGACAGCCCAGTCGATGGCCTGGCGGACAACGTCGGGCTCCGGCCACTGAGCGCGATTCGGCGCACGCCGCTGGCGCACGGAGCATGGGTGGATGTGTTTGCCGGTTGGCTGGCCGGCGCCGACGCGCTTTTCGGCTGGTTGGCGGATCAGGTGCCGTGGCGTGCCGAGCGGCGGCAGATGTACGACCGGGTGGTCGATGTGCCGAGGCTGCTCGCCTTCTATGACGACGGTGACGCGTTGCCGCATCCGGTGTTAGCGCAGGCCCGAAGCGCGCTGAGCGGCCATTATGCGGCCGAGTTGGGTGAGCCGTTTCGGACCGCCGGGCTGTGCTTCTACCGGGACGGCCGGGACAGTGTCGCCTGGCATGGCGACACCATCGGCCGGGGTGGCACCGAGGACACCATGGTGGCGATCGTGTCCGTCGGCGCCCCGAGGTCGCTGTTGCTGCGACCTCGGGGCGGTGGCGAGACGATCCGACACGCGCTGGGTCACGGGGACCTGATCGTCATGGGCGGATCGTGCCAACGCACCTGGGAACACGCGATCCCCAAGACGAGCCGGCCGGTCGGGCCGCGGATCAGCATCCAGTTCCGGCCCCGGGATGTTCGCTGATCGACGATCCGGCGTGCCGGTCAGATCCGGAGCCGTCGTCCTGGGCATCCTCGGCGCGGACGGCGGTTACCACGACATCGGCCACCACGCAGGCGATGTTGTCGGGGCCACCGCGATCGTTGGCCAGGTCGACCAGCCGGCGCACGGCCTCATCCGGGTCCGGGCTGGTGCGCAGCACGTCGTGCAGCGTGTCGTCGGGCACGACGGTGTGGAGGCCGTCGGAGCACAGCAGGTACCGGTCGCCGGGTTGGGCGTCCCGCAACCGGAGATCCGGCTCGGCACCGCCACCGTGCAGCGCGCGGACCAGGATGGCCCGCTCCGGATGCGAGGCCGCCTCTTCCGAGGTGAGCCGTCCCTCGTCCACCAGCGACTGCACCCAGGTGTGGTCATGGGTGATGGTGAACAACTCACCGTCCCGCAACAGGTAGACACGGGAGTCGCCGATGTGCACCAGGGCGAGTTGCGAGCCGGACCAGAGCAGCGCGGTCAGCGTGGTGCCGATTGTCTGACTCGGGTCCAGTTCGCGGACCGCGCTGTCGGCCTGCCGGACCGCGTCCTCCAGCGCGTTGAGCAGGCCGCCGGCCGGAATGGCCGTGTCCAGCGGCCTCAGCGCGTCGATCGCCACCACGCTGGCCGGCGTGCCGTCGGGGCTGGCGCCGAAGCCGTCGGCGACGGCCAGCAGCCGCGCGCCGCCATACGTGGCGTCCTGATTGGACTCGCGAACCAGGCCGCGATCCGACCGGACGGCGAAGCGGATGGTCAGGTTGCCAATCTCGTCGGACCGGTCAGCCTCATCGGGCATGTCGCCAGACATTTCACTGTCCTTTCCAGACAGATGCTCGATGAGGAAGGCGACCAGGTTCCGGCGGGCCTCGGTGTCGGCCTCGACCTGTCGCCAGTACGCCGCCACTTCGGCGGCGGCCTGGGCCGGCTCGGCCGCGACGGCCTCGCAGACCGTGCGAATCCGGGCCAGCGGCATGCCCAGCCGGCGCAACCAGGCCACCAGACGGGCCTGCTCAAGCTGGTCGGGCGCGTAGAACCGGTACCCGGACGCCGGGTCGACGTGCGCCGGGCGCAACAGGCCCAGTTCGTCGTACAGGCGCAGGGCTTTCGGCGACAGCCGCGACGCGCGGGAGAACGCCCCGATCGTCAACAGGCCCATGGTCACCCTCCTCATCCCAGGCTCGGTGCCCGGTGACGTCGAGGCTGCCGCCTGCCCCAAGGTGAAGGTCAAGCTACCTTTCCGGCGGCCACATTCTCGGCGACATTCTCGGCGACCGGGGTGTAGTGCGAGGCGTCGCCCTCGATCGAGTAGCTCGGCCGGCCCTCGACACCCACCGGAACGTCGCCGGCCACCGTGACCCGGTGCAGCCGGCGCGGCAGGTCGTCGTAGTTGTCGATCGCGTAGTGCTGGGTGATCCGGTTGTCGAACAGCACCAACTGGTTCGGCGACCAGCGCCAGCGCAACACGTTCTCCGCCCGCGTCACGTAACTCTGCAACAGCCGCAGGATGTCCCGGGACTCGGTGCCGGACAGCCCGACGATCCGCTGCGCGAAGCCGCCGATGAACAGACCACGCTCGCCGGTCAGCGGATGCACCCGCACCACCGGGTGCGCGGTCTGGTACTTGATCGAGACGAACCGCGACCGGCGGTCGCGGGCCTCCTCGTCCAGCGTCTCCGGCGGCACCGCGTAGTCGTAGTCGTTGGTGTGCACCGCCCACAGGGTGTCGGCGAACGCGCGCAGCGGCTGCGGCAGATCGCGGTAGGCCGCCGCCGAGTTGGCGATCTGCGTCTCGCCGCCATATGGCGGGACGACGAGGCTGCGCAGGGTGCTGGCCTGCGGCGGGTTGAGCACGAAGGTCACGTCCGTGTGCCAGTGGTTGGCCCGGCCCTGCTCGCTGTCGACCGACAGCACGTTGGGCGAACCGTCCACCGCCGGCACCGTCGGGTGCGCCTTGGTCAGTTCGCCGAAGTAGCCGGCGAACCGCTGCTGACCGGCGTCGTCCAGGTGGACGTCGTGGAACACCAGCGCCTTGTGCTCGTTGAGCGCGGCGCGCAGGGCGGCCACCGTCTCGGCGTCCAGTTCGCCGCTCAGGTCGACGCCGATCACCTCGGCGCCGATCCGGCCGGTGACCTTGCGGACGTCCAATCCCACACTTATCGCCGTCATGCCATTCTCCCGGTTAATCGCGATCGATCGCGGAAATTCGCTATAACGCCACTATCCGGAGCCGGCATGATCGGTGTCAACTTTACGAAGAATGAAAATAACTCGTCCCGCGATGTGGTCCTGACCATGAGATTACCTCGGTCACAGCACCATTCCGCCGCACGATCGCCCGACCGATCCCCGCTCACCCCGGCGACGTACCAAGCGCGGGCCGAATCCGGCCGGTCACCTCGCCGAAGTCGATCCGTCCGCCGTCCGGTCCGGGCGCGCTGGCGGTGATGGTGACCTCGTCGTCGTCGGCGAGGAAGGTGCGCTGGCTGCCGTCCGGCAGGGTCAGCGGATCGCGCCCGCCCCAGCTCAGTTCGAGGAACGAACCGCGCTGGTCCGGCTCCGGACCACTGACCGTGCCGGAGGCATAGAAATCGCCGGTGCGCACCGACGCGCCGTTGGCCGTCAGCTGCGCCAACTGCTGTGCGGGCGTCCAGTACATCGACGCGAAAGGCGGCCGGGACACCGGATGCCCGTTCAACCGCGCCTCCAACGCCAGGTCCAGGCCCCACGGTTCGTCGCTCTCCGCCAGGTAGGGCATCGGTTCCGGATCGTGCGGCGGCGGCGCGACCCGCGCCTGTTCCAACGCGTCCAGCGGCACCACCCACGGCGAGATCGAGGTGGCGAACGACTTGCCCAGAAACGGTCCGAGCGGCTGCGATTCCCACATCTGGATGTCTCGGGCCGACCAGTCGTTGACCAGGAACACCCCGAACACATGCTCGGCGAAGTCGGCCAGCGGCACCGGAATCCCGTGCCGCGACGGCGTCCCAACCACGAATCCGACCTCGACCTCCATGTCCAGCCGCAGCGTCGGGCCGTAGCTCGGCGTCTGCTCGCCGGGCGCCAGCCGCTGGCCGCGCGGCCGGACGATGTCGGTGCCGGACACCACCACGGTTCCGGAGCGGCCGTGGTAGCCGACGGGCAGGTGGAGCCAGTTCTTCGGCAGCGGCGGCAGGTTCGGGCGGAAGATCCGGCCGGCGTTCTCGGCGTGGTGCCGAGACGAGTAGAAGTCGACGTAGTCGCCGACGGTGAACGGCAGGTGCAGGCGGACATCGTTGCGCGGCAACAGATGCGGTTCGATCACCGGCCGACCCGTCGGGGAGGTGAGCCAGTCGGTCAGCCGGGCGCGGATCTCCCGCCACACCGGCCGCCCGGCGGCCAGGAACCGGTCGAGTGTGCCGGCGGCGAACAGGTCCGCGACGCGCAGGTTCTGTTCCGCGGCAAGGGAAGTCAGGTCGAGCACCTGACCGCCGATCGCGACCCCGACCCGCCGCGCGGCCGAGCTGTCCCACGAGAACACGCCGAACGGCAGATTCGCCGGCCCGAAGCCGGTGTCGGCCGGCAGCGTCAGCCAGGACCCGTCGCTCACCGGGCCGCCGGCCCGCGCCCGGACCAGGTCCAGGCATAGCCCGGGTCCTCGGTGGCGCGGCCGCCTTCGCCCAGCCGCAGCGGCCGGAAGGTGTCGATCATGACGGCCAGTTCGTCGAAGAACTGGACGCCGATGCTGCGCTCGTACGCGCCCGGCTGCGGCCCGTGTGAATGCCCGCCGGGATGCAGCGAGATCGACCCCGGCCCGATGCCCGATCCCCGGCGCGCCTCGTAATCCCCGCCGCAGTAGAACATGACCTCGTCAGAGTCCACATTGGAATGGTAGTACGGCACCGGGATCGACAGCGGATGGTAGTCGACCTTGCGCGGCACGAAATTGCAGATCACGAAGTTGTCGCCTTCGAACACCTGATGCGCCGGCGGCGGCTGGTGCACCCGGCCGGTGATCGGCTCGAAATCACTCACGTTGAACGTGTACGGATACAGGCAGCCGTCCCAGCCGACCACGTCGAACGGGTGCTGCGGCAGGGTGTGCCGGCTGCCGACCAGGCCGCCCGCCGAACCCCGGTGCTTCACCAGCACATCCACCTCCGTGTCCTGGACCACCAGCGGCTCGGCCGGCCCGTGCAGATCACGTTCGCAGTACGGCGAATGCTCCAGGAACTGCCCGTATTTCGACAAATAGCGGCGGGCCGGCGAGATATGCGAATTGGCCTCGACGCAGTACACCCGCAGCGGCTGATCGCCAGCGGGCACCCACCGGTGCGTCGTCCCGCGCGGCAGCAGCACATAGTCGCCCTGGCGAACCGGCAGCAGCCCGAACACCGTTTCCACCGCCGCCACGCCGGATTCGACGTACAGGCATTCGTCGCCGACCGCGTTGCGGTAGTACGGCGACGCCTCGCCGGCGACCACATAGCTGATCCGCACGTCGTCGTTGCCCAGCACCAGCCGACGCCCGGTCACCACATCGTGGCGTTTCCAGTCCTCGCCGGAAAACAGCTCGTGCAGCCGCAGATGCCGAGGGACCAGCGGATGGTTCGCCTCGGTGCCCAGGTCCGGCAGCTCCCACGGCCGCGCGTCCACCAGCGCCGACGGAATGCCACGGTGGTACAGCAATGCGGAGTCGGCGGAGAAACCCTCCTCCCCCATCAATTCCTCGTAGTACAGGTTGCCGTCCGGATCGCGGTGCTGGGTGTGCCGCTTGGGCGGAATCGATCCGAGCCGCCGGTAGTAGGCCATCGTGTCGCCCTTCGCCTGCCCATGGCGGCGGGTTCTCCGACCGCCACAGGCAGGGTACGGCCGACGGGCTCAACTCACGACGCGAACCGTCCAGAAGTCCGAGGACAGGCCGGGATTGGTGAGAAACGCGTACGGCAGGTGGAAGGCGCCGTTGTCGCCCCAGCTCGGACCCCACGAGTTGCGCACGATGAACCGCTGCGGGCCATCGTCGTAGCCGACCGCGAGCACCGCGTGACCACCCAGCACCTGCTCCCCCGACGCCGGCATCGGCACCATGCCGGTCTGGGTGACCGGCGTGCTCTCGAAACTCTCGTACACCGTGAAGCCGAGCAGGAACGGGTAGCCGTCGGCGAGGCAGCCGCGCATCTGGTCGAGATCGCGGGCCACCCGCTGGTACGTGGTGGCGCGGTTCTTCAGCGCGTCCTCGTAGCAGCTGTCCGGCGGCTTCTGCGCCTCCGGCGCGCCGGGCGGGAAGGTGCCGTTGGCGTCGGCCGGCACCGCGTCGTAGGGCCATTCGGTCTCGGGGCAGACGCCCTGCACCGCGACGCTCTTGACGCCGTCGCGGATCTGCGCGCCGGAGTCGGTGCCGATGTGCCCCTCCATCGCCCGCTCGTTGTAGTAGATGAAAAGCCGGCTGGGCATGAAGTCGGCCAGGCCCTCCTTGCGCACCGCGAACTCGAACGCGCCCGAGATGGCATTGGCCGTGCAGGAGCCGACGTGGCCCTGGTCGTAGGACGGCGGCAGGCCGGACCGGAGGTCAACGCTGCCGGGCAGCGCGGCGACCTTGGCGGCCGGGGCGGCGTAGGCGTAGTCGCGGACGTCGGGCAGGTCGGGAATCCAGCCGTATCCGGCCACGCTGCGTCTGCGGGGATGTCTGGGAACCGTCATGGGATTGCTCCGCTCGGGAAGACCCGCGCACCTCAAGCGGGTATGGCGATAGGAGCATCGGTCAGGGGGCGAGATACGTTGCCGGCTCAGGATTTCTGGCTGTTTCCCGTTTTCAGTCCGTCGATCATGATGCCGACCATCCGATCGGCGGCCTCGGGCGCGAGATCAGCCGCCACGGCCAGGCCATGCCCGAGCCGCAGCAGGTCCGCGGCCTCCACATCGGGCCTGATCCGGCCGTCCGCCTTGGCCGCGTCGAGCAGCCCGCCGGCCGCCTCGCGCAGCCGGGTCTTGCAGTAGGCGTAGGACTCGGAGTCCTTGTCCAGCACGCCCTTCAGCGCGGCGAGCAGGCCGCGGATGCTGGACACCCAGCTCACCTGCGCGCGAATCCACTCGGCGAGCGCGTCCTCCGGCGGGCGATCCTTCAACAGTTCGTACGCCAGATCCGACAGCCGCTCGATCTCGCCACGATAGACGGCCTCGATCAGCGCCTCCCGGTTCGGGAAGTGCCGGTACAGGGTGCCCGCGCCGACGCAGGCGCGGCGGGCGATGTCGTCCAGTGGGGCATCCGGTCCCTGCTCGGTGAACACCTCTCGCGCGGTGGTCACCAGGCGCTCGTAGTTCCGACGCGCGTCGGCGCGCATCGGCCGCTGCGGGTCGCAGGACCCGGCCTCGGTCCCCAACGGACGCCTCCTCGCGACGAAGCGGACAGATTCTCCGATTACACTTGCGCAACCGGAGACCTCATCCATATGCTAGCCCCCTCGAACCGGAGATAATCTCCGGTTAACCAGAGATGACGGGGAGCGTCCGTTGACGGAAAGAACCGTAACCACGAGGTCTGACACGGCGCGCCGAACGACCGCCGCGACCGTCGAGCCGCAGGCGGTCCGGCGGCCCAACCTGGCGCTGGCGATCATCGTCACCTGCCAGCTCATGCTGCTCCTGGACGCGACCGTGGTCACCGTGGCGCTGCCGCGAATCCAGACCGACCTGCACTTCTCGGCGACGTCGCTGTCCTGGGTGATGAACTCGTACACGCTGGTCTTCGGCGGGCTGCTGCTGCTCGGCGGCCGGGCCGGTGACGTGCTCGGTCGGCGGCGGATGTTCATCGCCGGCACCGCGCTGTTCGGCATCGCCTCGCTGGCCGGCGGTTTCGCCGAGTCGTCGGCCTGGCTGATCGCCGCGCGGGTCGCGCAAGGCCTGGGCGCGGCGATGGCCGGGCCGAGCACGATCGCACTGTTGATGAGCACCTTCACCGACCCCCGGGCGCGGGTCCGCGCGCTGGCCCTGTTCTCCGGGATGGCCAGCGCCGGCTTGGCCATCGGCCTGATCCTGGGCGGGTTGCTGACCGCGTGGACGTCGTGGCGGGCGGTCCTGTTCATCAATGTTCCGCTGGCGCTGGCGATCGGCCTGTTGGCACCGAGGTTCGTGCCCTCGCCCGAACGGCACCCGGCCAAGCTCGACCTGCCGGGCGCGATCACCGGAACGGGTGGCGTCGCGGCGCTGGTCTACGCGTTCATCCACGCGGCGTCGGACGGCTGGGGCAACCGCACCACGCTGACCGCGTTCGCCGCCGGTGTGCTGCTGCTGGCCGGATTCGTCGTGATCGAGCTGCGCACCCGGCAGCCGCTGACACCGCTGCACCTGTTCGCCGACCGCAACCGCGCCGCGGCCTACCTGAACTTCTTCCTCGGCCCGATGGCGATGATGGCGATGTTCTTCTTCCTGACGCAATACCTTCAGGAGGTCAAGGGGTTCGGCTCGCTGACCACCGGCCTGGCGATGCTGCCGATGGCCGCCATGCTGTTCGTGGCGACCAGGCTGCTGTCCCGGCTGATCGCCAGGTTCGGGCCGAAGCCACTGATCATCACCGGCGGCGTGTTCACGGTCGCCGCGATCGGCTGGCTCACCCAGCTCACCCCCACCAGCGGCTACGCCGGCAGTGTGCTCGGCCCGATGCTGTTGGCCGGACTCGGTGTGGGGCTTGGCTTCTCACCGCTGAACGTGGTCATCATGTCCACCGTTCCGGCCAAGGACAGCGCGGCGGCCGGCGGCGTGCTGCAGACCATGCAGCAGGTCGGCGCCACGCTCGGGCTGGCGGTTCTGGTGACGGTGTTCAGCGCGGGCAGCCGGCACGCCGCCGCGACCGGCGCGAATCCGCAGCACGCGCTGGTCGCCGGCATGACGAACGCCTTCATGATCGCCACGATCGTCGCGGCGGTCACCATCGTGGTCGCGCTGACATTCCGTCGGCAGCCCAAGCAACCGTGATTCACCCCATCGTGGCTGGCCGGCACGGGTCGGGAACATGCCGGCGACCGCGATGACTTGCACCAGGCATGAAGGCAATCGTGTACGCGGTGACCGGCGAACCAGGCGTGTTGCGACTGACCGAACGGGCCATCCCCGAACCCGGCCCTGGCGAGGTCCGGGTCAAGGTCACGGTGTCCGCGGTGAATCCGACCGACTGGAAGTCCCGGCGGGGCGACGGACCGGGAAAGCCCGTGGCGTTCCCCGAGCAGGTGCCGAACCAGGACGGCGCCGGCGTGGTGGACGCGGTCGGCCCGGACACCCGGTTGACCGTCGGACAGCCGGTGTGGCTGTGGGATTCGGCGTATCAGCGGCCGGGCGGCACCGCGCAGGAGTACCTGGTCATTCCCGAGCGGCACGCCGTGCCGCTGCCGCAGGGTATTTCCTTCGATGTCGGTGCGGATCTGGGTGTGCCGGCGCGGACCGCGCACCGGGCGTTGACCATCGCCGACGAAGGTCCGGCCCGGCTCGCACCCGGCGCGCTCGACGGAAAGAAAGTCCTGGTGGCCGGCGGCGCGGGCGCGGTCGGCAACGCGGCGATCCAGCTCGCCCGCTGGGCCGGGGCCGAGGTGCTGACCACCATCAGCGGGCCGGAGAAAGCGGAACTGGCGCGGGCCGCCGGCGCGCACCACATCATCAACTACCGCACCGAGGACGCCGCCGAGGCGATCCGCGCGATCGCGCCGAACGGCGTGGACATCATCGTGGAGGTCGCGCTGGCCGCGAACGCCGCGCTCGACCAGAAAGTGATCGCTCCCAACGGAACCATCGCGGCCTACACGACCGACGGCGGCGACACGGTGACGCTCGACATCCGACCGCTGATGTTCCTGAACACGCGCTACCACTTCGTGTTGATCTACACGATGCCGGAAGCCGCCAAGGACGCCGCCGCCGAGGACATCACGGCGGCGTTGGCCGACGGCGCTTTCCGGGTCGGCGAGGACGCCGGTCTGCCGCTGCACCGGTTCCCGCTGGAGAAGGCGGCGGACGCGCACGCGGCGGTAGAGTCCGGCGTCGTGGGCAAGGTAGTGATCGACCTCGGATGACGGATGTGGCACCAGAGCTGGTAGCACGGTTCCGTAGCGCGGATCTTGCCGAGCGGTTCGTCGCCGCGTACGACGCGGAGTTGGCCCGATGGCCGGCATCGGTGACGTCGGTCGACGTCGCGACCGCGTACGGCACGACCCACGTGCAGGTCTGCGGCCCGCCGGACGCGCCGCCGGTGGTCCTGCTGCACGGCGGCGGATGCACGTCGACAGCCTGGTTCGCCACGGCCGCGGCACTGGCCGGCACCCATCGCGTCTACGCCCCGGATCAACTGGGTGACGCCGGGCTCAGCGTTCCGGCCGGTCGGCCGATCCGGCGAGTCGAGGACTTCATGGGTTGGCTGGACGGTCTGTTCGACGGCCTCGGCTTGCGGGAAGCGGCCCTGTGCGGGCACTCCTACGGCGGTTGGCTGGCGCTCAACTATGCCCTGCACAAGGCCGACCCGAGCGGCCACAGCACGATCACCAGGCTGGCGCTGCTCGATCCGACCGACTGCTTCGCCGGCCTACGTCTCGGCTATCGGCTCCGGGCGCTGCCGCTGTTCGTCCGGCCCAGCGCGGCACGGATGCGCGCCTTCATCGAGTGGGAGACCGACCGGGCGCCGCTTGACTCGCTGTCACTCGCGCTGGCCTGTCTTGCCGGCGGCGAGTTCCGGGGCTCGCCGGTCGTCATGCCCCACCGACCGGCAGCCGACCGCCTCGCCGCGTTGGCCATTCCGACGCTGCTCCTGCTCGCCGAGAAAAGCAGGGCGCACGACATTCGCCGGGTACGCGCCAACGCGGAACGATCGCTCCCACACCTCACGGTCGCCGCGCTGGCCGGCGTGGCGCACCATTCCCTGCCGGCCACGAATCCTGAGCGGCTGAACCAGGAACTTGTCCGCTTCCTGGCGGACCGGTCATAGCTCGCCGGTGCCGTCGCAGGGCTGGCAGGGTTCCCCATTGCTCACGCCGGTACCGCCACAGCGCGGACATATCCTGGTGTGCTTTCCCACGTCGTCAGCGTGCCGTGGGCAGCGGGCCGGAAACAAGACAAGCCCCCCGCGTGGGTTACTCGCCGAATTCTGAGGACCACTCTGGGTACCACCCATCAGAGTGGTCTTTCGGGCAGCGAAAGCCGTGCTCTCTTCGGGTGGACTTCGCCGACTCACGCGCTATGAGCGAACCCTCGGCGCTTGCCTGGGGCACTATGGACACCTCATCAGACGAAGAAGGGGCGCCCATGGACCGCAACAACCCCACGCTGCGCGGCGAACATCTCGGCGAGGAGTTGCACCGGCTGCGCGAAGACGCCGAGCTGACACTCGCCTTCGCCGGCGGACACGTCGATGTCTCCGGACCGACGCTGTGCCGGGTGGAGGCCGGCAAGCGCAGCATGCGGTTCGAGGACGTGGCCGGATTGCTGACTCTCTACAAAGTGAACGGCGAACGGCGGACCGCGCTGCTGGAGATCGCCCGCCAGGCCGACAAGCGCGGCTGGACGTTGCGGACCTCGCAGGCGCAGAACGTCCGAACCTTGCGCAAGCTGGAAGGCAAGGCCACCAAGATCGTGGAGTACTCGCCGCAGCTCATCCCCGGTCTGCTGCAGACCACGCCCTACATGCTGGCGCTGTTCCAGGAAGCCGGCGGTCTGACGGAGGATCAAGCGACGGATCGGATGACCAACCGGTTGCAGCGGCAACAAACCTTGCGCTATCCCGTGACGGAATACATCGCGTTGATCGAGGAAGACGCGCTTCGCCGGCGGGTCGGCGGCTGGCGAGTGCTGCGCGAGCAGTTGACCTACCTGACAGAAGCGGCCGCGAAGCCGAAGATCAGCATTCGGATCGTGCCGAATCTCGATCGCGCCCATGGCGGCTTGTACAGCGGCGGCTACCTGCGTTTCCATCTGCCCGACCGGACGAACGGCGTCGTCCATGTGGACGATCTCGTCTACAGCCAGTTCTTCGAGGAAGAGGACGACGTGAAGTCCTACGATAGAGTTACGGAAGACCTGCTGGCGCTTGCGTTGGACGACAAGGACTCGGTCAAGCTGATCGCCAGCATCGCGGACGATCTCAAGGGAGAAGCGACCACATGATGGCGGAGCGCGTCTGGCGCAAGAGTTCCTACACCGGTGCCGGGGCCGACAACCATTGCGTCGAGATCGCCTGGGACATGGCCGCCACTGCCATCCGCGACTCCAAGAACCCGGATGCCGGCACGCTTGCGCTCCCCCAGCGCGCCTTCCGCACCCTGATCGCGCAGGCCAAGACCGACTGATCGTCAGCGGGGCATCCGTCGCCAGATCGCTCGGGGCAGGAGCCGCAACACCGCGAACATCAGCCGCAGCGCGCCCGGCACCCAGACGACCTCACGGCCCCGCCGCAGCGCGGCGACGGTCGCGTCGGCCACCTGATCGGGTGTACTGGACAGCGGAGCCGGCGACATTCCCTCGGTCATCCGCCCGATGACGAAACCTGGGCGCACCAACAACAGTCGCACTCCACTGCCGGCCAGCGCGTCGCCCAGTCCGCCGGCGAACCCGTCCAAGCCAGCCTTCGCCGAGCCGTACACGTAGTTCGCCCGACGCACCCGCACGCCCGCGACCGACGAGAACACCACCAGTTGGCCACTCCCCTGCGCCCGCAACAACTCGGCCAGATGGGTGAGCACACTGACGTGCGCGGTGTAGTCGGTGTGCACGATGGCAATGGCGTGCGCCGCGTCCTTCTCGGCCCGCGTCTGATCACCCAAGATGCCGAACGCGACGACCACGACGTCCAGCCGGCCGTGCCGCTTCGTGACGTCCGTCAGCAGATCACCGTGCCCGGCAAGATCGTCCGCGTCGAACTCGACGCAGTCGACTGTCGTCGCGCCGGCTGCCTGCAACAACTCGGCCTCGGCAGCCAGCTCACCGCTGCGCCGAGCCGCCAGAATCACCGTCCGCGCGCCGCCGTCGACCAGCCGCTTCGCCACGGCCAGCCCGATCTCACTGCGCCCACCCAGCACCAACACCGTCTCGTTCATCGCGTGCAGTCTGCCCGATGCCGGATGAGATACTGCGCGGGTGGGGTCAGACGCGACGAACCGGCGTGACGATCTACTGATCCGTGTGTCGGAAGTGTGTCGGCTGTATTGGGCCAAGCAAGGCCACCTGGACGCCGATGTCAAGGACTACGAGGCCGCAGCAGGTGGGCGCGTTTTGCCGTATCTCCGCGTATCGTATGTCGACAACAATTTCACCGAGCACGCTTTGGTGGGCGCCCATGACGGACCGATGACGGAAAGCACCATTGGGGAATTCGCCGCGCTGTTCGCCTACCATCCCGAAGCGCGGGCCACGCCCGACCTGATCTACCGAGGCGACCCGGCGTCGAACGATGTCGCCGAAATGGCTCAGCACTTCCGAATCCGACTGCGATCGTTTGAAGATTATCAACGCGGGCTATGGAACCATGCCGGATACCTGAAGGCGCAGAACGACCGGTTGGACACCGATGGCGCTTATCCGCTGCACCACCACGTCGACAAGCGGTGGGCACCGCTAAGCCAACCGCCCGGAGATATCACGGCAGCACGTCAGATCACCGAATGGCTGGACACCGAAAGTCCGCGATTCGTGTTGGTGCTGGGCGACTTCGGCACCGGCAAGACTTTCCTGGTCCGAGTTCTGGCGCACGACCTCGCCAACAGCAGTGGCCTCGTTCCAGTGCTGGTCACGATGCGCGACTTGGAACGCGGCCGTTCGCTGGACGAACTGCTCGCCCAGCACATGGCACGCTACCGTCCGGATGATTCCTTTCACCCGCGCTCGTTCCGTTATCTGCTGCGTGAGGGCCGGATCGTCCTGCTGTTCGACGGCTTTGACGAACTAGCCCAGCGGCCGACCTACGATCGGGTCAAGCAGCATTTCCAGACCTTGCGCGAAGCCGCCGACGGCTCGGCGAAAATCGTGGTGACCAGCCGGCATCAGCATTTCGCCACTGATTCTGACGTGCTGAACGAGCTGGGCCACGACGCCCAGGCCATGATCGGGGCGCGCATCATCCGGCTGTTCCCGCTGAATGAGGACCAGCGGCGCGGCTTGGTGCAGCAGTCGTTCAGTGACGTGGACGCCGAACAGTTCCTGCGCGATCTCGACGCCGTGCCCAATCTGCCCGAACTGGCAGCGAACCCGCGGATGCTCACGTTCATCATGAGTCGGCGGGACAGCCTGACCAGGCTCGCTCGGCAAGGTGAAGGTGCCGAGCCAATGACCGCCGGCCGGCTGTACGAGATACTTCTTGCTGACTGGCTCCAACACGAAGTCTCCCGCCAGACCGCGCGTGGCGCAGCGGAGCCGTTGTCGACGGACCAACGCGCGGAAGCGTTGCGGGAGTTGGCGTTGCTGCTGTGGCGAACCGGCCGCAGTAGCGTTCCGTTGGCTGAGCTGGGCAAGCTCGCCGAAGGGGTTGCGGATCTGGCGGCCTGGCAAGTGCAGGCCGGCGAGGCAGCCCATGCCGTCGGTTCCGGCACGGTGCTGGTGCGCACCGAACGGGATGAATTCGCCTTCATCCACCAGTCGGTGATGGAGTGGTACTTCGCTGACACCATTCGGCTGGCACTAACCGGCGCTTCCTCGGTGAGCGCCGACACACTGCTCGCCGATTATCCACTGACTCGCCTGATGGCCGATTTCCTGAAGGATCTCGCTGGCGAGCATGCGGCCGAATGGGCAATGTCCATGGTGAGCGGTGCCGCCAACGAGCTTGGTCCGAGGGCCAAGTCGAACGCGGTCCTGATTCTTGGTGGATCCGACAGCACAGCTCCCGTCAACTATTCCGGACAGGATCTCCGAGGCCAGGACCTGTCGAAGCAGAACCTGAACCGCTCCGACCTATCCGGCGCGGACCTGAGCGGCGCAGTGCTGCCACGCAGACTCGCATGGTCCAACCTCAGTGGTGCGCGATTGGTGAGCGCCCGGTTGGACGCAGCCGACCTGAGAGACGCCGATCTATCTGGCGCGGACCTGCGAGGTGCCCGTCTCATTGCCGCAGACCTGAGCGGCGCGGACCTGTCCGGCACGCGACTCGACAGGGCCGTCCTACTCGACGCCAATGTGGAGGGTGCGGATTTCACGAACGCCAGTACCTTTGGCACCGCGATGCCGTCTTCGAAACTCGTTCCACAGTTCGCGGGCCGTTCGCTCGTAGCGGCGGTTATCGCCATCCACGATGGAGAACTAATCGCGACCGGGCACGAGGACGGTACGATTCGCATTTGGGATTTCGAGGCCGGGCTCCCCATCCGAACACTCCACGGCCACATCGGCCCGGTCCACGCGCTGGCCGAAAGCGCACAGCAAGGGCTGCTGATCTCGGCAGGCGATGACAAGACCGTGCGCCTTTGGGACGACGCTGGAGTCGAGGTCGCCACCTTCCGCGGTCATGAGGACCGGGTACGCGCGCTGGCCGTCGGCCCGGATGGCGGTTGGCTGGCATCTGCCAGCGATGATAAAACAGTGCGAATCTGGGATTTCTCTGGACAGTGCGTTCGGACGTTGCAGGGCTACGATCCGGTAACCGTGCTTGCCGCTGGCGCCGACGGATGCCAGTTGGCCTTCGGCGACGCCAAAACCGTGCGCGTTGCGGATCCCCGCACGGGCGCCAGCCTTTGTACCTTGACCGGCCACCCACACCTGGTCAACGGCCTGGCGATCAGCCCGGACGGCAGGTGGATCGCGACCATGACCGGTGGGAAGGTGTGGGTTTGGGATGCGCACACCGCAATCCACCTGCGCACGTTCGAGGAGCACACGAGCAATGTTCGTTCAATAGCTTTCACGCCCGATGGCAGATGGTTGGCTACCGCGGATTTCGAGAAGGTACGGATTTGGGACCCCATCAGTGGCCAGCGACTGCGGGGGTTCGCCGTTGCAGGCGCCGCGGCCGGCGCTATGACATTCGGCCCTGATGGTTCCTGGCTCGCGGTCGCCGACGGCTCGACGGCTCGGATATACGACGTGGCAACGGGAGCTGACCAACGACGACTGCACATCGGTCCGGGTGCCACCCGAATGCTGGCGGCCAGTCCGGACGGCTCGTGGCTCGTTTCGGCCGCTGAAGACGGCCAGATCAGCACCTGGGACCTGCGGGCGGTGACCGAGAATGAGACCGTCATCTGGGCTCACGGCTCGGTGGGCGCGGTAGCAGCCAGCCCGGACGGCAGGTGGTGTGCTGCTACGGGCATGGACGGCGTCGCCTATGTCTGGAAACCCAGAAGCAACGACTATCGCGAGATCGGTCGAAGTGCCAAGCACTCCCGCGCGATGGCGTTCAGCCCGGACGGCGACTGGCTCAGATACATCGCGGACAACGGTATGCTCATCTCTCGGCACGTCACGTCGGACGATGCTTACCACATCACTGACGGCGACTTCAGCATGGCGAGCGCGATGGTGGTGAGCGCGGTCGGCACCTGGTTGGCCATAGCGACCCATGCCGGAGTGAAGATCATCAGTCTTGTATCTGGGACGGTAACGCACACTCTGGCCGGACATCTCGAAGTGGTCCGTGCGATAGTTGAGATTCCTTCCACCGGCTGGCTAGCTTCGGCCGGCGACGACGGATCGATTCACATCTGGGATGTCAAGTCCGGTGAACGCATCAGGATCATCCGTGGGTCCACCGAGGTATATGCGCTGGCAGCACATCCGAGTGGCGCATGGCTGGCGTCAGCTGGTCGAGATGCGGTGATCGAGCTCTGGAACACGGCCAGCGGCGAGCGCCTGCGCACATTGGTCGGGTATGGTGGCTCGGTTACCGATCTAGCCGTGGGTCCAAACGGTGCATGGCTGGCCTCAACCAGCCGGGACGGGACCGTCAGGCTGTGGGATCCAGACACCGGAGCGCAGTTGCTCACGCTGGTAAGCGATGGGGCTGGGGCCTCGGCCGTGCTGTTCCCGGACGGCGGGTACCAGATGAACGGCACGCCGGAGGGGCTGTGGTGGGCGGCGGGGCTGTGCCGGTTCGAGCCGGCCGAGATTGACGAGATCGCCGCGCACGCGCAGGGAATCCACCGGAAGACTCCAGGACGGTCGACGTGACGAAGGCCGGAGACTCGCGATGGCGGGATCTCGACGCGCCGGCCAAGGCGGCTTTTCGCTGGGCATGGGCGACGGCGATGGGCCGCTACGGCACCGAGGATCCATACCAGGTCCAGGTCAACTCGGCCGATCTACTCGCCGGGATCATGCTGGCCGATCTGCGCGGCAACCCGGCGCGGGACCTGTTGGAGCACTTCGACATTCCACCTGGCGCGATCCTGCGCCGAGACGGCTTTGAACCGCCGTCCGCCGACCAGTTGCTCACCGTGATGGACAAGGTTCCCGGCGACCGATTGCCGACGCTGGAAGATCAGATCGACGTTATGTTCTTCCTTGGCCGCGACCTCTACCGGACGAGCGCGAACGGTTTGGCTTCCTTGCGGGATATTTTCGGCCGTCTGTTGGGCACTCGATCATCGGCGATGATATCTCTTCGGAACGAACTCGCGGATCGTCGGGTCCAGGTCGACCGGCTGATCACGGAGTACGCGGAGTACTACCTCACCAGCAGAATGTCCTATAAGGACTATCTACGGCAGCGGTTTCCTTACCAGCCGCCACAGGTCGAATTGCCCAGTTATCTTCCCGACCAGCCCGACGGCCTGCCTGATCTGGTCGGTATCGGCGCGGACGTCGACGCGTTCGCGTACCTGATCGCCTCGACCAGGCTTGCGCCGCCGCTGGCGATCGGGCTGTTCGGCGAATGGGGCGCGGGCAAAAGCTATTTCCTGCGCAGCCTGCAACGCCGAGTCAATTCAGTGGCCGGCGCTGATCCGTTCCACCGGCACATCGTGCAGATCGAGTTCAATGCCTGGCAGTACGTCGGCGGCGACCTGTGGGCCAGTCTGCTGGAACACCTGTTCCGCAACCTGCGGCGCTCCGGCGACGACAGCGACCACCTGATCGAACGCCGGCGACAGTACTGGATCAACGAGGTGCAGGGCGCCCAAGCCAAGCAGGACAAGGCCGAACAGCTCGTTACCCAGCGGCGGGCGAATGTCGCCGAACTCGAAGAGCGACGCCGGAAAGATCCATTCGCCGGCTGGCGGCCGTCGCCGGAACTTATTCAGCAGATCGCCGACACGACCGGCGTCGAGATCGTGGGTGAACGCGCCGAAGAACTCACCGCCGGACTGCGCCAGGCGCGGGACGCCCTACGCGGAGCCGGCGCGGTCCTCACGCCGCTGCGGACCGGCGGCTGGCACAACCTCGTCGCGGTACTGCTATTGCTCATCACACCGGCGGTGCTGCTGGTCTTGCAGCTCGTGAATCCCACCGGGCTGGCGGCGGCTGCCGCGACGGTGGCGAGTGTGATCGCCAGCATCGCCGGGTATGTCAGGCTCGCCGGCAACGTGATCCGCACCGCGACCAAGAAGCTGGCCGAGGCCGAATCACAGTTGGCAGCCGAGGAAGCCAAACAGCGCGAGGAGGTCGCCGACGCCGAGCGGCAACTCGCGGACGCACGGTCCACACTGGACGACTTGCGGACCAAGCTGGCGGCCAGCACGCCACGGCGGGTTCTGGGCGAGTTCATCGCCGATCGGTTGGCGAGCGAGGATTACCGCAGCCATCTCGGCGTGCCCGCGCTGGTCCGGCGGGATCTCGAACGGCTGTCCCAACTGGTGGCCGCGCAGCACGCCAATCCCGGCAGCGCCGTGCCAGACGAGTACGCGATCGATCGGATCGTGCTGTACATCGATGACCTGGACCGCTGTCCCACGGACCTGGTGATCAAGGTGCTGGAAGCCGTGCACCTGCTGCTGGCGTTCCCGCTGTTCGTGGTCGTGGTCGGGGTGGACCCGCGATGGTTGGAAAGCTCGCTGAAGCAGCACTACAGCCAACTCGCTGGCAACGGCGCCCAGCCCGAGGACTACTTGGAGAAGATCTTCCAGGTCCCGTTCCGGATGCCGGCGCTGCCGGTCGACGTCCGCCAGGGGATGTTGCGCGGGTTCCTTACCCCGAGCCTGGTCACCGACTTCTCCGACCAGCCCAGTGACCGCGACGGAGTCGCACCGGACGTTCGGCCACTTGAGGTGGCCGAGTTCCGGAAGGTGGTCAAATCGCTGGGCAGCACCCAGCGGACGTCGGCTCGTTCGCTGGCGGTTCGCGCGCTCGCGGTGACCGATGACGAAATGGCGATCGTGGAGCCGGCCGCCGAATTGATCGGCTCGACTCCGCGAGCGGTCAAACGATTCGTCAACACCTACTTGCTGGCCAAGTCGATGGGCGTGAACCGGGGCTGGACGGTGCCGGGTGACGGTCAGGTCGCGATTCTGCTCGCCGTCGCGACCGGGCTGCCGAAGCTCGCCGACGTGCTGCTGCCCTACCTGACTCGTCAGCCGATCAAGCCGCGGTCTCTGGCGGATGTGCTGCGGGAACTGGACGCGCTGGATCAGATCGGCGTGCTGATCGACTGGCTGGACCGGCATCCGCCGTTCAAACAGGTCGACATGTCCGGATTGGCCGACTGGATCGGGATCATCGGCCGGTTCCGGTTCCGTCGATAACCGGCGCGGTCCAGGCGACCCGGCGGGCCAGGCCGGCTGCGCCGAGCTTGGCCGGCACCACGACGGCGAGCGCGGACCTCAGCCCGACGACGACCGGACTGCGGGTCTGGATCATCCGGGCGAGCCTATGGGACGTTGTGGACAGTCGCTGCGCCCTTGGCCGACGGACGGCGTCGTATCGGCGCAGCGCAGAGGGCACGTCATCGGTCCGAGTCAACTCGGCGGCGAGCACCACCGCGTCCTCCAACGCCAGGCACGCGCCCTGGCCGAGATTCGGCGTGATGGCGTGTGCGGCGTCGCCGAGCAACGCGACCCGGCCACGCGCGAACGCCGACAGCGGGCGCGGTTGCTGGTAGATGTCGTGCCGCAGCACGGCTTCCGGCGCGGTGGCGCGGATGACGTCGCCGATCGGCTCGTGCCAGCCGCCGAACCGGCGCAGTGCTTCGGCGTGCTCGTCGCCGGTGCGCACGCCCTCGGGCTGGTTGCCGGTGGCGAACCAGTAGACCCGGCCGTCGATCAGTTGCGTCAGCCCGACTTCCGAACCGCTCCCCCACGTCTCGGACTGCGCCGCCAGCGCGAACGGTTTCTCGGTGACGCCACGCCAGGCGGTGAATCCGGCGTAGCGCGGCTGCGGCGTCGCCGGCCACAGCGACTGCCGAACCACACTGCGCAGTCCATCCGCGCCGACGACAAGATCGGCTGCCGTCTCGTGTCGCTCATTGTCCACTGTGTACTGTACGGTGCCGTCTACGTTGACCGCCAGCACGTTCGCGCCGGCGGTGATCACGTCGGCGGGCAGGGCGTCGCGGAGCTGTCGGTGCAGTTCAGCGCGGTGCACCAGCAGAATCGAGAGGTCGCTGTGCTCGCGGATGGCCGCGCCGGACGCCTGGGACAGCCATCGGCCGCTGGGCGTGCGCAAGCCGCCGGAGCCCTGCATGGTGCCGGCATCGCGGATGGCCTGGCCGACCCGCAGTTCGGCCAGCGCCGCCAGCGCGTTCGACCACAGCGAGATGCCGGCGCCGACCTCGCCGGGCGTCGCGGCCCGCTCGAACACCCGCACCCGCCAGCCCGCTCGGCGCAGCCCGACAGCAGCCGCCAACCCGCCGATGCCGGCCCCGACGACGATCGCTTCCCCCGAACCTGCCACCGACGCATCGTCGCATGGCGGCGCCCCGGCTGGTTGGCGCTCGGCTGGTTGGCGCTACGGGTCGTTCCGGGCCAGCCGTGCGACGGCCGCCGCCCGATTGTCGACGTCAAGTTTTCGGTAGGTGTGCTCCAAATGCTTGGCGACGGTCCGTGGGCTCACCTCCAGCAGGTGCGCGATCGCCTGGTTGGTGCGGCCCAGCGCCACCATTTCCAGCACCCGGCGCTCGCCGGGCGTCAGGCCAGCGAGCCCGTCGACCTCCGCCACACGCAGCGCGCGGCGGGTTCGGGCCCGAGTTCTCGCCCGGAGCAGCCCGGTCAGCAGCGGGCCGCGCAGGGTCGCCAGGATTTCCCGGTCCGACTCGGCGAAGTCCATGCCGGACCGGTTCAGCGCGATCCCGATGACGACCTGCCGAGGGTCGGACACCGTCACCGCCAGCTGATAATCCACCGGAATTTTCGCGAAGAATTCCGCGTACAGGCCGAGGGCGTGAAAACGGCGTCGATCTAGAAAATCGGAGATCTTCACCGGCCGAGGATCGCCGGTCCGCTGGTAGTAATTGACCAATGGGTGCTGGTGGACGAGCTGGGCGAACACCTGGCCGCTGGCCGGCGCCAACGCGCCGTGCGGGAAGTCCTGGTAACGGACCGCCCGAGGCGACAGGCTGATCTCGTTGTAGGTCACCACATCGCAGCCGACCAGATCCGCGAGCGCGGGCAGCACGAGATCAGGGAACCCGGCCGGGTCGTCCAGACCGCCCAGGTCGTCGAGGAGTCGAACGGCTCGCCCGAAACGCTCAACCGTAACCATGGCGACACCGCCTGTGAGCTGGCCAAATGCGCGAAGTGCGTATTTACTGTCGACCCCCTCGCGAGTTGAGTCAAGGCGGAGGTTACGAGATGAGAGCGGTCAACGATGACAGGCTCAATGAGTTCATCGGCACAGTGGTCATCTGGCTGCCGGCGCTGGCCGGTGTCACCGAGAAGCTGGCCGCGGGCGGCCGGGTAGCGGACATCGGCTGCGGTTTCGGCCATTCCACCATGCTGATGGCGCAGGACTTCCCGAACAGCACATTCATCGGCTACGACTACCACGACCCGTCGATCGAGGCGGCCCGCAAACCGGCCTTCGCCCGCGAGGCACTGGCCGAGAACGGCAGGGTGATGATGGTCGAGCCGTTCGCCAACGACGACGTCTCGGACAACCTGAACCCACTCGGGCGGCTGATGTACTCGGCGTCCACGTTGGTCTGCACGCCCGCCTCGCTGTCGCAGGACGTCGGCACCGCGCTCGGCGCGCAGGCCGGCGAGGCCCGGCTCGGCGAGATCGTCCGCGATGCCGGATTCACCAGGTTCCGGCGAGCGACCGAAACCCCGTTCAATCTCGTGCTCGAAGCACGACCGTGAAGGAGTGAAGAGATGCGGAAGGTCATCGACTGCCGTGAGCAGCCCAGCGAGAGCAACTGCACGCTGACCATCGCCGGCCAGGAGGACGAGGTGCTGCGGGCCGCCGCCGAACACGCCGTGTCGGTACATGGCCACACCGATGGTCCGGAACTGCGGGCCGGGCTGCGCGCGGCGCTGAAGGACGAGGTGCCCGCCCACGCCTGAGCGATGTCAGCCGGCCTGCCTATTGTCGGGCCGTGATGATCGACGTTGATCGGGCACGGGTACTCGCGTACCGGGTGGCGGCGCACCAGTTCGACGGGGCCGGCGGCTCGCCGCCGGTCCTGTCGCTGGGTGTGCAGGACACGCCCTATGGCTCAGCGGCGCTGGCCCTCGCCGCCCGCCGTGCCACACCCGACGACTCGCTGTCGCTGGTCTGGTCGACGCGCGGCGCACCACACCTGCACCGCACCGCCGATCTGCCCGCGCTGGCCGCCGCGCTGTGGCCGATGTCCGACGCCGACGCGTCCACCCGAATCGCCACCGGCGCGATCAAGGACGGCGCGAAGCTGGGCATCGCCGCGTTCACCGCGACGGCGACCGCGATCAACAAGATCCTCGCCGGCCGGACCAGCCCGATCCGCAAGGGCGAGCTGAGCGGGCAGGTGAGCGCGCGGATTCCGGAACCGCTGACCTACTGGTGCAAGGTCTGCCAGTCCCGGCACATCTCCGGCGCGCTGTTGCAGCAGGCCGGGCTGCCGGGCGGGGCGCGGTTGCTGGTGGCCGGCCAGGCCACCAGCTTCGTGCCGATCGACGGCTGGCCCGGCGTGCCCGAGAACGCGACCGGCACGGACGCGGTGGTGTCGGCGTATCTGCGGTTGCTCGGCCCGGCGACACCGGCCGACGCGGCCAAGTTCCTCGGCACCTCGCAAACCGCCGCGCGTCCGGCCTGGCCGAATGGCCTGGCCGAAGTGCTGATCGACGGGCGATCGGCGTGGCTGCCGGCGGACCGGATTGAGGCGCTGCGCGCCGCGCCGACGCCCCGGCTGGTCCGGCTGCTGCCGCCGTCCGACCCATTCCTCCAGGCCCGGGACCGGATGTTGCTGCTGCCGGACAAGTCCCGGCACAAGGCGTTGTGGGGCGTGCTGGGCAATCCGGGCGCGCTGCTGGTGGGCGGCGAGATCGTCGGCACCTGGCGAGTGCGCAAGGCCGGCAAGACGGATGTCGAGGTGCGGGTGACGCCGTTCGAGCGGCTGGCCAGTGACACGCGCCGGTGCGTCGAGGACGAGGCACGGCGGGTGGGCGACGTGCGCCAGGCGTCGGACGTGCGGGTCACGATCGACTCGTAGCAAGATGCGAGGGTGGACGATCAAGCACCCGAGGCCATCCGCCGGGCACTGCCGCTGCTCACCGACAGCACCGAACCACTCGACACCAGCCACGGCTATCTCGATCTGCTGGACGCGCCGGACCCGCCTTCCGGTGCCATTCAACGACTCTGGGAATCGGGTATCGGCTCGGTCGTCTACGACCGGGTGCAGTCGGCGGCCCGGCGGTGGGGTCGGGCGTGGCGGGTGCCGATGTCGACGCTGCGGCTGCGGGACGGGGACGTCGCGCTCGACGTGGCCTGCGGTCCCGGCGAGGTGACCGCCGGGCTGGGTCGGGCGGTCGGCGCGACGGGCCTGGCGCTGGGGGTGGACGTGTCGGTGCCGATGCTGACTCGCGCGGTCCGTACCCATGCCGGTCCGAACGTCGGATTCCTGCGTGCCGACGCGCTGCGGCTGCCGCTGCGCGACGACACGGTGAACGCGATCACCTGCGTGGCCATGCTGCAACTGGTGCCCGATCCGGCCGGCGTGCTCGGGCAGTTGGCCCGGGTGCTGGCGCCGGGCGGCCGGCTGGCGATCATGGTGCCGACGGTGCTCGGACCGGCCGCCGACAACGGCAACCGTTATCTCAAGCCCGTCTCCGGCCTGCGATTCTTCACCGAGCAGGATATTGGCGATATCTTGGGCCAGCATGGAATCACGGAGACCACGATGAAGCAGGCCGGCCCGGTGCAGTGGACGGTGGCGCGCAAGGGCTCGTAGCGGATAACCAAACCCGTTCGCTCGCCCGATCAGGCGGCTCAGCTCGACGCGCGACCCAGGCGGCGATCTGCGCGCGGCTGGTGAAGCTCAGTTTGGTGAAGATGTGGTCGACATGGGTCTCGGCCGTGCGCGGTGCGATGAACAGGGTGGCCGCGATCTCCTTGTTGGTCATGCCGTTCGCGATCAACGCGGCTACCTCGGCCTCGCGCTTGGTGAGCGGACTGGCGACCGGCGGAGCCGGCTCGGGCGCGGCCTCGCGCAGGATGTAGCGGACGGCGTCCTCCCTCGACATGGCCCGACCCCGGCTGTAGCACTGCTTGAATGTGGTTTCGCCGAGTGCCGCGAAGCACTGGGTGGCGATCTCGGTGCCCTTGGTGGTGAAGATGCCGAAACGCAGCGGGTTGGTACCGATGGCTTTCCAGAAAGTCGAATTGATACCGAAAATGGTGGCCGACCGTTCCAGGTCGCCGGTGCGGCACGTGGCGAGGCCAAGAAGGTGCGCGGTGAACGCCTCCTGCGCGTGGTCGCTCAGCACCTGCTGGAGCCGGAACGCCGCAAGACCGGCCGCTTCGGCCGCGCCCGGGTCGCCGAAGAAGACTTCGCCCATGCCCAACGCCCACAAGGCCCACGACCGCCAGAAGATCTCGCCGATCGCCTCGCTGGCCGCGATGCGGTCCCGCAGGATCGAGCGGCCCTTCTCGAAGTCGCCGGTCATGTTGGTGGCGTTGCCGAGCATGAACGCGGCATACGCCTCGCCCCTGGCATCTCCGTATGCGCGGAACACGGCAAGCGCGTGGGCGAACTGGTCCCGCGCCAAGGTTTCCTGCCCAGTCGACAGGTTCGCGTAGCCGGCATTGGCCTCCACGACCGCTGCCGAAAACTCGTCGCCGATCCGCGTCGCCAGTTCGCGGCCCTGCGCCACTGCGGCGAGCGCCGCCTCGCCGTCGCCCTGGAGCATGGCGCACCACGCGCTCAGTCCCAGGGCGACAGCCCGCTCGGCGGCATCCGACGGCGCGGCGGACAGTTGCCTGGGCAGCCAGCCACGGGCCTCGTTGAGAAAACCGCGAACCACCCAGTACTCGTTGAGCTGGTTGATGATCCGCAGCCCGATGACGGCCTCGGCGGGCTCGGTGGCGCAGAAGTCGAGCGCCACTCGGATGTTGGCGTGATCTGCGGTCAGCCGTTCCACCCAGGCGACCTGGTCGGGCCCGATCCACTCCGCTTGGTAGCGCGCGGCGAGGTCGGCGTACCAGTCGCGGTGCAGCCGGGCGACCCGCCGGACGTCGCCCGCTCGGGCGAGTTCACCGAGGCCATACTCGCGCATGGTCTCCAGCATCCGGTACCGCATAACGCCCGAATGGTCCTCGCCGATGAGCAAGGACTTGTCCACCAACACGTGCACGATGTCCAGGACGTCAGCCCGGGACACACCCTGGCCGCTGCACACCTTCTCGACTGCGTCCAAGTGAAACCCGCCGGAGAACACCGAGGCGCGGGTGAGGACCAGCCGCTCCGGCTCCGAGCACAGCTCGTAGCTCCAGTCGATGAGCGCCCGCAGCGTCTGCTGCCGACGAGGCCCGAGTCGACGTCCCTGGGTGAGCAACGTCAGCCGGTCGGTCAGCCGGTCCCGGATCTGCCCCAGGGACAGTGACCGCAGCCGGACCGCGGCCAGTTCGATGGCCAGCGGCAGTCCTTCCAGGTCGTGACATACCCGGACGACGTCCTGGTAGTTCTCGTCGGTGATGCCGAAGGATGGGAGCACCGCGGTCGCCCGGTCCAGGAACAGCCGTGGCCCGTCGTGACGCTCCACATCGGCCGGCGACCGGACCTGTTCGGCGCTGGGCACGGACAGCGGGGGCACCGGAAACAGCTGTTCCCCCGGCACGTCGAGCGACTGCCGGCTGGTGTTGAGCACGGTGACCAGCGGGCAGTCGGTCACCAGCGCGTCGACCAGCATCGCGCACGCGTCGATCAGGTGCTCGCAGTTGTCGAGCACGAGCAGGAAATGCCGGTCCCGCAGGTAGCGGATGATCGTGTCCAGGGCGGGGCGGCTCGACAGGTTGTGGAGGCCCAGCTTGGTGGCGACGGTGTTGCCGAGCAGCTCCGCGTTGCGCAGCTCCGCCAGTTCGACGAACGCCACGCCGTCGGCGTACTCACCGGCCACGGTCGCGGCGATCCGCCTGGCCAGGCGAGTCTTGCCGACACCGCCGACACCGGTCAGGGTGACGATGCGACCGGCGCCGAGCAACTGACGTGCCGTGGCCAACTCGTCACGGCGACCGACATAGCTCGTCGTCTCGGCCGGCACCGCGTCGACGGTGGCTCGACCTGTCATGATCGTGAAGCACCTCGCAGCATGACGCCCTATGACGTGAGCGCTGACACATTCATATCAGAGTTATCGTGGTAGCAGCTCCGACCGGCCGATAAGGGGGCGGGGATGGCGGTTCAGCTCAACCACACCATCGTGTGGGCGCACGACAAGAAGGAGTCGGCGACGTTCGTCGCCGAGGTGCTCGGTCTGCCGGAACCGACGCCGTTCGGGCCGTTCCTGGTGGTCCAGGCGAGCAACGACGTCAGCCTGGATTTCGCCGACGGCCGGGACGAGTTCTCCGTCCAGCACTACGCTTTCCTGATCAGTGAAACCGAGTTCGATGAGATCTTCGGCCGGATCAAGGAACGCGGCCTGGACTACTGGGCCGATCCGGGGCACCAACGAGCCGGCGAGATCAACACCCATGACGGTGGCCGCGGGGTGTATTTCAACGATCCGGCCGGGCACTATCTGGAAATCATCACCCGCCCGTACGGCAGCGAAGAATGACCACCGGTTAGGGTCGAGGAATGTGGCTCGGCCTGCTGCTCGCGTTGTTCGCGGCGGCGTGTTACGGGGTGGCCTCGGCGATCCAGGCGGTCGCCGCGCGAGCGATGCGCGAGGACCGGCACGGCGTCGATCCCGCGCTGCTGCTGCGGCTGCTGCGCCAGTGGCGATACCTGATCAGCCTGGCGTTCGACGCGATCGGCCTGGTCGCGCAGATCGTCGCGGTGCACATTCTGCCGCTGTTCCTCATGCAGGCCGCGCTGTCGGCGAGCATCGTGGTCACCGCGCTGCTGTCGGTCCGCTTGTTCAACATGGCCCTGTCGCGGGTCGAGTGGTCGGCGGTCGCGGTGGTGTGCGGCGGGCTGGCGCTGCTCGGGCTGTCCGCCGAGAGCCAGGGCAGCGGCCAGGCCAGCTTCGGTTTCCGGCTGGCGCTGCTGGTCGCGGCGGTCTCGCTGGGCGCGCTCGGCCTGGCCGCCGGCCAACTGCCCGACCCGGCGCGAACCGCCGCGTTGGGACTGGTCGGCGGACTCGGGTTCGCCGCGCTGGGCCTGGCTTTCCGGCTGATCCCGAGCCTGGCGCTGCCCGGCCTGCTGACCAATCCGGCCGCGTACACGGTGCCGGTGGCCGGGATTTTCGCCGGCTGGTTCTACACGTCCGCGATGCAGCGCGGCGGAGTAGTCGCGGCGACCGCGATGATGCTCGTCGGCGAGACCGTTCCGCCGGCGCTGATCGGTGTGCTGCTGCTCGGTGACCGTGCTCGGCCCGGTTGGACCGCCGTGGCCTACCTCGGTTTCCTGATCGCGCTGGCCGGCGCGTTGGCGCTGGCTCGGTTCGGCGAGGTCAGCCCGCCGCCGGCGAAACCGTCGGAACCGGAGCTCAGCCGCGTCTGACTCAGTCGCGTTTCACTCAGCTGCGTTTCACGGCACGCCACAGGGTCAGCGGCAGCACCAGAACCACCGCGACCGGCAGCACCCACCACGCCGGCACGCCGGCCGCGCTCAGGCCGGCGGTGAGCGCCAGGGCCAGCACCACGGCGACCGCGACCCGCCAGTCATCGCCGACCACGAAGTCGTACCAGAAAGCCAGAATCCGCCGCAGCCGGTTCACACCGTCACCTCCGACTGCCGGTCGCGGGCCTCGCCCCGCAGGCGCTGCCGTCGCAGCACGGCGATCAGTCCCAGCCCGAACAGCGCGATCGCTGGCACCAACACCAACAGCGCGGCATCCGAGGCCGGCCAGTGCGCCCCGGCGCCCTCGCCGCCCCAGAACACGCCGAACGAGGTCAGCATCACGCCGACCACGAACTTGAGCGAGTTCTCCGGAACCCGCGCCAGCGGTGCGCGGACCGCGAAGCCGATGCCGGCGACCACCACGATCGCGCAGATCGCGGCGAGCGCGGCCAACGGCACGTCGTGCTGGTTACTGCCGAAGGTGAGCGCGATGAACGCGACCTCAAGACCTTCCAGGAAAACGCCCTTGAAGGACAGCGTGAACGCGTACCAGTCGGACACCGCTCCCCTGGACCGCGCCGGCGCTGTATCGGCGGCGGCGAGTTGGCGGGCGAAGATCGCCGTCTCGTCGTGCAACTCCTTGTGGCCGCTAGCCCGCAGCACCGACTTGCGCAGCCACTGCAACCCGAACACCAACAGCAGGCCGCCGACCACCAGCCGCAGCGCGCCCAGCGGAATGAGCTCCAGCGCCGGGCCGAGCGCCGCGACGATCGCCGCCAGCGCGACCAGGGCCGCGCCCACCCCGATCCCGGCCGACCGCCAGTCCCGCGCGGTGCCGGCGGCCAGCACGATGGTCAGCGCCTCGACGGCCTCCACCGCGCAGGCCAGGAAGACCGCGAGAAACAGCGCACCAGCACTCACGCCTGCCCACTCTAATGGTTCAGGTTGGCCCAGGACTTGGCGAGCAGTTCGTAGGAACGCACCCGGTCGGCGTGCTCGTGCGTGATCGTGGTGACGACCAGCTCGTCCGCGCGGGTGGCGTCGCGGAGCGTGGCGAGTTGGCCGCCGACCTGTTCCGGCGTGCCGACGAACTGGGTGCGGGTCCGGTCGGACACCGCCTCGCGCAGCTCGTCCGTCCACTCGAACTCGGCCGCCTCGGCCGGGCTGGGGAACTCGATCGCTCCCAGTCCACTTCGGACACTCAGCACCCACTGGCCGTAACCGCTGGCCAGTTCCCGGGCCTTCGCCTCGTCCTCGGCGACAACCACGTCGGCGGACACCGCGACATAGGGCTTGGCCAGCCGGGCCGAGGGCACGAACGCATCCCGGTATCCGGCCACCGCGTCGATCACTGAGGTCGGGCTGACGTGGTAGTTCGCGCCGAACGGCAGGCCCAGCGATCCGGCGGCGGCCGAGCTGGCGCCCCGGCTGGACCCGAGCACCCAGACCTCAAGATCGACGCCTTCGGCCTGCACGGCGTGGAAATCAGTGTCGTCGGACTCGCGGTAGTCGCCGGCGAAGAACGCCAGGATCTCCCGTACGTCCCGGCCGTAGTCGGCGGCGGCCTCGCCCCGGTCGCCGACCAGCCGCTGCTGGGCCAGAAACCGCTCGACCAGGCCGGACGTCTCGATCTTGACCTTGGGCCGGGCCGGGATCAGCAGTCCGTCGACGATCCGGTCCCGCGCCGCCGGCGAATCCGGATTGGGCGCGGACAGCTTGCTGATCAGCTCCGCCGCCCGGATCACGCCCGCGCGACCCACGCCCAGGTCCACCCGGCCCGGATGCAGCTGGGCGAGGGTGCCGAACTGTTCGGCGACGACCAGCGGCGGGTAGCTGCCCAGCAGCACCGCGCCGGAGCCGACCCGGAGCGTTTCCGTCGCGGCGAGCACCGAGGCGGCGAGCACGGCCGGCGAGGACGCCGCCACACCCGGCACGAGGTGATGTTCGGCCAGCCAGTAGCGGCGATAGCCGAGCCGTTCGGTCTGCCGGGCCAGATCGATGGTGTTGCGCAGCGCGTCAGCGGCGGTCTGGCCGGTGACGACCGGCGACAGATCCAGGACCGACAACGGAGCTGGTGATGACCCCATCACCCCAGCCTACGGAGAAACCCGATCCCGGTCCGGCACATGAGAATCTGTCCCCAACCGAGGTTTACCTGTCGACTATCGGTCAACGCCGCCCATCACCGGGTCGATGGAGGCGACCGAGGCGATCACGTCCGCGATCATGCCGCCCTCACACATCGCCGGCATGGACTGCAGATTAATGAAACTGGGCTCGCGCACGTGCACCCGCATCGGCCGGGTGCCACCGTCGGAAACCAGGTGGTAGCCCAGTTCGCCGCGCGGCGACTCGATCGGCACGTACACCTGGCCGGCCGGCACCGAGAAACCCTCGGTGACCAGCTTGAAGTGATGGATCAGCGATTCCATCGACTGGCCCATGATCTTGCGCACGTGCGCCAGTGAGTTGCCCATCCCGTCGGAGCTGATGGACAGCTGCGCCGGCCAGGCGATCTTCGCGTCGGCGACCATCACCGGGCCGGGCTGTCGCAACCGGCGCACGCACTGCTGGACGATCCGCAGCGACTGGTGGATCTCCTCGACCCGCAGCAGGTACCGGGAGAACGAGTCGGCGTCGGTGGACGTCGGCACGTCGAACTCGTAGTCCTGGTAGCCGGAGTACGGCTCGACCTTGCGCAGATCCCAGGGCAGGCCGGCGCCGCGGAGGATCGGACCGGTGACGCCGAGCTGGATGCAGCCGTCCAGCGGCAGGTAACCCACGCCGGCCAGCCGGTTGCGCCAGATGGGCTGGCCGGTGAGCAGCTTGTCGTAGTCGGGCAGCCGGGAGTCCATCACCTTGAGGAACGCGGTGATCTTCTCGATCGCGTCCTCGGGCAGATCGGCGGCGAGCCCGCCGGGCCGGATGAAGGCGTGGTTCATCCGCAGGCCGGTCAGGTGCTCCAGCAGGTGCAGCACCTCTTCGCGCTCCCGGAAGCCGGCGGTCATGCCGGTGAGCGCGCCCACCTCCATGCCGCCGGTGGCCAGCGCGACCAGATGCGAGCTGACTCGGTTGAGCTCCATCAGCAGCACCCGGATCACCTGGGCGCGCTCCGGAACCTCGATGCCGAGCAGCTTCTCCACAGCCAGGCAATAGCCGGCCTCGTTGAACAGCGGGGCGAGATAGTCCATCCGGGTCACGAAGGTGACACCCTGGGTCCAGGTGCGGTATTCGGTGTTCTTCTCGATCCCGGTGTGCAGGTAGCCGATGACCGCCCGCGCCTGGATGACCGTCTCGCCCTCCAGTTCCAGCACCAGGCGCAGCACGCCGTGCGTGGAGGGGTGTTGCGGGCCGAGGTTGACCACGATCCGCTCGTCCGAGCCGATCTCCTCCAACACCGAATCCCAGTCGCCGCCGACGACGGTGTGCACGACGCCCTCGGTGGTGCGGCGTGCTTCCGCGTAATCCTCCGGCTGACCGGACTGGCCCGAATCGTGCGTGCTCTCGGTCACACGGCCAATCTAGCAATATCTGACCGTTTGGTGACGGCTGGGCCGGCGGCCCGCCGATTCGGCGTGTCGCCGTTAGGTTCGGTGTCATGCGGATCTTGGTCACCGGGTTGGCCGGTTTCATCGGCTCCCATGTCGCGGACGTGCTGGCCGAGCGCGGCCACGAGGTCATCGGGCTGGACTGCCTGCTGCCGGAGGCGCACGGGTCCGAAGATGCTCCACAGTGGACTGATCGGCACCGGCTCGTTGTCGGCGACGTCCGGGACGCGGATCTGCTGGCGACCC
>DASZLR010000243.1:0-5689 GCA_035552275.1 Pseudonocardiaceae bacterium | reverse complement strand
CGCACCGCGCGAGACCAGCGTCGCCGTGATGATTACCCCATCCGGAAAAGTACCGGAAAAACAAAAACGCTCCCGCAGGTAAAGCGTAAACCGGCGAGGGCACTTGTGAAAGTCCTGGGAACCACAACTGCAACTGAAGCCAACAGTAGCACGAGGTGAGCGGCGCTGCACAGCATCGGCCCCGAATTTCGGGGCGACCGCGATTATGTCGCCGCGAAGACCGCTGATTCCTCCTGTCGCCACATCAGATATTGACCACCGCTGGAGCCAGGAAGCGCGGAGGTGCGCACGCGGCAGCGCGCGCCGGACAGGGACGCCCTTCGACGCCGGCGACCGCCCAGGCAGCACGAACCATGACAAGGCCGGCAGTGTCTTCCACCGGCCCTCTCCCGTTCCCTGTGCATTCAACCGATTCGAGGATGTACGTCATGTGCCGTGCCTAGGTTCCTGAGAGTCGGCTTAGAACCGACTGAAAGAGGGACTCATGGATGCGACCGTCGCGCTGAGGGGCCGCGGCATCACCAAGGTCTTCGGTGATGTCGTGGCGCTCGACCGGATCGATGTGGACGTGGCGCGGGGTCAGATCCACGGACTGGTCGGCCCGAACGGCGCAGGCAAGACGACGCTGCTCGGCCTGCTGCTCGGCCTGGCCGTCGCCGACGAGGGGAGCCTGGAGATACTCGGCACCACCGTGGGGCGGGCGTCGGCGGCGCCCGACGGCGTGTCGGGTTTCGTCGACGGCCCCGGCCTTTACCCCACGCTCACCGCGAAGCAGAACCTTGCCGCGCTCGCCTCGCTGCGGCGCCGCGACGCGTGCGCCGCCGGCATCGACGAGGTGCTGGACCAGGTCGGGCTGACCGAGGTCGCCGACGACAGGGTCCGCGGCTTCTCCCTCGGCATGCGCCAGCGGCTCGGCCTGGCCGCGGCCCTGCTGACCAGGCCTCGGCTGCTGGTGCTCGACGAGCCGTCCAACGGCCTCGACCCGGCCGGCAAGAAGCACGTGCACGGCGTGCTGAACCGGCTGGCCGCCGAAGGCGCCACGGTGATCGTCTCCAGCCACCGGATGGACGACCTCGAGGCGCTGTGCTCCGAGGTGACCATCCTCGCCACCGGCCGGGTGGTGTTCTCAGGACCGGTGGGCAAGCTCTCCGCGGAAAACCGCGTACTCGACTACCGCCTGCGCACCTCGGATCCCCGGGCGGCGCGCGCCGTGGCCGGCGAGACCCCCGGTGTCCGCATCATCGACGGCCTCGATTCCGCGATCCGTCCAGGCACCGACGTGATGGTGGTGCGCGCGCCGGTGCCGGCCCTCGACGAACTGGTGGCGCGGCTCGTGCGCGGCGAGATCGCGGTGCGCGAACTGGCGCCGGTCGTCTCCCCGCTCGAAGCCGCGTTCCTCGCCCTCACCGAGCAGGAGAAGACCGACCGATGACCGCGACCGCCGCCGAGGCCCCCGTCGCCGAAGCCGAGACCGCGGCCGCCCGCCCGGCCCCGGTCGGCCGCGTGCTCCGCTTCGAACTCGTCAAGCAGTTCTCCCCGTGGCGGGCACGCCTGCTGATTCTGCTGTGCTGGCTCGGTCCCGGCCTGCTGGTCTTCGGCATCGACCAGCAGGGCACCGTGCCCTCAGACACCCTGTTCGGCCGCTGGATGCACACCACCGGCTGGGCCGGGCCGCTGGTGGTTCTCGGCTTCTCCGGCACCTGGGCGCTGCCGCTGCTCACGTCCATGGTCGCCGGCGACGTGTTCGCCGCCGAGGACCGGCTCGGCACCTGGCGCCACCTGCTCGTCGCGGTCCGCTCGCATCGGCGGATCTTCGCGGCCAAGGCGATGGCCAGCCTCACCGTGCTCCTGCTGCTGGTGGCGGGCCTGGTCGCCTCCAGCGTGGCCGGCGGACTGCTGGCCGCCGGGAACAAGCCGCTGATCGGCCTCGACGGCCACACCCTCGCCTCCGGAGACGCGGCGGGCAAGGTCCTGCTCGCATGGGCCTGCGTGCTCGCCCCGACGCTCGCCCTCGCCGCCATCGGACTGCTCGGCTCCATCGCGCTCGGCCGCTCGCCGATGGGCCTGCTGCTGCCGGTGATCGTCGCGCTCGGCATGCAGCTCGCGCAGATGCTGCCGCTGCCGGTCGTGGTGCGCCTCGCTCTGCCGGGCTACGCCTTCATCTCCTGGAACGGCTTGTTCACCGACCCCCAGCAACTCAGCCCACTGCTGATCGGGATCGCGGTCAGCCTGGTCTGGGCGCTCGTCGCGACCGCGCTGGCCTACCTGCTCTTCCTCCGCCGCGACTTCACCAACCTCACCAACGACGGTGCCGGACGCAGGGCACTGGCCTTGGGTGCGCTGCCGCTGGCCGGGGTGCTCGCCGGGACGATCGGCGTGCTGGCCGGCGCCACCGGCGCCGCCGGCTCGGGCATCGATCAGGGCGAGATCCAGCAGTCGGTCGCCACCACGTTCGCCCACCTCTACCGGTTGCAGGAGCAGCAGCTCAATCGCCCGCCGGTCACCGAAGCGCAGTTGCGGACCTCGGCATCGTGCATCAAGAGCGAAGGCACCGCCGCGCAGGAGGGGCCGGGCAACGACTGGCGCTGCACCGTCTCCTGGCACATCCCGGGCGTCTCGCTCACCGGCCAGGCCATCTACCAGCTCGATGTCACCGCGAACGGCCGGTACATCGCCGACGGCGATGGACCGCAGGAAGTGAACGGCTACTTCCTGGTGCACACCGCCGACGGGAATCGGCCGAACCCGCTTTGGCAGTTCGACGGCAACGTCGATCTGCTCCCTTCTCACTAAAGGAAACCACTCGATGCAGGTAACGCGCCGCAGGCGGCCGAACGCCAAGGCCGCCGGCCGTCCCACCGGCCAGGGCCGAAGCCGTCTCACAAAGGTGGGCGTGGCGTCCGTCGCGCTCGTGTTCACCGGGGCCGGCATGGGCTCCGCATCCACCCAGCAGCTCGGCACCCAGCACGTCGGTCAGCAGACCGACAAGGGCGAGGTCATCGCCAGCGACCAGTACATCAACCCGATCGGCAGCCGACTGGTCGTCAACCAGGGCAAGATCATGGCCGCGTCGGTCAGCCCGGACGGCACCCACATGGCCGCCACCATCACCGACGGCACCGGCTCGCTGGTCATCATCGACCTGCGCAGCTATCAGGTCCAGCAGGTCGTCGGCAGCTCCACCGGGGTGAACCTGAAGATCAGCGGGAACGACGTCGGCCAGGCCTCGCCGACCTACTCCCCCGACGGCAAGTCACTGTGGATCGGCCGGACCGACGGCTACACGAAATTCACCGTGAACGCCGACGGCACGCTGGCCGCTCCGGTCGACGTCCCCATCCCGGCCGACGGCTCGATGCACGCGCTCTCGGCCAAGGCCGTGTTCTCCCCCGACGGCTCGACCGTGTACGCGGCGGTCAACGGGCAGAACCGGGTCGTGGCCATCGACGCGGCCAGCGGCGCCATCACGCAGAGCTGGAACACCGGCATCGCGCCGCGCGGCATGGTGATGGTCGGCGGCAAGCTCTACGTCAGCAACGAGGGCGGCCGTACCGCCGTCGCCGGCGACACCACCATCAACTCGTACGGCACCCAGGTGCCGGCGAACGCGCAGACCGGCTCCTCCACCACCGGCACGGTCAGCGTCATCGACACGGCGAACCCGTCGACGGGTGTCGCGAGCATCGGCGTCGGGCTGCACCCGACCGCGGTGTACGCGGCCGGCCACACGGTCTTCGTGGCCAACACCGACAGCAACACCGTCTCGGTCATCGACGCCGCCAAGAACAAGGTGGTCCAGACGATCTCCACCCAGCCGTGGCCGGAGGCGTCGGTGGGCTACGAGCCTGACGCGATCTCGCTGACCCCGGACGGCCACCTGCTCGTGACCCTCGGCCGGGCCAACGCGGTGGCGGTGTACCGCTTCACCTCGGCACAGCAGCCGGCCAGCTACGTGGGCCTGCTGCCGACCGACTACTTCCCGGCCGAGGTGGCCACGGTCGGCAACCAGATCGTGGTGGCGAACACCCGCGGCATCGACGCGCTGCGTCCGACCGTCGCGGCCGGCCACGGCACCCACGACACCACCAGCAGCCTGACGAGATTCACGCTGCCCAGCGACCAGGCGATCCGCAGCTACACCGGCAAGGTCTTCCAGTACAACGGCTGGACGAACAACTCCGTGCAGTACGCCAAGGGCAACGCCGGCAAGAAGGCGGTTCCGGTCCCCGTGCGGATCGGCGACCCCTCGACCATCAAGCACGTGTTCCTGATCGTCAAGGAGAACCGGACCTACGACCAGGTCTTCGGCGACCTGCCGCAGGGCGACGGCGATCCGACGCTGACCCAGTTCGGCGAGGCCGTCACACCGAACCAGCACGCCCTGGCCCAGCAGTTCGGCCTCTACGACAACTTCTACGACGTCGGCACGAATTCCGCCGAGGGCCACAACTGGCTGATGCAGGCGGACGACCCCGAATACACCGAGTCCTCCGCCGGTGAGTACCTGCGCAGCTACGACACGGAGAACGACGTCCTCGGCCACCAGGAGTCGGGCTTCATCTGGACCGGCGCGCAGGCCGCGGGCAAGACCGTCAAGGACTACGGCGAGTTCCAGTCGGTCGAGAACAAGCCGGCCGGTGCGACCTGGCAGAACCTGTACTGCGACTCCCAGAGCATGGCCGCCACCGGCGCCCCGAGCGCCTACCCGATCCAGGCCGGCTCGGCGATCCCGTCGCTCAACGCGGTGTCGGTTCCGGGCTTCCCGCTGTTCGACACCTCGGTGCCCGACGTGTACAAGGCCCAGGTCTGGAAGCAGGACTTCGAGAAGAACGGGCCGGCCAACCTCAACATGTTCTGGCTGTCCAACGACCACACCGGCGGTCCGGCCAGCCCGGCCGCCCAGGTCGCCGACAACGACCTCGCGGTCGGCCAGATCGTGGACACCATCTCGCACAGCCCGTACTGGAAGGACTCGGCGATCTTCGTCGTCGAGGACGACTCGCAGGCCGGCCTCGACCACGTGGACGGCCACCGCGCCCCGGTCCAGGTCCTCAGCCCCTGGGCCCAGCACGGCGCCGTCGACGACCAGTATTATTCGCAGATCATGATGGTCCGCACCATCGAGCAGATCCTCGGCATCCACCCGATGAACCAGCTCGACGCCGCGGCCACCCCGATGACCGGCGCGTTCACCTCGAAGCCGAACTACACGCCGTTCACCGCGGTACCGAATCAGACCTCGCTCACCCTCGGCCTGGCGACCCAGCCGTCCTGCGGCTCCGACGTGCCCGCCGGCCAGACCACCGCGTCCGTGGCCAAGGCCGACGCCGCGGCCACCGCCGTCCCGGCCGCCGAGCAGTCCGTGGCGGCGCAGTGGAAGGCGTGGGCGGCGCAGCAGCACTTCACCGGCCCCAGCGCCATTCCGGACTACGCCAACCCGGAGCAGATGAACCGCTACACCTACTACCAGACCACCGGCTGGGCCAAGCCGTACCCCGGTGACAGCAAGATCTACGCCCCCGACAACGTTCCCGGCGCCTTCATCCCCTCCGCCGACAACGACAACTGATCTGCGCGACAACTGACCCGCGCGAGAGCTGACCTGCGCGACAACTGATCTGCGCTGCGTGAGAGCTGACCGACCCGACAGCTCCGTCGCAAGCTCGAAGATCGCCGAGGCGCTCGGCCG
>DASZLR010000242.1:0-2502 GCA_035552275.1 Pseudonocardiaceae bacterium | reverse complement strand
CGGCGGGCGTCGTCGCCGATACCGCGCAGCGGCATGAAGGTGCACATGTTGCTTCCGCGGCTGATCCAGCCCGCGCCCTCGCGTTCGAAGACGATGCTGCGGGAGGCGGTGCCGGCCAGGCGAACCGGCGCGACGAGACGTCCGCCGGGAGCGAGTTGCTCCAGCCACGGAGTGGGGACCTCGAAGCACCCGACGGTGGCGATAACGCGGTCGAACGGCCCCGCTTCCCGGCGGCCGAGTGCCCCGTCGGCCCGGACCGCCACGACGTTGGTGACGCCGGCAGCGGTCAGGTGCTCCTGAGCGCCCGCGACGATGTCGTCGTCGATGTCGATGGTGGTGACATGCCCGGCATCGCCGGTGATGGTGGCCATCAGGGCGGCGTTGTAGCCGGTCCCCGCGCCCATTTCGAGAATCCTGTCGCCGGGCTGGATCTGCAGCTGTTCCAGCATGATCGCGACGATCTTCGGCTCGGACGCCGCGCTGATGCGGGCTCCGGTCCCGTCGCACTTGGTGTAGACCGCCTCGTTCGCGTACGTCTCGGGAAGCGGGATGCCGGGCAGGAACAGATCCCGCGGCACGTGCCGGAGAGCGGACTCGATGGCTGGGGTGCGGACGGTTTTATCCGTGACGAGACGGTCGACCAGCTTGGCGCGCAGTTCGTCGGCGGATGCGGCGGAAGTGTCACTCACGGTAGTTGCCACTGGTGAGACCTTACTGGTGTGGGAGGTGACGCCAGCCGAGGCTGGCCGGTTGAGCGAGGTGTTGAAGATGGCGTCGAACGCGAGGTTCGCCAGGGTGGCTTGATCGCCTCCCGGCAGGCCGGCACGGTTGGCGTGAAAGATGAAATGGTGAGCCAGGACCGCGCGGAGCCCCCGCCGCAGCTGGCCGCGGCGGTCGAGCGCGGCGAGGTGTTGCCCGGCTGTTTCGAAGGCGGCCAGCCACGGCTCGGCCAGCAGGTCGGGCACGCTGTGGGCATTCACGGTCAGTAACCGTCGCACGGCCTGGCCGAGCTCCTCAGCTCGATCCGCCGCGACCTGTGCCTGGCCGGATGCCCGTAGGTCGATGATTTTGGCCCAGACGTCGCCCTGCTCGAACCAGTCCAGCCCGGCGGCCCGGAGCATCGTGGTGAACAACAGGACCGTGGTCTCCCGTTGCCCCAGACCGGCCGGCGAGGCCACGGCAGCGTCGGTGTGTGCCGCACGCGCCAGCAGGTGTCGGCTGTCGTGGTGAAAGAGGGTCTGGGCGATGTCCATCGCGCTGGGACCACCGAACGCCACGCTCTCGGGCTCGTAGATGCCTTGTGTCCAGTTCACGATCCGTCCGGTGCCGGCCAGCTCGTCGAGCAGTTCCTCGACCACCTGGGTGTTCGGGTCGGTCAACTGGTAGCGCAACCGCAGGCCGGGTGGTTTGCGGATGTACCACCACGTGCTGAGCTGACCGGCCTGCTCTGCGCGGTTCAGCGCCGGTGCGATCTGGTGCGCGGCGGTGCGCACGGCCGTAGCCCGGTCGGTGAACTCGATCGAGAACTGTTGCCAGTCGGCGCCAGGTGGCTTCGCGGCCATCGGGAGATCGGTCTCCTGTTCGGTGTGTGTCAGATCAGTAGGAAGGCGTCCCAGCCGTGTGGCACCGGCGTCCCGTCCGGTGACTCGGTGACGGCAGTGAGGAACGCCAGAGCGATCCCGGCGTCGCCTTCCAGCAGGCCCGGCGTCGCGGTAGTGGGCTGGGCCAGGGCGTGACTGAGCAGGTCGGGCACGAGCGCTCGGAGCTGGGACGCGGCGGGCTCGGCGGCATCGGCCGCGGCGTGGGCGGCGATGCGGGCGAGACCGGCGTATCCGTGGCAGAGGGAGGCGTCCGCGGTCAGCGCCCGGTGGACGGGGTCGGTGAGGGCGGAGATCAGCGCGGCCTCAGCGGTTCTGCGCCGGGTGTTGTCACCGAGGGCCAGAGCGGCCAGTTGCAGGCAACGCGCGATGCCGGCGGTGCCGTAGCACCAGCTTGGCCGGCGTGCCGCTCCATCGTGGCGCACCTGCGCGGAACCGGTGGTCAGCTCGCCGTGAGTGATCATGTAAGGCCATCGATCCCCGGTGTCGGTGTCGATGCGCCAGGCGTCCAGCCAGGAGCAGATCGCGATGATCGCGTCGCGTTGCCCGGCCACGCTTATTCCCTGTCGCGCGCTGTGGGCGAGAATCGCGAGCGGTCCGGCGATGCCATGCGCCACCCCGAAGTTGCCGTGGCCGCCGGGAAAATCCGGGCCCGCACGGCCGGTGGGGCCGGTCGGGGTCCACCAGCCCGGCAATGTGCGCTGCTGATCGGCGGGATCGGTCACGGGGTTGGTCAATCGCACCAGGTAGCCCAGGACCGAACGCAGTGCGGGGCCGTCCGGATCGCGCTGTAGCAGGTAAGCGCAGACTCCGGCCAGGCCGCGGATCGTGTCGAACTCGGCCATGCTCGGCAGCCGGCCAGCCGTGATCCGCGCGTGCGCGGCCTGGACACGACGCTGCGCGT
>DASZLR010000241.1:0-19641 GCA_035552275.1 Pseudonocardiaceae bacterium | reverse complement strand
GCCAGCGAGTCGAAACCCTGCGCGGAGAACACTCGATCGGGTGACACCGCTGCGGCGTCGGCATGGCCGAGGGCGGCGGCCGCGGCGGTCCGCACCACGTCCAGCGCGGCGGCGGCGCGGTCTTCGGCGGGCATTTCGGCCAGCCGGCCGGCCCAGCCATCCGGGCTGCCGGCGCCATTCTCCGTGACCGTGCGCCGTCGGGGATCGGCCGGATTCCGCCGCAGCCGGGCCAGATCCAGCCGGGCCGGGACGACCAGCGCGCGTTCGGCGCGGACAGCCGCGTCGAACAGTGCGAGCCCCTGTTCGACGGTGATCGGCGCGGCGCCCGACCGCCGCCACCGGCCACGATCCACATCGGACAGTGATGTGGCCATGCCGGGCGCGCCGTCCCACAGGCCCCAGGCCAGTGCGGTCGCCGGCAGTCCGGCGGCCCGGCGGTGCGCGGCGAGCGCGTCCAGGAAGGTGTTGGCGGCCGCGTAATTGGCCTGGCCGGGAGTGCCCACGATGCCCGAGATGGACGAGAACAGGATGAACCCGGTCAGGTCGCGATCCTGGGTGAGCTCGTGCAGGTGCCAGGCCGCGTCCACCTTCGGCGCGAGCACGATGTTCAGTCGGTCGGCGGTCAGCGACTCGACGGTGGCGTCGTCCAGCACACCGGCGGTGTGCACGACCGCCGTCAGGTCCGGGATGTCCGCGAGCAGCGCGGCCGCGGTGTCCCGATCGGCCAGGTCGCCGGCCACGACGCGGACTCGGGCGCCCAGCCCGCGCAGCCGATCGGCCAGGTCGCCCACTCCGGGCGCCGCCGGGCCGCGCCGGCTGGCCAGCACCAGATCGCGGACGCCGTGCTCGGCGGCCAGATGCTCGGCGACCAGCGCGCCCAGGCCGCCGGTGCCGCCGGTGATCAGCACGGTTCCGTTGGCGGAGAACGGATCGGGGTTCGGCACAGCGTCGGTGAGCCGACCCAGCCGATCCAGTCGCGGCGTGAACGCCCGGCCGTCGCGCACGGCGAGCTGCGGCGCATCGTGCGCCACTGCGGTGGACAATGCGGGGACTGTGACCCCGTCGGCGTCGCCGTCCAGCAGCGCGAACCGTCCGGGGTGTTCTGATTGGACAGTGCGGAGCAGGCCCCAGACCGCCGCGTTGGCCAGGTCCGCGACGCCCTCGTCGGGCGCGACGGCGACCGCGCTCCGGGTGCGGAACACCAGCCGGGCCCCGGCGAACCGCTCGTCCGCCAGCCATTCCCGGACCAGCCGCAACGCCCGGCCGGTCGCCTCGTGCACGGCGGCCGGGATCGGCTGCTCGCCGGCCCACGGCGCGACCACCACCACATCACCCGGATCGGTGACCTCGGACAGGGCCTCGGTGATCTCGGTCCATCGGGGTGTCTCGCCGGATGACGGCGCCGGAATCCAGTCGACGGCGTGCAGCGGCGGCGGGCCCGGATCGGTCCGCGCCGCCGACCGCAGCGACAGCGATTCCACCGTGCCGACCGGCGATCCGGAGCCGTCGGCCAGCGTCAGCGACACCGTGTCGGGTCCGGTGTCGCGCACCAGCGCGCGCAGCACCGTCGCGCCGGTCGCGTGCAGCGCCACGCCGGACCACGCGAACGGCAAGCTGATCCGGGACGGATCGTCGGCGGCGTCGGCCAGGCCGAGCACCAACGGGTGCAGCACCGCGTCCAGCAGCGCCGGATGCAGGCCCCAGCCGGATTCGGCGGCGGCCGCCGACTCGACCTCCACGTACAGGTCGTCACCGGACCGCCAGGCCGCCCGCACGTTCTGGAAGCCGGGACCGTACTGGTAGCCGTGGCCGGCCAGCCGGTCATAGTGGCCCGACAGGTCCACAGTGGATGAGCCGGGTGGCGGCCATTCGGTCAGTGGGCTCGGTTCCGGCCGGACTCGCTCCGACAGCAGCCCGGTGGCGTACTTCGTCCACGATCCGGCGTCCGCCGGCCGGGCGTGCACGGCCAGCGCGCGGGCACCGTCGGCGGCTCGGTCGCCGATGCTGATCTGCACCCGGACCGCCTGTTGGTCGTCGAGGACCAGCGGCGCGTGCAGGATCAGTTCCTCCACCGTGCTCGCGCCGGCCCGGTCGCCGGCGGCGATGGCGAGGTCCAGGAAGGCGGTCGCGGGCACCAACACGCTGCCGGCGATGGCGTGGTCGGCCAGCCAGGGGTGGGTCCGCCGGGAGACCAGGCCGGTCAGCACCAGGCCGTCGCCGTCGGCGAGGTCGACGGTGGTGCCGAGCAGCGGATGTTCGGCCGGGTCCAGGCCTAGCCGGCGCGGGTCGCCACCGGTCGGGGCGGTCAACCAGAAACTCTCGCGCTGGAAGGGATAGGTGGGCAGGTCGACCCGACGCCCGGGGGACAGCAGGCTCGGCCAGTCGACGTCCACACCGGACACATGTGCGGCGGCGAGACCGGCCAGCACGGTGTCCGGCTCGGGCCGGCCGGCGCGCAGCAGCGGCACGATCGTCGCGTCGCCGCCGGTCAGGCTGGCCGCCGTCATCGCGGTCAGCACCGCGTCCGGACCCAGCTCCAGATAGGTGCTGACGCCCAGCGATTCCAGTTGGCGGCTGGCATCGAGGAACCGCACGGCGTCCCGCAGCTGCCGGGTCCAGTAGTCCGGTGCGGCGAGTTGTTCCGCGCTGGCGAGCTCGCCGGTCAGGCCGGACACGATCGGAATGGCCGGCCGGCGATAGGTCAGGCCGGCGGCGACCGCGCGGAATCCCGCGAGCGCGCCATCCATGTGTGGGGAGTGGAAGGCATGACTGACCCGCAGCCGCCGGGTCTTGCGGCCCCGGGTCCGCCAGTCGTCGGCCACCGCGGTCGCGACGGCCTCCTCGCCGGCGATGACCACCGCCGTCGGACCGTTGACCGCGGCGATGGTGACCGCGTTTTCCAAGCCGGCCAGCGATTCCGCCGCCTCGGCCTCGGTCGCCTGGATCGCGATCATCGCGCCACCGGCCGGAGCGGCCTGCATCAGCCGCCCGCGTGCGGCGACCAGTGCGGCGGAGTCGGCGAGGTCCAGCACCCCGGCGACATGCGCGGCGGCCAGTTCCCCGATCGAGTGACCGGCCAGATAGTCCGGTCGTACGCCGTGCTGCTCCACCAGCCGGTACAGCGCGACCTCGATCGCGAACAGCGCGGGCTGGGTGTAGCCGGTCTGGTCCAGCGGGCCGGACTCGCCGAAGACCACGTCCCGCAGCGGGAGGTCCAGGTGCCGGTCCAGTTCGGCGGTGACCGCGTCGAACGCGGCGGCGAACGGCGCGGATGCTTGATAGAGCTCGCGTCCCATCCCGGCTCGCTGGGCGCCCTGGCCGGTGAACAGGAACGCGGTCCGTCCGTGCGGGGATGCGTTGCCGCGCAGGATGTTGACCGCCGGCAGGCCCTCGGCGAGCGCGTCCAACCCGGCCGCCAACTCGTCGGGATCGGCGCCCAGCACCACGGCCCGACGGTCGAACCGGGTCCGGGTCTTCGCCAGTGACCAGGCCACATCGGACGGGTCCAGCTCGGGTGCCGCGGACCGCAGCCGGATCGCCTGGTCCCGCAGCGCGGCGTCGTCGCGGGCCGACAGCAGCCACGCCGTGCTGCCGAGTCGCGGCACCGGCCCCGGCACAGCCGGGTCGACCGGTTCGGCCTGCTCCACGATCAGGTGCGCGTTGGTGCCGCTGATGCCGAACGACGACACGCCGGCCCGCCGCGGATGGCTGGTGTCCGGCCACGGCCACGGCTCGGTCAGCGGCTCGACCGCGCCGGTCGTCCAGTCGACGTGTGGGGTGGGCGTGCCCAGGTGCAGGGTCCTGGGCAACTCGCCGTGCTGGATCGCCTGCGTCATCGCGATGACCCCGGCGACGCCGGCCGCGGCCTGGGCGTGACCGATGACGGACTTCACCGAGCCGAGCAGCAGCGGGGTGTCGCGGTGCTGGCCGTAGCTGGCCAGGATCGCCTCCGCCTCGATCGGATCGCCGAGGCTGGTACCCGTGCCGTGCGCCTCCACGACGTCCACATCGGATGGTTGAAGGCCGGCGCTGGCGAGGGCGGCCTGGATCACCCGTTGCTGGGACGGTCCGTTGGGCGCGGTGAGCCCGTTGCTGGCGCCATCGGAGTTGATCGCCGATCCGCGCAGCACTGCCACAATCGGGTGATGGTGCCGGCGGGCGTCGGACAGCCGTTCCAGCAGCAGCACGCCGACGCCCTCGGCCCATGCGGTGCCGTCGGCGTCGGCGGAGAACGGTTTGCACCGGCCATCCGGCGCCAGTCCCCGCTGGCGGCTGAACTCGATGAACATGCCCGGCGTGGCCATCACCGTCGCGCCGCCGGCCAGCGCCAGCTCGCATTCCCCGTTGCGCAGCGCACGCGCGGCCAGATGCAACGCGACCAGCGAGGACGAGCACGCCGTGTCCACGGTGATGGCCGGGCCGTGCAGGCCGAGCGTGTAGGCGATCCGGCCGGAGGCGACGCTGGTCGTGCCGCCGGTGAGCAGGTAACCCTGGTAACCGTCGGCCGGTTCACTCAATCGGGGTCCGTAGTCCTGCGCGGTCAGGCCGAGGAACACCCCCGCTTCGGTGCCACGCAGGGTGGTCGGGTCGATGCCGGCGCGTTCGACTGCCTCCCAGGAGGTCTCCAGCAGCAGCCGCTGTTGCGGGTCCATCGCGGCGGCCTCGCGCGGCCCGATGCCGAAGAACGCTGGATCGAATTGGTCGGCGTCGGAGAGGAAGCCGCCGTGTCGGGTGTAGGACTTGCCGGGTGTGCCGGGTTCCGGATCGTAGAGGCCGTCGATGTCCCAGCCTCGGCCGGCGGGGAACTCGGTGATCGCGTCCTGGCCCCGCGTGATCAGCCGCCACAGATCCTCGGGTGAGCGAACCTCGCCGGGATAGCGGCAGCCGATGCCCACGATGGCAATGGGTTCGTCGGTGGCTGTGGTGGCATCAGGGGTCTCGGGGTCGGTCAGTTCGCCGAGCAGGTGCCGGACCAGCTCGTCGGGCGTCGGATAGTTGAAGGTGAGTCCGGCGGTGAGCGCCAGCCCGGTCGCGGCGGCGAGTTGGTCGCGGAACTCGACGGCCGTCAGCGAGTCGAAACCCAGCTCCTTGAACGACCGGCGGGTGTCGACCTCGGTCGATGAGGAATGGCCCTGCACGGTGGCGATCGTGCCGCACACCAGCTCTCGCACCGCGGGTTCGTCGGCCGCGACGGACGTCCGGACCGGCTGGGCCGTCGGGGCGACCGCCAGTCGAGGACTGGGCGCGCTCGCCGGGGAGTGCTGGTCGGGCCAGTATCGCCGGCGCTGGAACGGATAACTCGGCAGCGGCACCCGACCGGTGTCCGGAAACACCGCCGCCCAGTCGATGTCGACGCCGGCGGTGAACGCCGATCCGAGCGCCGTGACCAGTGCCATCGCCTCGGGCCGGTCCCGGTGCAGGGTCGGGATGACGGTGGCTTCGTGGTCGGCCAGGCTGTCCCGGCTCATCGCGGTGAGCACCGCGTCCGGGCCCAGCTCCAGGTAGGTCGTCACGCCCAGCCTGGCGAGGGCGCGCACGCCGTCGCGGAACCGGACGGCGCCGCGCACGTGGTCGACCCAGTACTCGGGGGTGGCGATGTGGGCGGGGTCAGCCGGCTCGCCGGTCAGGTTCGACACGATCGGAATCGTTGGCGAGGCAAAGGAAAGCCGCCGCGCGACGGCCGCGAACTCGGCGAGCATGGGCTCCATCCGCGCGGAGTGGAACGCGTGGCTGACCGTCAGTCGGGTCGCCTTGCGCCCGCGCGCCCGGAAACTCTCGGCCAGCGACTCCACGGCGGACTCGTCGCCGGCGAGCACGAGGGCGCGCGGACCGTTGACCGCGGCGAGGTCCACCCCGGCCGGCAGCGGAAGCACCTCGTCCTCGGCGGCCTCGACGGCGATCATCGCGCCGCCGGCAGGCAGATCGCCCATCAGCCGGCCGCGCGCCACCACCAGGGTGACCGCGTCGGGCAGCGACAGCACCCCGGCGACGTGGGCGGCGGCCAACTCGCCGATCGAGTGTCCGATCAGGACATCCGGGTGGACGCCCCAGTGCTCGATCAGCCGGTACAGCGCGACCTCGATCGCGAACAGCGCCGGCTGGGTGATCTCCGTCCGGTCCAGTTCGGCCCGGTGAGCCGGATCGAACACCAGCTCGCGCAGCGACCAGCCGCCGTGTTCTGGTTGGCGCAGCCGCTGATCCACCAGCTCCGCTATCTCATCGAAGGCGCGGGCGAAGGCCGGATACGTCTGATCCAACTCGCGGCCCATGCTGGCCCGCTGGCTGCCCTGGCCGGTGAACAGCACCGCGAGTCGGCCTAGTCGCCCGGTCGGCCGGCCACGCACGACCGCGGCCGAGGGCCTTCCGTCGGCCAGGGCCGCCAGGCCGCGTCGAAAGTCCTCGGCGTCGGTCCCGATGATCGCCGCGCGGTCCTCGAAGGCGGTTCGGGTGCTGGCCAGGGAGTAGCCGACATCGGCCGGATCATGATCGTCCACAATGGTCAGCAGTCGACGCGCCTGGTCGCGCAACGCCGACTCACCGCGCGCCGACAACACCCACGGCACCGGCCCGCGACCACCCGCCGCCGAGTTATCCACAGGCCCAGCGATCTCATTTGCCCCGCCCTGACCTGCGTCGATAGACTGATGCCAGGGGCGCCCCCCTGGGAGGGCGGGGGTCTGTTCTGGAGTCGGGAACGCTACTAGGCGCGGGCTTGTCGAGGTTGGGTCGGCCGGTGCGGACGGCAGGTCAGGTGGGGATGTGACGACGAGGTGGCAGTTGGTGCCGCCCATGCCGAATGAGCTCACGCCGGCCGTGAACGGGCCTTCGGACAGCTCAGCGAGTTCGGTTTGCACCCGGAGTCTCAGCACCGGCAGCGGTATGGCCGGATGCGCGGTGCGGAAGTTCAGGCTCGGCGGCAGCGCCCGATGCCGGATGCTCAGCGCCACCTTGAGCAGCCCGACGATGCCCGCCGCGCCTTCCAGGTGGCCGACGTTGGTCTTCGCCGAGCCCACCGGCAGCGGCGCGCCGGCCGGACGTGCCGCGCCCAGCACCGCGCCGAGCGCCGCCGCCTCGACCGGATCGCCGGCCTTCGTCCCGGTGCCGTGCAACTCCACGTACCCGACGTCCGCCGGGTCCACCCCGGCCTGTTGGTATGCCCGTCGCAGCGCGTCCTCCTGTCCGGCTCGACCGGGCACGGTCAGGCCGTCGGTGCCGCCGTCGTTGCTGATCGCGCCGCCGCGGATCACGCAGTACACCGGATCCCCATCGGCCAGCGCGGTCGGCAGCGGTTTGAGCACCACCGCGCCGCCGCCCTCGCCCCGCACGTAGCCGTTGGCCCGCGCGTCGAAGGCGTAGCAGCGCCCATCCGGTGACAGCCCGCCGAACTTCGCGGCCCCGATCGTGCTCTCGCCAATGAGATTCAGGTTCACCCCACCGGCGATCGCCACGCGCGATTCGCCGCGCCGCAGGCTCTCGCACGCCGCCTGCGCCGCCACCAGCGCCGACGACTGTCCAGAATCGACAGTGATGCTCGGCCCGCGCAGTCCCAGCACATACGAGATCCGGTTGGCGATCAGGCCTCGGTTCGACCCGGTCAACGTGTGCGCGGTGATCGCGCCGGCTCCGCCGCGCCGCAGCAGTGCCGCGTAGTCGTCCCAGATCGCGCCGACGAACACCCCGGTCCGGCTGTCCCGCAACGCGCCGGGCACGATCGCCGCGTCCTCCAGCGCCTCCCAGGCCAACTCCAGCGCCAACCGCTGCTGCGGGTCCATCGCCACCGCCTCGCGCGGCGAGATGTCGAAGAACGCCGGGTCGAACTCGTCCACCTGGTCCAGGAAGCCGCCGCGGGTGATGCCGTAGGCACGCGGGTCGGCGGCGCTGCCGCGGTCCCAACGGTCGTCCGGCGCCTCGGTGATCGCGTCGACGCCGCCGGCCAACAGCGCCCAGAACGATGCTGGGTCCGGCGCCTGTGGCAGCCGGCAGGACAGGCCGATCACCGCGATCGGCACCTCGGGATTCTCGCGCTCACTGGTCATTGTCGGTATCGGGTGTCCTTTGCGGATATTATTGAAGTCCTATGTGGAGATTCGCGAGTCAGGATGGCGCGAGCGCGTGGACCGCGTCGACCATCCACTGCCGGGTCTCGGCCGCGTGCCGGGGCGCGCCGTGCACGTCGTCGTGCTCCAGCACCCGCAACTCCGACAGGTGCGCGCGGAGCAGGTCGAGATCACCGCGCGGGATGATCTCGTCCCGCGAGCTGGCTACGTAGTGCACCGGCACACCGACGGCGGCGAGTTGCTCGTCCGACAGAGCCCAGCCGGGCAGGACCGCCGGCAACTGGGCCGGGCTCACCGAAGCCATGTGCGCCAACGTGTCCACGGTGACCTTCGGCAAGCCGGCCTGCCAAACCGGATCGGTGAACACCCCGCGCACCGGCGCCCCCGCCGTCACGATGCCGGCGATGCGGTCGTCCTCGACGCTGGCGCGCAGTGCGAGCTGCCCGCTGAAGCTCATCGCCATCAGCACCGTGTGCCCGACTTGGGCCCGGTCGGCCAGCGCGTCCAGCAGTGCCGGCAGCAGCCGCCAGCTGTCCGGCGTGTAGCGCAGGGTGTTCTGCCCGACGCCGGGCATCTCGGTGACCACCCCGGCGAAGCCGAGACCGGCCGCCGCCAGCAGCACTGGCGCCCACTGCTCCTTGATGCTGACGATCCCGCCGGTGATCAGCAGCAGCGGCTTGTTCTCCACTGTGGACAGTCCATGCGTCCAGCAGCCCACCGCGCCGCCGAGCAGCGACAGGTCGAGCCGCTCAACACCGGGCACGTCGGCCCGCCACCGGTCCACCGTGCGGACCGCGTTGTCCAGCGCCCGCTGTCGAGCCGGCCCGTCCACATAAGGGAAGCGGGCGAAGTTGTAGTGCTGGGACGCCTCCAGCGGCTTGCCCTCGGCCTCCAGGATCCGCGCCGCCGCCGACCATTCGTGCACCCAGGAGCCGGGCCCGGTCCGGTCGACCCGGTCGGTGCGGATGCGGTCGAACAGCGCCAGGTAGTGCTCGCGCGGGATGCCCAGCGACTCGGCGTGCGCGGCGACGTACCGCTTCAGCTCGTCCACATCATTCGTGACCAACTCGGGCACTGGAATCCCCGTCATGCCGACACCTCCTCCGGGGTCAGGTTCTCCAGGGCGTCCTTGATGTCGCCGAGCACGTCGGCGGCCTCGGCCCCGTCGATCACCCGGTGGTCGAACGCCAGGCTCAGCCGCAGCACCGGGGCGACCACGACGGCCCCGTCCCGCGCCACCGGCCGGTCCAGCACCCGGCCGACGCCGAGCGTGATCGTGGTGCCGCCGACCGAGTGGAAGCTGTCGACCACACCGTGGCCCAATGAGGTGACGGCGAACGTGCCCCACACCGCCGACCTGGTTTCCAGCGGCCGCACCACCCGCTCGAACGCTCGCGCCGCCCGCCGCCACGACGGCGCCGCGTGCAGCGCGCGCACGCCGGCGAACTCCGGCGCGCTGGCCGGATCGGCGTCCCGCAGGTGGTCCACCCGCCGCTGGATGTCCGCGACGCCAGCGTGTTCGAGGTCGCGCAGCACGCCGGCGAGCACCACCCGATGGCCGTCGACGGTCTTGTCCAGCGTCAGCTTGCCGTGCACCGCCGAGTGGCGGGCAACCTTCGGCACTAGGCCGTCCAGAATCGCCGCGTTCGCTTCCGGATGCTTGGCCAGCACCCGCGCCGCCGCGGACAGGATGAACGTGACGGTGGAGATCCGCTGGTCGCCGCGCGCCGCCCGGACGGCGGTCAGGTCCACCTCGGTGTCCAGGAACACCGGGGCGAAATCCCTGGTGGCGCGCAGGAAGTACAGCGTGTGCCGGCGCTGCCGGGGGAGCGTGCTGACAACGGGCTGGGTGGATTGTGGCGCCATGAGTCAGACCCTTTCCAGTGCGAAGCCGGCCTTGATCCACTTGCTGGACTCGACCGCGATCCCGACCACCCGGTCGCCGTCCACGGCCCGCCCGAGCACCCGCTCCAACTGCTGGAACGGCAAGGCGTTGGCGTTGTTGCCGGTCTCGGTGACGCAGCTGATCTCCTGGGTGGACGGCACGTCCAGCTCGCGCATGATCCGCGCGGTCATCCGGCCGGACAGTTGCGGCGGCAGCAGATAGTCCACATCGGACTCGGTCCAGCGCAGCGCGTCCAGCAGCTCCTTGAGGATCTCCACGGCCATGGTCGGCACCGATTCCTCGATCGCCTTGTAGTCCTCGCGCGATCCGGTGCGGCCGGGCGTGTGGTCGACCGGGCCGAACCACTCCAGGATCTGGCCGGGCGTGCGACCCAGCCCGGTGAGCCGGGTGAGCACCTTGCGCAGGGCCAGCCGGTCCCGCCCCGATCCGGTGGTCAACACGGCCGCGCCGGCCCCGTCGCCGAACAGCGCCACGTTGACCATCTCGGCGGGCGGCAGGCCGCGCAGGTCCAGGTTGAGGTCGTAGTGCTTGGCGATCACGTCGCCGCCCAGCACCAGCGCGTTGCGGTAGCGGCCGGTCAGCAGCATCTGGTGCGCGACATCCAACGCCTGGAACGCCCCCGCGCAGCCGGACTGCAACTGATACGTCGGCACCCCGTCGATACCCAGCCGGTCGGCGATGACGTTGACCGTGGCCGGCATCAGCGTGTCCGGGGTCGCGGTGCCCATCACCACCAGGTCGACCTCGCCGGCGTCGAGCCCGGCCGCGTCCAGCGCCCGGCGGCCGGCGGTCGCACCGAGGTCGGCCAGCGAGTAGCGCACCTCGCCGGTGTCCAGGTCCACGGCCAGGTGCCGGGTCTTGGTGCCGATGAACGCGTCGACCCACTGCTCCCACAGCGCGTCCATGCCGAACCGCCGGGCCAGGTCGGCGTTGTCGACCGGCGGGCCGGGCAGTGCGGTGCCCACCGACAGCAGTTGGACATCCGGGATCTCGGGGGAGGGGCTCATGGCGATCCTTCCGCTCTGGCGGATCTGTCTGGTGGGGCGCCGAACCAGCGCCACAGCGCCTTCTCCAGTCCACTGTGGTCGATCGGCGTCGGCCCGGCGGCCCAGGCGATGTGCCCGTCCGGGCGGACCAGCAGCGCCGTCCCTTCGGCCAGCGCGGCTGCCGTGCGTGGCTCGCCGGCCGCGTCGGTCACCAGGTCGATCCGGCCGCGCCACGGTTCGGCGACCTCGGCCGCCGTGGTGTCGTCGGCGGACAGCAGCAGCGCGCCCCGGCCGGCCCGCAGCGGCTCGACCGCGCCGGGCAGCCGCCGGCCGACCAGGTCCGCCACGGCACTGTCGAGCTCGGCGCCGTGTTCGCCGTCGAGTGGGTAGCGCAGGTTGAGGCCGGTCACCTCGGCGGCCAGGTGCCGGTTCGCCGCCGGCACCGCGGCCAGCTCGGTGAGGAAGTCCCGCAGGCTCGCCACCCACGGGCCGCCCTGCATCAGCGCGTCCTGGGCCTGGGTCAGCCGCAGGATCGCGCCGGCCGCCGGATGGCGCTCGGCGTGGTAACTGTCCAGCAGGTCCGGCGGCGCCCAGCCGTTGATCTCGGCGGCGAGTTTCCAGCCGAGGTTGACGGCGTCCTGGATGCCGACGCCGATGCCCTGGCCGCCGAACGGCGGATGGACGTGCGCCGCGTCGCCGGCCAGCAGCACTCGACCGATCCGGTAGCCGGTGGCCTGCCGGGTCGCGTTGCCGAACCGGCTGCGCCAGCGTGGCACGCCACCGGCCAACGCGTCGCCGACCCGCTCGCCGGCGATGTGCGCGACGGCCGCACGGACTTCGGCGAAGCTCGGCGGGTCGGCGTCCCGAACCGGCGGCCGGGCGAAGTCGCAGGCGAATATCCGGACACTGGCGGCGGTGATCGAGGACAGTCCGACCCAGCCCTTCTCGTTGCGCAGAAACGGAAACGGCCGGCGCGGCAGGTCGACCGCGGCGGCGTCCACCCCGGCCAGGTCCGCCAACAGAACGTCTACTGTGGACTCGGTGCCGGTGAACTCGAAGCCGGCCAGCTTGCGGACGCTGCTGCGGCCCCCATCGCAGCCGACCAGATACGCGGCGGCCAGCCGGTATTCGCCGGTCGGCCCGGCCACGTCGACGGTCACCCCGTCCGGCCGCTGGCACAGCCCGATCACCCGGTGGCCGCGGCGGATTCCCGCGCCGAGCCCGCCGGCCCAGTCCGCCAGCACCGCCTCGACAGTGGCCTGCGGCACCAGACCGGCTGCCCGTGGAGTGTCCAGCTCGCTCAGGTCAAGGCCACCGGGCAACAGCGCGAAATGCCCGTACGCGCCGAGCCTCAGGTGGCCGGCGAACCTTTCCAGCAGCCCGCGTTGGTGCCAGGTCTCCAAGGTGCCGGCATACACGCCGGGCGCGCGGGACTGGCCGGTCGGTGCGGGCAGCCGCTCCAACAACTCCACCGGCACGCCGGCCAGTCGAAGCTCGCCGGCCAGCATCAGCCCGGTCGGACCGGCTCCGGCGATCACGACCGGCGCGCTCATGACCCGGCGGCGGCCACGGCCGGCCGGGCGAACTGGCCGACGGCCGGCAGCACCTCGTCGGCGAACAGCCGCGCCGACGCGTCGGCCAGCTCGGTGGACAGCTCGCCGTACTGGAAGCCGGCGTTGACATAGGTGACGCCGGCGTCGGCCAGATCGGCCAACTGCTCGACAATCTGTTCCGGCGTGCCGGCCAACAACCGCTCGAAGGCCAGTTCCTCGTCGGCCGGGTCGATCGCGGCCGGGTTCGGCGCGACGCCCAGCACCGGCTCGGCGCCCTGCGCGAGCGACCGGGAAACCTGGATCTGCCGGGCCACCTCGCGGGCGGCCAGCCGTCGCCCGTCCGGATCGGTGGCGCAGTAGACGAAGCGGTTCGCGCCGTACTCGATGCCATCGGTGGACCGGCCGGCCTCCTTGCCCAGCCGCCGGATCAGCTCCCACTGCTGCGCGAGCTCGGCAGGGGTGGACAGCGCTAGGCCGAGGAAGTTGAACCCCTGCTCGACTGCGAACCGGGTGGACTCCTCGCTGACCGCGGCCAGCCAGATCGGCGGATGCGGCGTCTGCGCCGGCCGGGGCAGCACCGTGACCGGCGCGTTGACCTCGTAGAACTTGCCCTGATAGGTGGTGTCCGACTCGGTGAACAGCTTCAGGATCAGCTCGACGTGCTCCTCGAACCTGGGCCGACTGTCGTCCAGGTCCCGGCCGAAGCCGTGGAACTCGTGCGGCTGGTAGCCGCGGCCGATGCCGAGGTCGAACCGGCCGCCGGACAGCACGTCCAGCGTGCTGACATCGGCGACCAGCCGGCGCGGGTCCCACAGCGGCAGCACCAGGATGCCGGTGCCGATCCGCAGGTTCGGCGCGATCGTGGCGGCCTTGGCCAGCAGCACCAGCGGCGACGCGCTGACGCTGTAGGTGGAGAAATGATGTTCGGTGATCCAGATTCCGGCGAATCCCCGGTCGTTCGCCCACTCGACCTGGTCGAAGAATTCGTGGTATTTCCGCTCGGTTGTCGACCGGTCAATGGATGACGACATGCTCAGGTACGTAATGCCGACGCGCACTGGTGTGTCCCCTACTCTCTCGACCGACAGACTGGGCTCTCTACCGCGGATTGGTCTCTACCACCGATTGGACTGGGGAAAGCCTGGCGGGGAAGGCTAACGACGGGCTTGTCAGGACCTAAAGCCCAACGAGGTTCTTTGTCGGCGCTAAAGGCGGAACAAAGGACGGAGAATTGTCCATTGCCGGCGAGCCGACAGTATCCTAATTTCGGTTCAGGGACATCTCGCGATCCCGATGACCGCACCCTGGAGGCCACCTTGTCGTCCGCGCTCGCCGACGCTGCCGACGCTCCGTCCTTTCCGGAGCGTCGCACCTGCCCGTACCACCCGCCGGAGTCCTACAAGCAGATCGGCGCCCGGGGGCCGCTGAACAAGGTCACCCTCTGGAACGGCCGCCGGGTCTGGCTGATCACCGGCTACGAACTGGCCCGCACGCTGCTCACCGACACGCGGCTGTCGGCCGACCGCACCCGCCAGGAGTACCCGACGATGGCGCCGCACCTGGAGGCCCAGGCGGCGCGCAAGCTGGTGCTCGTCGGCGAGGATCCGCCGTTGCACGACAAGCACCGCCGGCTGCTCAACCCGGAGTTCAGCCTCAAACGGGCCCGCGTGCTGCAACCGGACATCCAGCGGATCATCGACGAGCTGGTGGACAACATCCTGGCCATCGGCCCCGGCGCGGACTTGGTGCCGGAGTACGCGATGCCGATCCCGTCCCGGGTGATGTCCGCGCTGCTCGGCGTGCCGTACGAGGACCACGACTTCTTCCAGGCCGCCACCGCCGGCGTGATGCAGGCGCGCGACCAGGCCCAGTCACAGGCCGCCGGCACCGAACTGGCGCAGTACCTGGGGAAGCTCGTGGACGCGGAGGTCCGCCGGCCCAGCGACGGGATCGTCGGCCGGCTGACCGAGCACGTCCGGTCCGGTGAGCTGACCCAGGACGAGCTCGCGCAGCTGACCATGGTGCTGATGATCGCCGGGCTGGAGACGACGTCGTCAATGATCCCGCTCGGCGTGATCACCTTGTTGGAGCACCCGGAGCAGCTCGCCGAGTTCACCTCGGGCGAGGTGCCGGTGCCGACCGCCGTGGAAGAACTGCTGCGTTTTCTGGCGGTGACCGACTTTGGCGCGGTCCGCTGGATCACCGGGGACATCGAGCTGGGCCCCGAGTACGGCGACGAGGTGATCCGGACCGGCGACGGCATCGTCGTGTCGTCCACCATGGCCAATCGCGACCCGGGCGTGCACCACGATCCGCACGAATTCGACATCAGCCGGGGAAATCGCCAGCACCTGACATTCGGATACGGAATTCACCAGTGCCTTGGCCAGAATCTCGCCCGGCTACAGCTCGAAATCGCCTACCGCACGCTGTTCGCCCGCATTCCCACGCTTCGGCTGGGTATCGCGTCCGAGGACATTCGGATGCGCACCAACGGAACCATGCAGGGCGTCGAGCGCCTGCCGGTCGAGTGGTGAGGACGGTGGGTATTCGAGTCACCGCGGACCGTGAGCGGTGCATCGGGGCGGGGCTTTGTGTGCTGACCGCGCCCACGGTGTTTGAGCACGACGATACCGAGGGCCTGGTGTCCATTGTGGATGAAGATCCGCCGCCTGAGGACGCGCGGGATCTGAAGCTGGCACAGGAGTTGTGCCCGGCGCGAGCCATTCGGATCGAGCCGAACACCGCCGTTTAGCCGAACACTGTCGTTGAGCCGAACACATCTGTTTAACTGTTATGGTGGCCAAGGTGTATCGCTGCCGCGGATAACCCCCGCACACTGCTTCCTGACGATTCTGTTCGGTATGTCGGGAGGCAGCCATGGGTCGGGGTCGGCGCAATGAATTTCGGCTTAACGAATTGTGGACGGTCGGGGTGGCCGGCGCGGTCGGGCTGGTGCTGCTATTCGGCGCTGCCGCGCTGGCATCCCCGAACTGGACCACGAGCACCGCGGCGACGCCAAGGGCGCCGGCCCACCAATCACACGTCAAGCTCGCGCTGGACAACGAGGTGGACGCGGACGCGCAGGTCGCCGGCGACGTGGTGCGGGAGAATCCCAGTGGCGACGAGGAAGAGCGGGAAGCGGTTGTCGCGCACCTGAATTCGGCCACCGGCAGTTGCGGGGTCGAGCGGTGGTCGGTGAAGACCGGGACCGACGCTGACGCGTCGAAGATCAACCTACAGTCGACTACCTCCAGCACCATCTCCCACCTGACCTCGCTGGCCGCGCCGGGTACCCTGCCGGCCAACAACCGCGTCCAGCCGACCGAGACCACCGTGTTCCAACTGTCGGCGACATTGGTGGAATACAAGCTGGAAAGCGATTCCGACTATCATCTGGTGATCAAGGACTCGTCCGGCAACACCATGATCAGCGAGATTCCGGACCCGGCCTGCGTCGGCTCCGGCAGTCCGCTGCTGTCGTCCATCACCAAGGCGCGCAACGAGTTCGACGCCAAGTACCACCCGACCACCAGCTTCCAGACGGCGAACGTGCCGGTCACCGTCACCGGCGTCGGGTTCTTCGACTTCCTGCACGGCCAGACCGGCGTGGCGCCCAACGGCATCGAACTGCACGCCGTGCTGGACATCCAGTTTGGCGCCGGCGCCAAAGGCGTCGTGTCGGTGACCGATCCCGGCGCGCAGACCAGCACTGTCGGCCAGGCCGCGCAACTGCCGATCAGCGCGAGCGACACCGACGGCGGCACGCTGTCCTACTCCGCCACCGGCCTGCCGGCTGGGCTGTCGATCAACCCGTCGACCGGCCTGATCGCCGGCACCCCGACCACCGCCGGCGCCAGCGATGTCACCGTCACCGCGACCGATTCCACCGGCCCCACCGCATCCACCCAGTTCACCTGGACCATCGCGACCGGCGGCAGCGGTTGCTCGGTGAGCCAGTCGGTGAGCAATCCGGGCTTCGAGACCGGCGCCGCCGCGCCGTGGTCGACCAGCAGCGGCGTGATCAGCGACAACGCCGCCGAACCGGCGCACAGCGGCAGCTGGGACGCCTGGCTGGACGGCTACGGCAGCACGCACACCGACACGCTGTCCCAGGCGGTCACCCTGCCATCGGGTTGCGCCGGCTACACATTCTCCTTCTACCTGCACGTCGACACGGCCGAAACCAGCACGACCACCGCCTACGACACGCTGAAAGTGCAGGTGTTGAACAGCTCCGGCACGGCGTTGGCCACCCTCGCCACCTACTCCAACCTCAACGCGATCACCGGCTACGCGCAGCACTCGTTCTCACTCGCGCCTTACGCCGGCCAGCCGGTCACGCTGAAATTCACCGGCAGCGAGGACTCCGTCGACCAGACGTCGTTTGCGCTGGATGACACGGCCGTGAACATCAGCTGACCGGTAACTGCTACGCCGCTGACAACTGATCGTCGCGCCGTTCGACATGCGTCGACGCACCGCGATGGCCTTGCTACCTTGTGCCTGTGATGGGCCCCACACTGGTGCCCACTGGGACCAGGGGGACTGGCGAAGGGGAGCGCGCTGAGGTGGTGCGGAATTCGGCGGCGTCGGCGCGAGCCGAGCTGACCTCGTTCGTGGGACGGCGGGCCGAGCTCACGACGCTGCGGCGCCGGTTGGCATCCGATCGGCTGGTTACCCTGACGGGGCCGGGCGGGGTTGGCAAGACCCGGCTGGCGCTGCGCGCCATGGCGCCGTCGCCTCGGTCCACTGACTTCCCGGACGGTGTGGCGTTCGCCGGGCTGGCCGAGTTGCGCGATGGCGACCTGCTCGCCAACACTGTCGCGGACCGGCTCGGCCTGCACGACCGGTCGTCGCGGCCGTCCGTCGACGTGATCGTGGACCACCTGCGGAACCGGCGGCAGCTGCTGGTGCTCGACAACTGCGAGCACCTCATCGACGCGGCCGCGCGGTTCGTCCAGACCCTGCTGGAATCCTGCTCGCGGGTGGTCGTGTTGGCCACCAGTCGGCAGTCGCTGGGCGTCGACGGCGAGCGGGTCATGCTGGTCCCGCCGCTGCCGGTGCCCGCCGCCGGCGAGCCGGCCAACCTGCTCACCGCCTGCGATTCGGTGGCGCTGCTGGTGGACCGGGCCACTGCGGTGACGCCGTCCTTCCAGATCGCCGAGGACAACGCCGACACGGTGATCCGGCTGTCGCAGGCGCTGGACGGGCTGCCGCTGGCCATCGAGCTGGCCGCCGTGCGGCTGCGCAGCCTGTCCGTCTCGCAGGTCGCCGACCGGCTACACGAGCGGTTGGGCCTGCTGACCGTCGGCAAGCGCGCCGTGCCGGACCGGCATCGCTCGCTGCGGGCCCTGATCGACTGGAGCTACGAGCTGTGCACCGAGCCGGAACAACTGCTCTGGCAGCGGGCGTCGGTGTTCTCCGGCGGATTCGATCTGGACGCGGCTGCCGGTGTGTGTGCGGGCGCGGGACTGGACGCCGATTCCGTGCTGGCGGCCATCGACGGCTTGGTCGACAAGTCGATCCTGCTGACCGACGACGACCAGGGCCGCTATCGGATGCTGGAAACCGTTCGGCAGTACGGAGACGAGCAGCTGCGCGCGGCCGACGACTGGTCGCGGGTGGCCCGCCTGCACCGCGACTGGTTCCGCGAGCTGACCGCCCGGTTCGAGGCGGACTGGATCGGCCCGGCCCAGGTCGCCTGGATCGAGCGGCTGCGCGGCGAACACGCCAATCTCCGGGTCGCACTGGAGTTCTGCGCCACCAGCCCGGCCGACGCCGCGATCGGACTGCGGATGGCGACGTCATTCCAGGACTACTGGGGCATCCGCGGGCTGCATTCCGAGGCCCGCACCTGGCTGGACAAGGTGCTGGACATCGCGCCGGCCGACGCGCCAGGCCGACCGGGCGCGCTGCGGATGGCCGGCTGGTTCGCCCTGCTGCAAGGCGATCTCGCCGTCGGGCTGGCCCGGCTGGCCGAGGCGGCCGAGTCCGGCGAGGCGATCGGCGACGACATCGATCGCGCATACCTGAACAAACTGCAGGGCTACGTCTCGTTCTTCTCCGCTGACCTGCCGAAAGCGACCGAATTGTTCGGGTCCGCGGCACGGCAGTTCCGGGAATCGGGCGAGCTGCGCGGCGAACTGTGGGCCCAGTACAACCACGGGCTCGTGGTCGGGCTCGGCGGCGACATCGACGGCGGGCGCGCCATCCTGCGCGAATGCCTGGCCGTCAGCCTCGCCCGGGACGAGCGGTTCTTCCAGTCCTGGGCGTGGTTTTCAGTGTGCTGCATCGAGTACATGTTCGGCGACCTGGGGCGCGCCGAGGAAGCCGGGCTCACCGCGCTGCGGCTACAGCGGCCGCTGGGCGACCGGCTGGGCATGGCGTGCGCGATCAACGTGATGGCCGGCGTCGTGTTGCGGGCTGGTGACGTGCGCCGCGCGGTGCGGCTGGCCGGCATCGCCGACTCGGTGTGGACGGCCATCGGCGCCTCGCCGGACTACTACCTGCCGCTGGCAGGTCCGCATCACGAGTTGATCGCGAAAGTGCGTGTCGACTTGGGCGACGCGGAGTTTGACCGGGAGTTCGCCGTCGGCGCGGCGCTGTCGGTGGACCAGGCGATGGCCTACGCGCTCGGCGAGGACGGCGCCGATTCGGCTGATTCATCTGATCCAGCTGTGTCCGACCAGCCGCGGAGCGTACTGACCAAGCGGGAAGCCGAGATCGCCGACCTGATCGCCGACGGCCTGACGAACCGGGAGATCGCCGGCCGGGCCGGCATCGCGGTGCGCACGGCCGAGACGCACGTGGACCATATTCTCGCCAAGCTGGGTTTCCACAACCGAACCCAGATCGCGGCCTGGGTGTCCCGGTCCCGCCAGCATCCGGATTCCTAGCACCGGCGTCGGGAACGGGTCGTTGAGCGTCGCGGCCGGGCGTGGAAGTAGCGAGGACGTGCCGTCACCGCCCAGGATCAGCCCACCGTGCCCTTGAAGTGTCCACTGTGGATATGGTGTCGACCACGGGCGCGGGACATAGTGCGGTGTCGGTGCATGCCCAGCGGGACGGGCATCGATGGCGGTTGCGCGCGGGGTTCAGTTGCGTCGGTGGATGAGGTTGGTTCGGGGTCGCTGTTG
>DASZLR010000240.1:0-11437 GCA_035552275.1 Pseudonocardiaceae bacterium | reverse complement strand
CCGGACAGCGTGCCGATGTTCGACAGCGGGTTGGTGCTGCCGGGCGTGGCCTTGGTGAGCCAGATCAGCAGCAGGTTCACCACGATGCCGGCCCCCAGCGAGATCAGCCCGCAGGTCACGCCGACCCGAAGATCCCGGAGCGTCGGCACGATCCCGAAGTCGCGGCGCGGCCCCTGTCCCTTCCACCAGGACATGATGGCCGGCACCAGCCCGAGCAGCACGTTGGGCAGGAACGCCACCAGCACCAGCGGGCCGATCGAGTGTCGCGGTGTGGTGTCGAAATCGGTGAAGGTGCCCGCCATCACCGTGGTGATCACCAGCGACAGCAGGTAGAAACCGCCGTAGCCGCCGAAGAACGCCGCGATCCCCCACGCCATCGGGCCGCGCGTGCTGGCGGCGAGCTGGCCTTCCCAGTCGCGGTCGTGCAACACGGGGTTGTAGCCGTCCCGCACCGGCCCCATGGGCGCGGTGTAGGTCATCCAGGACGGCGGGTCAGCGGCCTGTTGTTCCTGGGCTTGTCGCTCCTGGGCCGGCTGCTCGTCCATGTCCACCCCTCACCGTCCACCGCTGCGCGAGCGTCGACCGACCTCGCACGTCAGCGGATCACCCGGCCGCGCAGCACGATCCGCTGCGGCGAGCCGAGCACCGCCAGGTCGGCGCGCGGGTCGGTGGCGTAGCCGATCAGGTCGGCGGCGGCGCCGTCGCGCACGGCCGGCCAGCCCAACCACTCCCGAGCGTTCCACGATGCCGCCCCCAGTGCCTTTTCGGCGCCCAGCCCGGCCTGCGCCAAGGCCCGCACCTCGTCCACGATCCGGCCGTGCGCGATGCCGCCGCCGGCGTCGGTGCCCGCGTACACCGGGACACCCGCCTCGACCGCCGAGGACACAGTGGACCGAACACGCCGGTGCAGGTCGCGCATGTGCTTGCCGTACACCGGGTATTTCGCGGCCCGGCTGGCGATGTCGGGGAAGTTCTCGATGTTGATCAGGGTGGGCACCAGTGCGGTGCCCCGGCCGACCATCGCGTCGATGGTGTCGGCGGCCAGCCCGGTGCCGTGCTCGATGCAGTCGATGCCGGCGTTGATCAGGCCGGGCAGCGCGTCCTCGCCGAACACGTGCGCGGTGACCCGCGCGCCGGCCCGGTGGGCGGTGTCGATGGCCCGCACGAGCACGTCGTCCGGCCACAGCGGGGCGAGATCGCCGACCGAGCGGTCGATCCAGTCGCCGACCAGCTTCACCCAGCCATCGCCCGCGGCGGCCTGTTCGGCCACGGCCGCCGGCAGTTGCTCCGGGTCCTCGAGTTCCAGGCCCAGGTAGGGGATGTATCGCTTGGGGCGGGCCAGATGCCGGCCGGCGCGGATGATCCGGGGCAGGTCCAGGCGCTCCTGCAACGGCCGGGTGTCGGTCGGCGAGCCGCAGTCGCGGATCAGCAGGGTGCCAGCGTCCCGGTCGACTTCGGCCTGCTCGGCGGCCTCGGTCAGCTCCATCGCGCCGCCGCCGTCGCGACCGAGGCCGATATGGCAGTGCGCGTCGACCAGGCCGGGCACCAGGAACCCGCCGTCGAACACGGTTTCCGCGTTCGGCACCGGCTCGGTGCGCACCCGGCCGTTGACCACCCAGAGATCGCGGTGCTCGCCCTCGGGGAGCAGCACACCGCGCAGGTGCAGCGCCGTCATGACTTTTTCTTGTCCTGGCCGAACTTCAGCTTGGAGGCGTCGAATCCGGCGGGCAGTTGGTCCAGGCCCGCCAGACCGGGCGGCATCTCGTTCAGGCCGGGCGGCAACGCGGACAGGTCCGGCATGCCGGCCGGGAAGCCACCCATACCGCCGCGCGCCTTGGCCGGCGAGTTGCCGCGGCCCTTGTTCTTGCCCTTGCGGCCCTTCGGCTGTTTCTTGGTGGCCTTGCGACCGGTGCCGGGGCCACCGCCGGGGAAGCCGAACCCGCCGGCCATCTGCGACATCATCTTGCGGGCCTCGAAGAACCGGGTGACCAGATCGTTGATCTCGCGCACCTCGACGCCGGAGCCGCGGGCGATGCGCAGCCGCCGCGAGCCGTTGATGATCTTGGGATCGGCCCGCTCCTTCGGCGTCATGCCGCGGATGATCGCCTGCACCCGGTCCAGGCTCTTCTCATCGAAGTCGGCGAGCTGGTCCTTGAACTGTCCGGCGCCGGGCAGCATGCCGAGCAGGTTGGTCAGCGGACCCATCCGGCGGACGGCCAGCATCTGCTGCAGGAAGTCCTCCAGGGTCAGCTGACCGGAGCCGATCTTGGCCGCGGTCCGCTCCGCCTCCTTGGCGTCCATGACCGCTTCGGCCTGCTCGATCAGCGTGAGCACATCACCCATGCCGAGGATGCGGCTGGCCATCCGGTCCGGGTGGAAGACGTCGAAGTCCTCCAGCTTCTCGCCGTTGGAAGCGAACATGATCGGCACGCCGGTGACCTCGCGGACCGACAGCGCCGCGCCACCGCGGGCGTCACCGTCGAGCTTGGTGAGCACCACGCCGGTGAAGCCGACGCCGTCCCGGAACGCCTCGGCGGTGGTCACCGCGTCCTGGCCGATCATCGCGTCGACCACGAACAGCACCTCGTCGGGTTCGACGGCGGCGCGGATGTCGCTGGCCTGACGCATCATCTCCGCGTCGACACCGGTCCGGCCGGCGGTGTCCACGATCACCACGTCGTGCTGGGCGCGCTTGGCCGCTTCGACACCACGGCGGGCGACATCGACCGGGTCACCGACACCATTGCCCGGCTCGGGCGCGAACACCGGCACCCCGCCGCTGCGCTCACCTACCACCTGAAGCTGGGTGACCGCGTTGGGGCGTTGCAGGTCGGCGGCCACCAGCAGCGGCGTGTGGCCCTGGGAACCCAGCCAGCGCGCCAGCTTGCCGGCCAGGGTCGTCTTGCCGGAACCCTGCAGGCCGGCGAGCATGATCACGGTCGGCGGGGTCTTGGCGAAGGCCAACCGGCGCGTCTCGCCGCCGAGGACCTTGACCAGTTCGTCGTCGACGATCTTGACGACCTGTTGGGCCGGGTTGAGCGCCTGGGAGACCTCGACGCCCTTGGCCCGTTCCTTGACGCCGGCGATGAACGAGCGCACCACGGGCAGCGCGACGTCCGCCTCCAGCAGCGCGATCCGGATCTCGCGGGCGGTCGCGTCGATATCCGCCTCGGTCAGCCGGCCCTTGCCGCGCAGGTTGGACAGGACGGAGGTGAGCCGGTCGGAAAGCGTGTCGAACACGGGTACGGCACTCCAGCGGATCGGGACGAGTAGCGAGTTGCTGCTCGTTCGAGCGTAGCCGCTCCATTATCTCGCAGCGGCGAGCACGGCTTCCTCGATCTTGCGGCGGCTGGCGTCGTCGGGCTCGGCCTGGCCGCCGACGGTGAGGCAGAACGAGTTGACCACGGTCGCGCCGGGCGTGGCGATCCGCGCCCACCGGACGTCCGCGCCGCACCGCTCCAACGCCGACGCGACCCGGTGCAGCAGCCCGATCTGGTCGGTGGCCCGCAGTTCCAGCACCACCGCGTCGCTGGCCTCGTCGTCGAACCACAGCACCCGGGGCTCGGCGATCTCGACGGGGCGCGCGTAGTCCTGTTCCTTGCGGGCCAGCCGCTGCGCCATCGGCAGCGAGCCGTCCAGGGCGCGCACCAGTTCCTCGCGCAGCAACGCCACTTCCGGCGGCGAGCCGAACCGAGGCGACACCCGGAACACGTTGAGCGCGACCCCGTGCTCGACCCGCAGCGTCGCGGCGTGCACCTCCAGCGAGTTCAGCGCGAGCACCCCGGCCGACAGCGCGAGCAGGCCGGCGCGGTCGGCGGCGACGATGGTGACCGTGGTCGCGGCGCCGTCGCCGGACATCAGCACGCCCGGCCGACCCGATTCGGCGACCGCCGCGGCCAGCGCGCGCTGCTCGTCGTCCAACTCCTCGGGTTCCAGCACGGCGCCGCCATCCATCACCGCCAGGCAGCGTTCGGTGAGGTCGCCGACGAGGATGGCCTTCCAGTCGGTCCACACGCCGGGTCCGACGGCCAGCGAGTCCGCCTCGGTCAAGGCCCGCAGCAGTTCCAGCAGCACCCGGTCACCGCCGAGGGTGTCGACCACCCGCAGCACGGTGGCCGGATCCTCGACGTCGCGGCGGGTCGCGGTGTGCGGGAGCAGCAGGTGGTGCCGGACCATTGCGGACAGGATGTGCACGTCGGCTTCCGGCAGCCCGATGCGTGCACCGATCTGGGCGGCCAGCGCCGCGCCGACAACGGAGTGGTCGGTGTCGCGGCCCTTGCCGATGTCGTGCAGCAACGCGCCGATCAGCAGCAGGTCCGGCCGGGGCACCGTGGTCACCAGCCGGGCCGCCTGCACGGTGGTCTGCACCAGGTGCCGGTCCACGGTCCAGATGTGCACGGCGTCACGGGGCGGCAGGTCGCGGACCACGCCCCACTCCGGGAACAGCCGGCCCCACAGGCCCGTCCGGTCCAGTGCCTCCACCACGTCGACCAGTCCCGGCCCGGCGGCGAGCAGCGCGAACAGCGACTCGCGGGCCGCTTCCGGCCACGGCCGGCGCAACTCGGGGGCGCGTTCGGTGAGCCGGGCGACGGTGCCGGCGGCGATCGGCGCGTTGGCCCGCGCGGCCGCGGCGGCCAGTCGCAGCAGCAGCCCGGGGTCGCGGGCCGGGTCGGCGTCCCGGGCCAGTGCGACCTCGGTGCCGTGCAGCACCACGCCCTCGCCCAGTGGGCGGCGGACGGGATTGCGGCGCAGACCCGGCACCACCCGGCGGCGCGGGGTGGACGCCCGGATGCCGCGAATCGCGACGTCCAGGGCGTAGGCGACGGACCGGCCGGCCGAGGACAGCGCGCCGGCCAGTTCGAATCGGTCGGCCATGCCCAGTGCGGCGGCCACCTCGTCGGCGTCCTGGGCGCGCAGCACGTCCCGGGACTTGCGCACCACCCGGCGCAGTTCGGTGCGGACATCCAGCAGCAGGTCGCGGGCGTCGGCGACCTCGCCGCTGGGCCGGTCCACCAGTTGGGCCAACGCCAGGGCGTCGAGCAACTGGAGGTCGCGCAGGCCGCCGTGGCCGTGCTTGAGATCGGGTTCGACCCGCTGAGCGACCTCGCCGCCGCGGGCCCAGCGTTGCGCGGCCTGCTCGGCCAGATCGTCCAGCCGGTTGCGGGCCCCCGCCCGCCAGGCGTCCTTGGCGGCGGTGGACAGCCGCTCGGCGACGGCCGGTTCACCGGCCAGGAAGCGAAGTTCCAGCAGCCCCAGGGCGGCGCGCAGGTCGCCGGCCGCCACCGACAGCGACTCGCGGACGGTGCGCACCGAATGGTCCAGGCCGATTCCGGCGTTCCACAGTGGATACCAGAGCTGCTCGGCGATCTTCGTGACATCGGCGTGGCCGTCGTGCACCAGCACCAGATCCAGGTCCGAGTACGGCACCAACTCGCGGCGGCCGAGCGCGCCGACCGCGACCAGGGCGGCGCCGCCGGTGGACGTCAGCCCGGCGCGGGCGGCGTGCCCGGCCAGCCAGAAGTCATGCAGGTCGACCAGAGCCTCCCGAAGGTCGGCGCCGACCAGGCGACGCCGACCCACGGGAGGAGCAACCAGCAGATCCCGAGCCCAGAGCAGATCCTCAGCGGACTGTCCGGGCGGCTGCTGGAGAGCACCGCGCTCGTTCACAGCTCAGTCACTGTTTCCAGTTCTCAGTTCTTACAGTGCGTCTCTTACAGGGCGTCGGAGCCACGCTCGCCCGTACGCACGCGGACCACGGTTTCCACCGGAGTGACCCAGACCTTGCCGTCCCCGATCCGGCCAGTCCGGGCGGCGGTGACCACCGCGTCCACCGCGCGGTCGGCCTGGTCGTCGTCCACCAGTACCTCGATCTTCATCTTCGCGACGAAGTCCACCGCGTATTCGGCCCCGCGGTAGACCTCGGTGTGCCCCTTCTGCCGGCCGTAGCCGCGCACCTCGCTGACCGTCATCCCGAGCAGGCCGAGCTGCTCCAGCGCCGCCTTGACATCGTCCAAGGTGAACGGCTTGACGATCGCGGTGATCAACTTCATGATGCGCTTCCCTTCTGGGTCGCGGATCCGGCGGCCACGGGCTCCTTCGCCATGGCCGTCAGAGCCGGCTCGGCGAGCCGGCCGCCAATGGTGTCACCGAACTCGTAGGCGCTCTCCGCGTGCTCGGCCTCGTCGATGCCGCCGACCTCGGCCTCGTCGCTGACCCGGAATCCGATGGTTTTGTTGATGACCCAACCGATGATGTAGCTGAGCACGAACGAGTAGATCATCACCGCGAACGCGGCGACCGCCTGCCGCCACAGCTGATTCAGGCCGCCGCCGTAGAACAGCCCGTTGCCGCCCAGCGAGTTGACGCCCGAGGTGGCGAAGAGGCCGATCAGCAGGGTGCCGGTCAGACCGCCGACCATGTGGCAGCCGACGACGTCCAGCGAGTCGTCCAGGCCGAGCCGGTACTTGAGCCGGACCGCCAGCGCGCACACCGCGCCGGCGACCAGGCCGATCACCAACGCGCCCAACGGATCCACGTAGCCACACGCCGGGGTGATCGCGACCAGGCCGGCGACCGCGCCGGACGCCGCGCCCATGGTGGTCGGCTTGCCGTCCTTGACCTGCTCCACGATCAGCCAACTGAGCACGGCGCCGGCGGTGGCGACGGTGGTCGTGGTGAACGCGACGGCGGCCAGGTCGCTGGCGCTCAGCGCGGAACCGGCGTTGAAGCCATACCAGCCGAACCACAGCAGGCTCGCGCCCAGCAGCACGAACGGCACGTTGTGCGGCCGGTTGACCTTCTTCGGCCAGCCCTTGCGCTTGCCCAGCACCAGCGCCAGCGCGAGACCGGCGGCGCCGGCGTTGATGTGCACCGCGGTGCCGCCGGCGAAGTCGAACGCCTTGAGCTTGTTGGCGATCCAGCCGCCGACCGCGTTCGGGTCGGTGAAGCCGTTGAAGTCGAACACCCAGTGCGCGACCGGGAAGTACACGACGGTCACCCAGATCGCCACGAAGAGTGTCCAGGCCCAGAACTTCGCGCGGTCGGCGATGGCGCCGGAGATCAGCGCGGGCGTGATCACCGCGAACATCAGCTGGAACATCACGAACGACAGCGACGATATCTGGTCCGGCTTCGATCCGGCGAGCATGCCAATCGTGTTGTGTAGCAACACGTTGTGCATGTCGCCGACCAGGCCGCCGAACGCATCGCTGCCGAACGCCTCGCTATAGCCGTAGAGCATCCACAGCACGCCGACGACCGCCAGCGCGATGAAGTTCATCATCAGCATGTTGAGCGTGCTGCGCTTGCCCGTCATGCCACCGTAGAAGAACGCCAGGCCAGGCGTCATCAACATCACCAGGGCGGCGCTTGCCAGCACCCAGGCGGTGTCTCCCGAATTGAGCACAGTCATCCTCCTGAACGAAACCAGATGGGCGAAGCATCCGAAGGAGCTGTTTCACCCAAAGGCGTGAGAGGTTTCCAACAGGTGAACTATCTCCAGTGCTTTGTTACAGGCGTGTGACACCGCTGGGGCGGTTTATGCGCTCTCCGTGATCCCGGACGAAATCTGTTGTTAGCCGACCATCGCCGGCCGACCGGATCGGGGCGAGGAGCATCAGCAGGTCAACCGGCCTTCGCCGGCTTGCTCACAGCCTTCTTCGCGGGCTTGTTCGCCGGCTTTTTCCTGGCGTCCTTCGCGGCCCGCTTCGACCGGTCCTTCTTGCCCCGGTCGGCGACGGCCAGCAGCAGGCCGCCGAGCAGGCTCACGTTCTTCAGGAAATGGGTCTGCTGGGCGCCGCGCACGGCCGGGTCCTCGTGCTCCCAGAACGAGTGCCCGGCGAGCGTGGTGGGCACCATGGAGCCGGCCAGCGCGAGCGCCGCGAGCCTCGGGAACCGGCCGAACGCCAGCGCGAGCCCGGCCACCACCTTGATGGCCGCGTCCAGCCGAACGAGTGTCGCCGGATCGGTGGGCACCTGCTCGGGCAGCTGGTCTTTGAACCGCTCGACCGTCTTGTCCACGAACGGCGCCGCCATCTTCACCCGCGGCCCCGGGTTGCGCAGCGTGTCCACGCCGCCATAGACGAACACACTCGCCAGCAACAGCCGAGCCACCCGACGAACGATCATGGCAAGGTCACTCCCGCCTGGTTCACACCCGTTCCGACGGGTGTCAACCTACTCGGGGTGCCGGCGGCTCGCCTGCCGCCGACCGTGGCGTCCCGCGCGGCCGGCTTCAGGTCCCGAGCAGGGCATCCACGAACGCGGCCGGCTCGAACGGGGCCAGGTCGTCCGGGCCTTCGCCGAGGCCGACCAGCTTGACCGGCACCGCCAACTCGCGCTGCACCTGGAACACGATGCCGCCCTTGGCGGTGCCGTCCAGCTTGGTCAGCACGATGCCGGTCACGTCGACCACCTCGCCGAACACCCGGGCCTGGGTCAGCCCGTTCTGGCCGGTGGTGGCGTCCAGCACGAGCAGCACCTCGTCCACCTTGGTCTGCTTCTCCACCACTCGCTTGACCTTGCCGAGCTGGTCCATCAGGCCGGTCTTGGTGTGCAGGCGGCCGGCGGTGTCGATCAGGACCGCGTCGACGCCGGCCTCCGCGCCGCGCTTCACGGCGTCGAACGCGACGGCGGCCGGGTCCGCGCCCTCCGCGCCGCGCACCACCTCGGCGCCGACCCGCTGCGCCCAGGTCTGCAACTGGTCGGCGGCGGCGGCCCGGAACGTGTCGGCCGCGCCGAGCAGCACCTGCCGGCCTTCGGCGACCAGCACTCGGGCCAGCTTGCCGGCGGTGGTCGTCTTGCCAGTGCCGTTGACGCCGGCGATCAGCACCACGGCCGGGCCTTCGGGATGCGGCAACGCCCGCACGGCCCGGTCCATGGTCGGGTGCAGCGCGTCGACCAGCACCGAGCGCAGCACGGCACGGGCCTGCTCGGCGGTCCGCACGCCCTGGGCGCTCAGCTCGGAGCGCAGCCGGTCCACGATCTCGGTCGTGGTCGCCGAGCCGAGGTCGGCCAGCAACAGGGTGTCCTCGACCTCGGTCCAGGAGTCCTCGTCCAGATCGCCCGCGCCGAGCAGGCCGAGCAGGCCCTGGCCGAGCGTGGACTGCGAGCGGGACAGTCGGCCGCGCAGCCGCTCCAACCGGCCCTCGGCCGGCGCGATCTCGTCGGCTTTCTCGATGTCGGTCAGCACCGAGGACGACTGTTCCTGCTCCTGCTCGGTGGGCAGGGTGACGTCGACGATGCCGCGTTTGGGCGCGTCGCGCGGCACGGACGCGTCGTCGCCGATTCCGGGCTGGCCGTCGACCTCGGTGCGGTCGCCGACCGGATGCTCCGGTTTCTCGGGTTTGCCGCCGGGTGCCAGCGTGATGGCGCTGTCGGCCTGATAGCCGGTCCGGGGTTGGTCCGGCGCCTCGGATCGCCCGCCGAGGCTGATCCGGCGACGCCGGGCCACGATCAGGCCGGCGGCGAGGATCACCAGCAGCACAACGACAACAGCGAGGACGATCAGCAGCACGGTCGTGGTCGTCACCCGGCCATCCTCGCACGCGGCTACCCAGCGCAAACGACGGCCGGCCAGCGGACGCGGTCAACCGCCACGGGCACGCACCGAACAACCCACAGTGGCCGCCCTTCTGCGTTACTGTGCGGTGGTGCTAATTGTTAAACGCGATCTTTCGGCGTAATTGCCAAATAATTTCTCGTGGTGTCGCGAACAATTCGAAGTACCATTCAAATTGTGCCACGTCAGGTCGCCGCTTTGCCTGATATGCCGTCCCGCTGGGAATTGCTGGAAGTGGAACGGCCGCGATTGTTGCGGCTGGCCCGCCGTCGCACGGCCAGCGAACAGGACGCTGAGGACGTCGTCGCGGAGGCGCTTGTCCGGGCGATGGAACGCACGACACTGGACGAGGACCGGCTGGCGGCCTGGCTCACCACGGTGACAGTCCGGCTGTGTGTCGACGTGGTGCGCCACCGCGGCCGGGAGCACCGGCACTGGGCTCGGGCCGGCGCGCAGACGGTGACCCCGTCGTGTGAACAGGTGGTGTGCGACCGGGCCGAGGCGGCCTGGATCGCGCAGCGGGTGACGGAGCTGCCGGGCCGCCAGGCGCGTGCGCTGTCGCTGCGCGCGGCCGGGCTGGACGTGGCCGGGGTGGCGAGGTTGCTGGGGGTCAGCCAGCACGCGGCCGAATCGCTGTTGGCCCGTGGCCGGCTGGCGATGCGGGCGCTGCTCGGCTTGTCGGCGGCGGCAGTGCTGTTCGCCTGGCGGTGGGCGGCCGGCGTCGCTCGGGCCGGTGGCGCGGTCGCGGTGGGCACGACCTCGGCGGTGGGCGCGACCGGTGTCGTGGTCGCCGCGGTGCTGGTGCAAGGCGGCAGCGCGCCACCGAACGCCGCCGCGCTCCCCGCGCCACCCGCGATCCAGGCGCCGGCGCCCACGGCCGCGAACAGCCATCGCCCGCCTACTTCCCCGGTGATCGACCACCGTTCGACGGCGCCGACCACGGCATCCGCCACGCCGACACCCGCCGGGATCGCGATACCCGGCCTGCCCCGGCTTCCACTGCCGCAGCTCACCTTGCCGCCCGCGGCGGCTCATCTGATCCCGCTGCCGAGCGCGCTTCCGCTGCCGACCTCGGTGCCGTTGCCGGCGAAGCTGCCGATTCCGGGCATCGCGTCCGGACCGTTGGCGCCGCTGGTGGCGCCTGTCAAGTCGATCGCGGGCGACCTCCTGCCGCACTGATTGAAAAAATCTCGAATCTTTCTCCGACGGACCGCGGTCGTGGCCGCGTAAGACAGGGTGAGGACGGGCTTCTCGACGTCCCCTTCGCCCCGCAGGAAGGTCCGAGATGAAACCCACCAAGCGACTGATCGCCATCGGCGCCGGTTTGGCCGCGCTGGGTGCACTCGCCGTCACGGTTCCCACGATGGCCAGCGCGCAGCCGCTCAATCTTGAGCTCGGCGGCTCGCTGAACTGCACTTACCACCTGAACCTGAGCAGCCATGCCGTCGCCGGCCAGTGCACCGGCGTCACCCCGCTCGGCACGACCAGCGGCTCGTTGAGCGGCACGGTCTCGCCCAGCGGTTCCGGTTCCGGCTCGTTCACGCTGCAGACCCCGCTGGGTTCGGGCAGCGGCTCGTTCAACGCGGTGTTCGTCCTCAACGGCACCGCCGCCGCCGGCACGTTCACCGTGAAGGGTTCCATCGGCACCGTGACCGGCCCGTTCATCGGCACCGAACTGCTCTGAGTTCGCTGCCGATACTGGTGGGGGCACCGATGCCCCGGTGCCCCCACCAACCCGGTCCGCAATGCTGGGAAACCTGTTGTTCGACCGGCGTCAGCCGGCGGGAACAGGCTCGGGGGCCGGCTCCGGCTGAGCGGCAGGCGCGGACATTTCGGCCTTGGCGGGCTCGTCGCGGCCGCGCATCCGTTGCGAGATCA
>DASZLR010000239.1:0-13091 GCA_035552275.1 Pseudonocardiaceae bacterium | reverse complement strand
CATGGGCACCGCCTGGCTGACCGCGTACCGGATGTTGTTCGTCCAATCCGGACTGCGGCCCGGCCAGACCATGCTGGTTCAGGGCGCTTCCGGCGGCGTCTCCACCGCGCTGATCGCGCTCGGCAAGGCCGCCGGGATGCGGGTGTGGGTAACCGGCCGCACCGAGCAGAAGCGCCAACTGGCCGCCAAACTCGGCGCGGACGGCACCTTCGAGTCCGGCGCCCGGCTGCCCGAGCGGGTCGACGGGGTGTTCGAGACCGTGGGCCGGGCGACCTGGTCGCACTCGATGAAATCGGTGAAGCCGGGCGGCGCCGTGGTGATCTCCGGTGCGACCAGCGGCGACGCCACCGCCGCCGAGTTGCAGCGGCTGTTCTTCCTACAGCTGCGGGTGATCGGCTCGACCATGGGCACCAAGGCGGAGCTGGCCGATCTGCTCAGCTTCTGCGCACAGGCCAAGATCCGGCCGACGATCGGCGCCGAACTGCCGTTCGAGAAGGCGGAACAGGGCCTGCGCACGGTGTTGGACGGTGAGACGGCGGGCAAGGTCGTGCTCGTCCGCTGATCATCCGCCGCGCGGACTACTTTTTGGACTTGCCCTTCTCACCAGAGTCATCGGTGGACAGGGCGGCCACGAACGCCTCCTGCGGCACCTCGACCCGGCCGACCATCTTCATCCGCTTCTTGCCTTCCTTCTGCTTCTCCAGCAGCTTGCGCTTGCGGGTGATGTCGCCGCCGTAGCACTTGGCGAGCACGTCCTTGCGCATCGCGCGGATGGTCTCCCGGGCGATCACCCGCGACCCGATCGCGGCCTGGATCGGCACCTCGAACTGCTGCCGCGGAATCAGCTCGCGCAGTCGGGTGGCCATCCTGGTGCCGTATCCGTAGGCGGCGTCCCGGTGCACGATGGCGCTGAACGCGTCCACCGGCTCGCCCTGCAACAGGATGTCCACCTTGACCAGATCGGCGGCCTGCTCGCCGGCCTCCTCGTAATCCAGCGAGGCATAGCCACGGGTGCGGGACTTCAGTGCGTCGAAGAAGTCGAAGATGATCTCCGCCAGCGGCATGGTGTAGCGCATCTCGACCCGGGTGTCGGACAGGTAGTCCATCCCGCCGAGCTGGCCGCGCCGGGACTGGCACAGCTCCATGATCGCGCCGATGAACTCTGCCGGCGAAATGACGGTGATCTTCACGATCGGCTCGTAGATCTCGCTGATCCGGCCGGCCACCCAGTCGGACGGGTTGGTCACGATGCTCTCCGTGCCGTCGTCCAACACGACCCGGTACACCACGTTCGGCGCGGTGGAGATCAGATCAAGCCCGGCCTCGCGCTCCAGCCGGTCCCGAGTGATCTCCAGGTGCAGCAGGCCGAGGAAGCCGCAGCGGAAACCGAAGCCCAGCGCCGCGGATGTCTCCGGCTGGAACGTCAGCGCGGCGTCGTTGAGTTGCAGCTTCTCCAGCGCCTCGCGCAGCTCCGGGTAGTCCGAGCCGTCCACCGGGTACAGGCCCGCGTAGACCATCGGCCGCGGCTCGCGGTAGCCACCCAGCGCCGTGGTCGCGCCCTTGCGCTCGCTGGTCACCGTGTCGCCGACCTTGGACTGCCGGACGTCCTTCACACCGGTGATCAGATAGCCGACCTCGCCGACCCCGAGGCCCACGCTGGGCTTCGGCTCCGGCGAGATCACGCCGACCTCCAACAGCTCGTGGGTGGCATTGGTCGACATCATCCGGATGCGCTCGCGCGGGGTGATCTTGCCGTCGATGACCCGGATGTAGGTGATGACGCCCCGGTACGTGTCGTACACCGAGTCGAAGATCAACGCGCGGGCCGGCGCGTCCGAGTCCCCCTTCGGCGCCGGCACCTTCCGCACCACCTCGTCCAACAGCTCCCGGACACCGGCGCCGGTCTTCGCCGAGACCCGCAGCACATCGCCAGGATCGCAGCCGATGATGTGCGCCAGTTCGGCCGCGTATCGCTCGGGCTCGGCCGCCGGCAGGTCGATCTTGTTCAGCACCGGGATGACGGCGAGATCGTTCTCCAGCGCGAGATACAGGTTCGCCAGCGTCTGCGCCTCGATCCCCTGCGCCGCGTCCACCAGCAGGATCGCGCCCTCGCAGGCGGCCAGCGAGCGGGACACCTCGTAGGTGAAGTCCACGTGGCCAGGAGTGTCGATGAGGTGCAGCACGAACTCGGTGTCGCGACCGTCGGCATCGCTGGCCACCCAGGGCAGCCGGACGTTCTGCGCCTTGATCGTGATGCCGCGCTCACGCTCGATGTCCATCCGGTCGAGGTACTGGGCCCGCATGGCGCGACCCTCAACCACACCGGTGAGCTGCAGCATCCGGTCGGCCAGGGTGGACTTCCCGTGGTCGATGTGGGCGATGATGCAGAAATTCCGGATGCGCTCCGGCGGCGTGAAGGTCGTGTCGGCGAACGTGCTCAATCGGGTTTCCTCGCGGGATGGAACTCGGGATCAGTCGCTCCATGGTCCCACGGGTCGACGCCGGGCCCGCGCGCCGGCAGTCCAGCTCACCGGCGGCGGGTGTCGGTGCGGATCGGATGGCCCTCGGGCACCTCGACCAGCACGATGCGCAGGCCGTCCGGGTCGGCGATCCACATCTCCTCCAGTCCCCACGGCTCCCGGCGCGGCTCCCGCAGCACCGGAACACCACGAAGCTTCAGCTCAGCCGTGGTTCCTCGCAGGTCACGCACCTGCAACCACAGCTGGGTGACCGGGCTGACCATCGATTCCGCATCTGACGAGCCGGACACTTCCAGCAGGCTCTGGCCCAGGAAGAACACCGTGCCACCGGGGAACTCCCGGTAGACGGCGAGACCGAGCACCTCCCGATAGAAGGCGGTGGTCGTCTCCGGGTCGCGTGGCCGGATCAGCAACCGGCTGCTCAGGACCTCCATGGGAAACATGGATACCCCGCCCGTCAGGACAGGGCCAGTGCGACCACCCCGGCGAGCACGATCACCGAACCGGTCAGCCGGCGAACCGGCCGCGGCTCGCCCAGCACCCGCCACGCGATCACGCCGCCCACCACGATGCTCAGCTCACGGGCCGGCGCGACCAGCGCCACCGGCGCGATCCGCATCGCGTACAGCACCAGCACATAGGCCAGCGGCGAGAGCACCGCGATCACCAGCGCGTCGACGCGGTGGGCCCGCCACAGCTCCGGCAGCGACCGGCGCCGCAGCAGCGCGTACGGCGTCATCGCCAGCACCTGAACCACGGTGCCGCCGGCGAACTCGATCAGCGGCGGCACGCCGAGCGTGGTGACCGCGTTCGCATCCCACAGTGTGTAGGCGGCGATGGTGGCGCCGGTGGCCAGCGCGTATCCCAGTGATCGCAGGTTCCGGCCCGGATGCTGCCCAGCGTCGCCCGAGCGCCCGGAGCCGATCACGACCACCCCGGCGACCACCGCGCCCGCACCAGCCAGCGCCATCGCGGACAGCCGCTCGCCGAACAGCAGCACCGCGGCCAGCACTGACAGCAGTGGTCCGGTGCCCCTGGCCAGCGGATAGACCACGGACATGTCGCCGACCGCGTAGCCACGCCGCAGCAGCAGGAAGTAGGCCAGTTCCAGCAGCCCGCTGACCGAGGCCGCGCCAAGCCAGACCCAGCTGGGATGCTGCCGGCCGAGCATGAGGTCCAGCACGGCGGCCGGCACCAGCAACACCATCGACGCGGCCAGGTACAGCCAGGCGAACACCGCTCCGCCGCCGGCCCGCTTGGCGGACAGGTTCCAGCCGGCGTGCGCCACCGCGGCGACCACGATCAGCAGCATCGCCGCGGGACTCAGACCGGGACTCATGGGCCGCCTCTCCACTCGGGTTCGGTGTGCCGGGCACTGCGCCGGAACCGACCGGGTATGCCTGTTATCCTTGGCCCTCGTGCCGTGTGGCATTCCGTCAGGGAGGAAGCCTGCACACCACGCCGGTTCGACCGGCGGCAGGGCCACACCAACACGGCATGACCGTCCCCAGCAGCACTGAATGGAGCGCCGCCGCATGGCCAACATCAAGTCGCAGATCAAGCGGATCCGGACCAACGAGCAGGCCCGGCAGCGCAACAAGTCGGTGAAGTCCGCCGTGAAGACCGCCGTTCGCAAGTTCCGCGAGGCCGCCGACGCCGGTGACAAGGACAAGGCCGTCACGCTGCTGCAGGAAGCCAGCCGCAAGCTGGACAAGGCGGCCAGCAAGGGTGTTATCCACCCCAACCAGGCGGCGAACAAGAAGTCTTCGATGGCGCAGCGGGCAAACGCCCTGTAATCAGCCGGGTAGTCACCCTGCGCTCGCCGCTCAGGCGAGCCGGGTGACGTCCACCGAGACGTCCAGCGCCGACGAGTTGCCCCCGCTGTAGATCCCCTTCAGCGGAGCGACATCGGCGTAGTCCCGGCCGACCGCCACCCACACGTGCCGCTCGCCGATCGGAATGGCGTTCGTCGGATCGTAGGCCCACCAGCCGCCGGTCCACGCCTCGATCCAGGCGTGGCTCTCGCCGCGCACCACCTCGCCCAGCTCGGCCTCGGGCTGGGCGTGCAGGTAGCCGGACACGTAGCGGGCCGGGATTCCCATGGCGCGCAACAGAACCAGCGTGACGTGCGCGTAGTCCTGGCAGACGCCTTCCCGGGCGTGCCAGGCGTCGCTGGCCGAGCTGTGCACGCCGGTGCTGCCGGGCTGGTAGGTGAGCTGCTTGTGCACCCAGTTCGCGGCGGTGAGCACCGCCTCGGCCGGTTCACTGCCGCGCCGCAGCTTCCGGCTCATCGAGGTCAGCTCCCGATCCGCCGGCGTGTACTGAGTGGACTGCAGGAACTCCGCGTAGCGGTCCAACACCTCGGATTCCCGGAGGTCGCGCCAGCCGACGCGCTCCACCGGCGCGGCCTCGTTCGCGGTCTCGACCACCGAGGACGCGACCACCTTGAGCTCGGTGTGCGCGGCGTGCACATCGAACGAGCTGACCACAGTGCCCCAGTAGTCGGTGTAGCGGAACAACCGGCTGGACGGGGTGGTCTCGATGCGGGAGAACAGCAGGGCCTGCCGGCGGTCGGCGCGTGGCGTCAGCCGAACCTCGTTGAACGACTGCGCCGCCGGGACCTCGTATCGGTAGCCGGTGCTGTGCACGACCCGAAGCTGCCAGCTCACTGGTGCACCATCCTCATGCCAGCACCTCCGCGTTCGCCCAGGCCACCCACGGAGCGGTGTGGAAGAACTGGCCGGACACCGCCTCGCCGACCTCTTTGATCGTCGCCTGCAGCCCGCCCAGCCGGCGAGGCAGCCCATCCAGCAGGTCGTCCGGGCGCAGGAACTCCAGTTCGCTGCGGGCCCGGCCGAGCAGCCGCAGCGCCTCCGGCTTCTCCACCACCCGCTCGCCCGGCCGGTGGTCCAGCGCCTCCAGACAGGACTCTGCCTGGAGCAGCGCGTGGAACACCGAACGCGGGAACAGCCTGTCCCGCAACAGGAACTGCACCACCCGACCGGCGTCCAGCACACCCCGGTAGGTGCGCAGGTAGGTGTCCTGCGCGCCGGCCGAGCGGAGCACGGTCATCCAGCCCGGCGAGGACGCCTTGTCCCGCACCCGCGACAGCAGCAGCCGCAGCACCATGTCGGCGCGCTCGACAGATCGGCCCAGCACCAGGAACCGCCAGCCGTCGTCCCGGCTCATCGTGGAGTCGGCCAGGCCGGCGAACATCGCGGCGCGCTCCTCCACAAAGGACAGAAATGCGTGCGGTCCCACGCGACGCGAATGCGTTTCCCGCTCGGGCAGTGCGCGCCAGGTCGCGTTGAGGCACAGCCACAGCTCGGTCGGCACCACCTCGCGGGCGCCGCGGGTGTTCTCCCGCGCGCTGGTGATCGAGTCGACGATGGAGCCGCTGTTGCCGGCCGAGTAGGCCACCAGCTCGGTCAGCGACCAGACGTTCAGCGGCTCGTCCGCCGACGGCTCGATCCCCAGCACGTTCAGCAGTTGACGACTCGCCAGGTCCGGATCGACGCTGGCGTCCTCCAGCAGTTCGTGCACCGACACGTCCAGGATGCGCGCGGTGTCATCGGCCCGCTCGACGTATCGGCCGATCCAGTACAGCGATTCCGCGTTTCGGGCGAGCACTCAGGCCACCTCCTTGCCGCTACCGGTCACTGCTGTTGCTGCTGCGGCATGGTGAGCTCGACCCGATGCTCGGCCGCCAGGTCCGGGCCGCGCTGCGACAGCACTCCATCCACACTGGACTTGGACACCAACGCCGAGGCGGCGAGCTCCCGGGCGGCGTCGGAGAACCGCGGCGCCAGCACCCAGGTGTCCTTGGAGCCGCCGCCCTGCGACGAGTTCACCACCATGCTGCCCTCGGGCAAGGCGACCCTGGTCAGCCCGCCGGGCAGCACAAAGACGTCGGTCCCGTCATTGACCGCGAACGGTCGCAGGTCGACATGCCGGGGCACCAGCCGGTCGCCGACCTTCGCCGGAACGGTGGACAGTTGCACGACCGGCTGCGCGATCCAGCCGCGCGGGTTGGCCCGCACCCGCCGGCGCACCGCGGCCAGTTCCTTGGCGGACGCGTGGGGGCCGAACACGATCCCGTAGCCGCCGGAGCCTTCGACCGGCTTGATCACCAGCTCGTCCAGGTGGTCCAGCACATGTGCGAGCTCGTCCGGCAGCCAGCACCGGAAGGTGTCCACATTGGGCAGAATGGGCTTCTCGCCGAGGTAGTAGCGGACCATCTCGGGCACGTAGGTGTAGACCAGCTTGTCGTCGCCGACGCCGTTGCCGATCGCGTTGGCGATCACCACATTGCCGTCCCGGGCGGCGTTGAGCGCGCCGGCCACGCCGAGCACCGAGTCCGGCCGGAAGTGCACCGGATCGAGGAACTCGTCGTCGATGCGGCGGTAGATCACGTCCACCTGCCGCTCGCCCTCGGTGGTGCGGATGTAGACCGCGTTGTCCCGGCAGAGCAGATCCCGGCCCTCCACCAGTTCCACGCCCATCTGCCGGGCCAGCAGCGAGTGCTCGAAATACGCCGAGTTGTACACGCCCGGAGTGAGCACGACGATCATCGGCTCGGCGACATGCGGCGCGGCGGCCCGCAGCGCGCGCAGCAGGTGAGTGGCGTAGTCACCAACCGGCCGGACCCGGTAGCGGGCGAACAGGTCCGGGAACACCCGAGCCATCGTGCGCCGGTTCTCCATCACGTAGGAGACCCCGGACGGCGAGCGCAGATTGTCCTCCAACACCCGGAACACGCCAGCGCCGTCGCGCACCACGTCGATCCCGGCGACATGGATGCGCACCCCGTTGGGCGGCGCCACCCCGACCGCCTCACGGTGGTAGTGCGGGCAGGAGGTGATCAGCCGACGCGGCAGCACCCGGTCGCGCAGGATGCGGCCCTCGCCGTACACGTCGGCCAGAAACGCCTCCAGGGCGCGGACCCGCTGGGTCACACCGCGTTCCACCTTCGCCCAGTCGGCGGCCGCGATCACCCTGGGCACCAGGTCCAGCGGCAACGGCCGTTCCTTGCCGGACAGCGAGAAGGTGATCCCCTGGTCGGCCAGGGCCCGGTCCAGCGCGGCGGCGCGGGCGGTCAGGTCCGCCGCGTCCAGACCGGCGATCGACTCGTGCAGCGCGCGGTAGGACGGGCGCACGGCGTCGTCGGCGGCGAACATCTCGTCGTAGGCGGCCGCATACGGTCCGGTCGGATCGAGGTACCGCTCGAACAGCGCGCCCGCGCGAGCAACCGGCGCGGCGCGGGCTCGCCGGCCGGTACCGGTGGTCAGTCCCGTTGTCAGGGTTAGCGCCTCGGTTCGCCCCATGACCTTCATGTTCACCCACGAAGCGGGGAAAACGCACTACCCGGACGTCACGAGGTTGTTAACGGCCCGTTCCACGGACCAGTTGGTCATCGGCGACCGCTGGCGCCGGCGCGACTGCCCGCTCGATCGGCGGCACGATTCGTGGCTCGGCCGGCGGCCTGGCTGGCGGCTCGGCCGGCGGGGATGCCGGCCACCCGCAGCACGGCGCGCTCCAACGCGTAGTCGAAGTCGGCGGCCGCGCCCTTCACGTCCGCGTTGACGGCGGCGACGATCTGCATCGCGTCGGCCAGGCCGGCCTCGTCCCAGCCGCGCGCCTGGGCCAGCGCGCGTTTCACCTTCCACGGCGGCATGCCCAACTCGCTGGCCAGCCGGAACGGGTCGGAACGACCTACAGCGGCGACTCGGGCGACCGTCCGCACCGCGTCCGCGAGCGCGTCCGCGACCAGCACATGCGGCACGCCGAGCAGGCTCGCCCAGCGCAGGGCTTCCAACGCGCCGGCCCGGTCGCCGTTGACGGCCTTCTCCGCGACGACGAACCCGGTCACCTCGGCTCGGCCCCGGTGGTAGCGCCGGACCGCCGGCTCGTCCACGGCACCGCCGGTGTCGGCGACCAGTTGCGAGGCGGCGGCGGACAGCTCCCGCAGGTCGGAGCCAACCGATTCGAGCAGCGCGGCGCTGGCGGCCGCGTCGATCCGGCCGCCGGCCCGGCGGATCTCGGCGCGGACGAACGCATCCCGGTCCGCCTGCTTGGTGATCTTGGCGCACTCGACGATCTCGGCGCCCGCCTTGCGCAGCGCCGCCGGCAGTTCCTTGCCTGCCTTGCTCCGGCCGCCGCCCGAATGGGCGACCACCAGGGTCAGGCCGTCGGCCGGGTCCTTCGCGTAGCCGAGCAGGGCCCCGGCGATGTCCTTGCCGGCTTCCTGCGCGCCGCCCAGCACGACGACCCGGGACTCGCCGAACAGCGACGGGCTGAGCAGTTCGGTCAGCTCAGGCAGGGTGAGTTCGCTCACCGGGGCACGGCGCAGCTCGGTCTGCGGGTCGATTCGACGGAGTGCGGCAACGACATCGCCCACCGCGCGTTCGACCAGAAACTCCTCGTCTCCGACAAGGAGAAGCAGGGTGGGTGGCACGTCGCCGGCTGTGGTCACCGCGGTCACCGTGGCATCCTCGCACGCCCCGAACCCGCCCGCGTCGGGCGTGCCGGCGGGTTCATCCGATGGAACCCAGCTAGCCGAACGACGCAATGGTGTCGTAACGTGGCTCGTACAACTGAACATGGCTCATCCAGAGGGGCAGAGGGATCGGCCCGACGAAGCCCCGGCAACCAGCGTCGACTGTTCAGCGGTATGTCAGCGTGATGTCTCCGGCACATCACTGCCCATCACTCGCGAGGCGTCGACGACCACGGTGCCAATTCCGACCCGCTACGCGGGAAAGATGAGGAGTGACCTCGCGATGACTACGGCTGTCCGCCCGTCCAACGCCGCCACCGGTTTCGATCTCGGGCCCGCGCGTGCCCTGTCCTGCCGGGAATGCGGCAACCTGACTCCGCTCGCCCCCGAGTTCGCCTGTTCGGAGTGTTTCGGGCCACTGGAGGTGGCCTACGAGTTCTCCGCGCTTCGCCGGGAAGACATCGAAGCCGGGCCGAAGTCGATCTGGCGGTACCAGCAGTTGCTGCCGGTGCCGACGAACGTGACGGAGTACCCGAACACCGAGCCGGGCCTGACCCGGTTGGTGCGCGCCGACCGGCTGGCCGCCGCACTCGGCGTGCGCCGGCTGTGGGTCAAGGACGACACCGGCAACCCCACCCACTCGTTCAAGGACCGGGTCGTGGGCGTGGCGTTGGCCGCGGCGCGCGAGTTGGGCTTCCGGGTGCTGGCCTGCCCGTCGACCGGCAACCTGGCCAACGCCACGGCCGCCGCGGCCGCCCGCGCCGGCTGGCGTTCGGTGGTGCTGATCCCGTCTTCACTGGAACGGGCGAAGGTGCTGACCACCGCCGTGTACGACGGCGACCTGATCGCCGTGGACGGCAACTACGACGACGTCAACCGGATCGCCACCGAGTTGGCCGCCGAGCACGAGGACTGGGCGTTCGTCAACGTCAACGTCCGGCCGTACTACGCGGAGGGCTCGAAGACCCTCGGGTTCGAGGTCGCCGAGCAGCTTGGCTGGCGGTTGCCGGAACAGATCGTGGTCCCCATCGCATCCGGCTCCCAATTGACCAAAGTGGACAAGGGCTTCCGCGAGCTGGGTGAGCTCGGACTGGTCGAGCAGACGCCGTACCGGGTGTTCGGCGCACAGGCCACTGGCTGCTCGCCGGTCTCGGTGGCGTTCAAGGCGGGTACCGACGTGGTGCAGCCGGTGCGGCCGGACACCATCGCCCGGTCGCTGGCCATCGGGGCACCCGCTGACGGCCCCTACGTGCTGGACACCGTGCGGCGCACCGGTGGCGCGATCGAGGACGTCACCGACGACGAGGTGGTCGACGGCATCCGGCTGCTGGCCCGCACGGAGGGCATCTTCACCGAGACCGCCGGCGGGGTGACCGTCGCGACCGCCAAGAAGCTGATCGAGACGGGCCAACTCGACCCGGACGCCGAGACCGTGTTGCTGATCACCGGCGACGGCCTGAAGACCCTCGACGCCCTAGAAGACCGAGTCGGCCCGAAGGCCACTGTGGCCCCGACCAGTCAGGCCGTCCGCGAGGCACTGGGCTTGTAGCGGTTTCCGCCTGGGACTCGCGGCCCAGGATTCGCGAGCTCGGATTCGCGACTGTCGTCCCCGGTCCGGCCGGCCGAGTCCCAGTACGGCTCCGGCTGGCAGGTCCGGTCGCGGATCCGCGGCGTATTGGGCGCGGTTGGCCACCCAGACCGGTGCCTGGTTTCGCCCCGAGTCCGCCGCATTGGCTGGGTCCGTGGCTACCCCGTTGGCTGATCCGTGGCGGTTTGGCTGTGGCCTGCTGCCGATTCACGGCTTTCTCTCCTTCCCCCTCCCCTTGCCCACCCGCCCGCCGCCACCACCCATCAGCCGCCGGCCGCCCGTTCGCCGGCCGGCTACCGGCGGGCGGCCGGCGGGGCGCGCGGGCCCGGGCGCGGGTCGCCTCGGCGAACGACCTCCGGACCGTTGGGGCCGGGCAGGACGGCGACGTCGCCGTCCTGGTCGGTGCGCAGGACCAAGGCGCCGTCGGCGGACAGCCGGCCCAGCGTCAGCGGACTGGGGTGTCCGTACGGGTTTCCGGCGCCCACACTGGCCACCGCGACCCGGGCGTGCACCGCGTCCAGGAAGCTTGGGCTGGAATAGCGTGAGCCGTGGTGCGGGATCTTGAGGATGTCCGCGGTCAGATCGAGACGCGCGTTGAGCAGGTCGGCCTGAGCCTGCAATTCGACATCGCCGGTGAGCAGCACCCGGCCGGCGGTCGTGGTCGCCCGGAGCACCAAAGAGCTGTTGTTGACCACCGTGCCGGACGGGTCGTCACCGCCGGGCCACGACTCGGCCGCCGGCGGCCCGATCACCTCAATGGTGAGGCCCGGCCAACTCAGCCGCTCACCAGGATTGAGCTGCACCACCGGCACCCCGGCGGCAGCGGACTCGGCGCGCACCTTCACCCATGCCCAGGCCGGCACCCGGGACGGGCCAACGGCTACCGCCCCGACGGACCGGTCGCGCAGTACCGCCGCGAGCCCGCCGACGTGATCGGCATGCAGGTGGCTGAGTACCACGAGCGGAACACGGCTGACGTCGAGCCGGCTCAGGCACTCGTCGATCGCGTCCTCGTCCGGGCCCGAGTCGACCACCACGGCCCGACCGGGATCGGCGGTGGCGAGCACCTCCCCGTCGCCCTGGCCGACGTCGCAGTCGACCATCGCCCAGCCGGCCGGCGGCCAGCCAGGGGCGAGCACTCGGACCGGGATCAGCACCACGAACACACCGGCCAGCGCCGCGGCCAGCAACACCCGAATTCGCCGGAACCGCAACAACACCACAACCGCCAGGATCACCGCAGCCAGCGCGACCCCACCCAGCACGCCGGTCGGCCAGGCAAGCGACGCCGACGGCAGCCGCGCGGCGCGCCGCGCGACCGCGAGCAGCCACCAGGTCGTCGGCTGGGTGAGATGCGCGATCAGAGCCGCCAGCCAGCCAGACAACGGGGCAATCGCGATGACCAGGGCGCCCAGCAGCATCGTTGGCACGAACGCCGGCTCCGCCAACAGGTTCGCGCCCACCGCCGCCACGCTGAACTGTCCGTACGCCGCGGCCACAAACGGCGCCGTGGCGAGATGCGCGACGACCGCGATGGCGAGCAGTTCGGCGATACCCGGTGGAACACCGCGCCGACGCAAAGCCGCGGCGGTCGGCCGCGCCAACAGCACCATCGCCGTGGTGGCGGCGACCGACAGCGCGAACCCGATGTCCGCGCCGAACTCCGGATGCCACAACAGCAACACGATCTCCGAGGTGGCCAGCGCCGGCACCGCCGATCTCGGCCGGCCACTGCCCAGCGCCAGCAGACCCACGCCGACCATGAAGGCGGCACGCAGCACCGATGGCTTGGGGCCGGCGACTTCCAGGAAGGCCGCCAGCATCAGGCCGGTCACCACCGCACGGGTGCGCGGGCCAATGGTCAGCTTGCGCAGCAACCACAACAGCCCACCGCACACGATCATGAAATGGAATCCGCCCACCGCGAGCAGATATGCCATCCCGGACGTGCGGAAGTCCGACAGCACGGTCGGCCGCAGCCCGCTGTCGTCGCCGACGACCACGGCGGGCAGCAACGCGCGCTCATCATCGGGCAGCCCGGCGGCGGCACCGCGCAGGCCGGCGCGCAGCGATTCGGCCGCCCGCTCCCACACCGGCGCGGCGGTGACCTGCCGCGGACTTCCGCGAACCCGCAGCACCGCGACTGTTCCATCCTGAATGGACGGTTCGGTCAGCGCGCCCCAGGCGTTCAGCTGCTGCCCGCGCAGCAGGCCGGTCCAGCCATGGGCGGGCGCGATCAGGAGCACCGAGCCGGAAACGGAGACGGGTGTTCCGGCCCGCACGAGTTGGAGCGCGTCGGCCTGGATCAGCACCGAGCGAACGCCGCCCGGCCGGCCGGCGAAACCCGGTGTGGACACCGGTTTCGGCGGCTTGGCGACCTCGACTCGCAGCTCGACGGCGGCGCCGCGCGCCGTGAGCGGGACCAGCGGACTGGTCGCGTCATCGCGCAGCCGGCATCCGGTCCAGCCGGCGACGGCCAAGCCGCAGAACACCAGCACCCACGCGGCCGTCCGGAGATCGCGCGAGC